>JAYTXQ010000077.1:0-31081 GCA_043742825.1 Caulobacteraceae bacterium | reverse complement strand
TCCTGGCCGCCCTGGTCGAGCTCAGCCTGGCGGGTCGCGCCGAGCTTTTGGCTGGCGGTCTTGCCGCTGCAATTTAACCCCGGCATTGACAGACCCCCGTCGCCGCCCCCACTTTCTGCACGTCGCCACTTCGGGCGAGCCACCCCGCAACCCACCCCGTACTATTGGCGAAAACATCCCTAAATGAACGTCGTCGTCGTCGAGAGCCCCGCTAAAGCCAAGACCATCAACAAATATCTGGGACCCGGTTACACGGTCCTTGCGTCCTACGGACACGTCCGCGACCTGCCCTCGAAAGATGGCTCCGTTCGGCCAGACGAAGACTTTGCCATGAGCTGGGAAGTCGATGCCAAGGCAGGCAAACGCCTCTCTGACATCGCGGCCGCACTCAAAGGGGCAGACCGGTTGATCCTGGCCACTGACCCGGACCGGGAAGGCGAAGCGATCAGTTGGCACGTGCTTGAGGATCTCAACCGCCGAAAAGCGGTGAAGGGTGCAAGCGTTGAACGCGTGGTCTTCAACGCCATAACGAAGTCTGCGGTAACCGCCGCGATGAAAGCTCCACGGGCGATCGATATGGAGCTGGTCCAGGCCTATCTGGCCAGGCGCGCCCTCGATTACCTGGTCGGCTTTACCCTTTCCCCAGTCCTGTGGAGAAAATTACCCGGGGCGAAATCCGCCGGCCGGGTGCAGTCGGTAAGCCTGCGCCTGATCGTCGATCGGGAAATCGAGATCGAGGCTTTCCGAACCCAGGAATACTGGTCAGTCGCGGCAGATGTCACCGCGCAGAGCGATCCTTTCGTCGCCCGGCTGGTGAAACACCAATCCGCGCGCTTAAGTAAATTTGATCTGGCCAATGAGGCCACAGCCGAGGCGGCAAAGGCTGCGGTGTTGGCCGCCGAATTCACCGTGACTGCGGTCGATAAAAAGCCGGGCCGCCGCAGCCCACCCCCGCCCTTCACCACGTCCACCTTGCAGCAGGAAGCCTCGCGCAAGCTGGGTTTCTCAGCCCAACGCACCATGCAGGCGGCACAGAAGCTTTATGAAGGCGTGGATATTGGCGGTGAGACTGTCGGCCTGATCACCTATATGCGAACCGATGGCGTTCAATCAGCGCCTGAGGCCCTGGCCGAGGCCCGAGAGGTCATTGGCGCGCTCTACGGCAAGGACTATGTGCCAGAAACGGCCCGGCTTTATAAGGTTAAGGCCAAGAACGCGCAGGAGGCACACGAGGCGATCCGCCCGACCAGTCTGGAGCGTAATCCCGGTCGGCTGCGCCTGGAACCGGATATGGGCCGCCTTTACGAGTTGATCTGGAAACGCATGATCGCCTCGCAGATGGAATCGGCCCGGATCGAGCGCACGGCTATCGATCTGGAGAGCGCAGACGGGCGGACGGGGCTTCGGGCCAGCGGTCAGGTCGTGTTGTTTCCAGGGTATCTCGCAGTCTACGAGGAAGGCCGCGACGATGAGGCCGATGAAGACGGCGGCCGGTTGCCGATGGTCAGCGAAGGGGCCCAGGCCAAGGTGTTGGCGGCCCGAGCCGACCAGCATTTCACCGAGCCGCCGCCACGCTACAGCGAAGCGTCGCTGGTGAAGAAGATGGAGGAGTTGGGCATAGGGCGGCCCTCAACCTACGCCTCCATCCTCACGGTGCTGCGCGACCGGGCCTACGTGCGCATGGACAAGAACCGGTTTGTGCCCGAAGACGCTGGCCGTCTGGTCACCGCATTCCTGGAGCAGTTTTTTCATAGGTACGTCGAATATGATTTCACAGCTGGGCTAGAGGAAAAACTCGATCTTGTTTCGGCCGGAGAGCTGGACTGGAAAGCGCTGCTGCGGGAGTTTTGGACCGACTTCCATGCTGCGGTCGGCGAGATCAGCGAACTGCGTATGGGCCAGGTCCTCGATACCCTGAACGAGGCGCTTGGGCCGCATATCTTCCCCGAGCGGCCTGACGGCACTGACCCGCGAGGCTGCCCGACCTGCGAGACCGGCCGGCTGTCGCTGAAAGCTGGTAAGTATGGTGCCTTTATCGGCTGCTCTAACTATCCTGAATGTCGCTTTACGCGCCCGATCGCGGCCTCATCAAGTGATTCGGCTGTACCGGACGGGGACCGGCAACTGGGCGTAGACCCTGTAACGGGGCACGAAATCTGGCTGAAGACCGGCCGATTTGGACCCTATGTCGAAGAATCAGCAGAACCGGTGAAGCGGGCCAGCCTGCCCAAAGACTGGCCGCCCGCGTCCGTGGATATCGACAAGGCCCTGAAGCTGCTGCGGCTTCCCCGAGAAGTGGGGCATCATCCCGAGGATCAAGCTGTGATTCTAGCTGGGATCGGTCGCTATGGCCCCTATCTGCAACACAGCGGTGTCTATGCCAACCTTAGCAGCGTCGAAGAAGTATTCGACGTGGGCTTGAACCGCGCCGTAGACCTGTTGGCAGAAAAACGCGCTGGCGGGCGCGGACCCCGAACGGCGGCTGCGGCTCTGGCGGAGCTCGGCAATCACCCGGTCAGTGGCAAACCGGTGCGGGTGCTTTCGGGTCGCTTTGGCCCCTACATCAAGCACGAGGGCACCAACGCTAACGTTCCCAAAGGCGCTGACCCTGCAGCCATCACCCTTGATGAAGCGGTCGCCCTGCTGACCGCTCGCGAAGCCGCCGGCGGCGGGAAAAAAACCGGCAAGCGCAAGGCAGCGGCACCCGCTAAGGCGAAGCCAAAACCGAAGGCGACGGCAAAGGTCAAAAGACCTGCGACGCGAAAGGCCGCCAAGGCATGACCGCGCCGGGCCGGCAAATGGCCAGGACGCGCTAGGCCGTCCGATGGTTAAGCGAACCTTTTCGCGTGCACCGCGCAAGATCGGTCCTCTGCCGCCTGTGGGTGTGGCTGATGCGGTTGAGGTGGCCAGCGATGGACAGCTGCTAATTCGCCTCACCAAAGGAGGCGGGAACGCCCCCCTGATCCGCCTCGCTCCTGGCTCAGGCGAAGCCGGTCGTGGCGCACCCGGTATTGGTGACCGGTTGCTGGTTCGTCTGGAGATCACTGCCACTGGCGAGCGCGAAGCCAAACTGATCAAGACACTAGGCCCCGCAGCCCAGCGCATCTTGGGCGTCATTCGCAAGGCCCGGCGCGAGGTGCGCGTCGAGCCAGTCGATCGCAGAAGCAAAGAAAGCCTGTTGCTCGCCCCGCACGAGGCCGAAGACCTCAAGGACGGTGATCTGGTGCTGGCCCAGGTCGGCGGGACTTCCGAGCGGCCCTACGGACCCAAACGCGGGCGGGTGCTGGATGTTGTCGGCCGCGAAGATGATGCCCGCGCGGCCTCTCTGATCGCGATACACACCCATGGCATCCCAATGGGATTTACTGAATCTGCCCTGACCGAAGCCATGGCCGCGAAACCCGCTACCTTAAGAGGGCGCACAGACCTACGGCACCTCCCCCTGATCACCATTGATCCCGCCGATGCCCGAGACCACGACGATGCGGTTTTCGCGCAGGCCGACGATGATCCCAAAAACGCAGGCGGCTGGACGGTCTGGGTCGCCATTGCCGACGTCGCCTCCTATGTCCGCCCCGGATCGGCTTTGGATCATGAGGCGCGGGAAAAAGGTAATAGCGTCTATTTCCCTGATCGGGTCGAGCCGATGTTGCCCGAAGCGCTATCGGCGGGGCTGTGCTCCCTGTTGGAGGGTGAGGCCAGGCCTTGTTTGGCAGTGCGCCTGACATTCGACGCTCAGGGGCACAAAACATCGCACCAATTTGTTCGTGGGCTGATGAGATCGGCCGCAAAGCTCTCGTATGAACAGGCTCAGTCGGCAATCGACGGCCTCCCGGACGCCAAGACCGGGCCATTACTCGAGACTATCCTCAAACCCCTTTGGCAAGCCTATGCGGCGGCCAAGCTGGGGCGTGATCGCCGCTCGCCGCTTGGAATTGACTCGGTAGAGCGCCGGATCGTTCTTGGCCAGGATGGAACAGTTGCGTCGATTTCTGCCCGCGAAAGCCTGGAAGCACATCGTTTGATCGAAGAGTTCATGATTCAAGCCAATGTCGCGGCGGCAGAAACCCTGGAACAAAAACGTCTGGCCCTGGTCTACCGGGTGCACGACGCTCCAAGCGCGGCCAAACTGCAGGCCCTGAGCGACTTCTTGGCGACACTTGAAATCCCCTGGAACAAGGGCGAAGCACCGCGCACCGACCGGTTCAACCGCCTGCTCGAAAACACCCGCGACGGCCCCCACGCAGAGATCGTCAACGAGGTGGTCCTACGCACCCAGATGCAGGCCATCTACTCACCTGACAATATAGGTCACTTTGGCCTCAACCTCGACCGCTATGCTCATTTTACCTCGCCGATCCGGCGTTATGCCGATCTGATCGTGCATCGTGGGTTGATCGAGGCCCTCAGCCTGGGGGATGACGGCTTGACCGCAGCAGAGATCACCCACCTGCCGCAAACCGCCCAGCACATCACCATGACCGAGCGACGGGCTATGGCGGGCGAGCGCGACGCCACAGATCGCTATGTCGCCGCCTTTCTTGAACGTCATACGGGCGCGGACTTTGAGGGCAGGATCACCGGCGTCACTCGATTTGGCCTCTTCATCCGCTTAGCGCAAACCGGGGCCGACGGCTTGATCCCGGTATCGTCTTTGGGCGACGACTATTTCATTCACGACGAAGCCTCGCACGCTCTGGTGGGTGATCGAACTGGTGTCAGGTGGCGGCTGGGCCGTAGCGTCAGCGTGCGCCTGCGCGAAGCAACCCCGATTACCGGCGGGCTCTTGTTTGAAATGCTTAGCGAGCCAGAGCCAGCCGATCCCTCGTCACCAAAGCACAAGCCTCGAACGCCCCTGCCCCACCGCAGAGGCAAGCGTCCACCATCTCGCCGCTCTGGGTAGTCAGAACAGGCCCGTGCCCTGAAGACCCCCAAAAACACCGAGGACGCAGGTGACACCCGCAACGCTGACCACAAGCCACAGGTACCATCCCTTTAGCCGGTGGGCCTCTGGCAAGGCCGTGACGGCCAGAGCGATGAGGAATCCCAGTACGAGCGGCAACAACATAGCGTTCATCACCTGAACCCCGACGTTGAGTGTCACCAGATTGGGTGCCACGCATACGAGCACGCCTGCGGCAACCACAGCCAGGGCATAGACCCCATAAAACCAGCGGGCCTCAAGCGGATGAAATTCCAGCGAGTGCCGGTAACCGGTGACCTCACCTAGTCCCCAGGCCAGGGCCAGGGAGGATACAATGGCGGCGACAAGACCCGCGCCAATAATGCCCATGCCGAAGACCAGTTTCCCCATTCCCACCCCAAGATAAGGGGTCAGTGCTGCGCTCAGATCGCCCACGGTCGACAGGTTCGGCTTGGCCCCGTGCGGCACCAGCGTGGCTGCGGCGGCGATCAGAACGGCGGCCATCACCAACTGAGTGAGTAAAGCTCCAGCAGCGGTATCCCACCGTGCCGCCGCAAAATGCTCTGGCCCCAGCTTTTTATCGGCGATGGCAGACTGCTGATAAAATACCATCCACGGCATGATCACGGCACCGATATTTGCCGCAACCAGATAGAGGTAATCTTTATTTGCAAGAGGAATTTGAATCGATTGACTGGCCATCTGACTGAGATTGGGATGGGCAGCCCAGGCAACGCCAAAAAACGCCAATTCAAACAGCCCGACGGCAATGGCTACACGCTCGACCCGTCGATACGACCCGGTCAGCACGATCATTAATAGACCAACGACGGCAAAACTAAGCGTTGCCCAGCGGGGAGCGCCATAGAGTTCGCCAACCCCCGCAACTCCAGAGAGTTCGGTCAGCAAAGCCCCGACCGTCGCCACGGCCAGACCTGCCACCGAGACCCAGGCCCAAAACCGACCGAAAGTTTCCTTGATCAGTTCCCCATGCCCGCGTCCGGTAAATACACCCAGACGCACGGTCAGCTCCTGGACCATGTAGAGAATGGGGATCAGGATTACCTGTACCAGCAACAGCCGATACCCCCATTGCACACCGCTCTGGCCGGCAGTGATAATGCTGCCAACGTCGGTGTCGGCGAGCATGACCACGAGGCCGGGACCAAACACCGCCAGAAAACGCGTCAGCCGTGTCCTGATGCTGACGGTGCGAATCGCGGCGACTGATTTAGCGACCATCAGGCTTCATTTTTTCCGGCACAACGTTCTGCTAATGAGAATGCTTCTCAATCTACCCAGCTTTCTGATCTGTCAACTGACGCTGGGGAAGGCTTTCACCCAGCCCGCTCCTGCGCCTATGAAAGGGGTATGACAGACAATGCGTTCGGCGACATAGAACCTGATACCCCCCACACCCTAAAGCGAATCGGTCGCGCCGTGCGCCCTCGAGACGCAGCGACCCTGATCCTCATCCGCCGCGATGGACCCAAGCCGCGTGTGCTCATGGGTCGGCGTCATCGCGGGCACAGTTTCATGCCGGACAAATGGGTCTTTCCCGGCGGACGGATCGATCGCAGCGATTTCCGCGTACCTGTTGCCACAACCCTGCGGCCGATGGTCGCCAGCCGCTTGGAGAAAACGACAACGGCTTCACGTGCCAGGGCGCTGGCCATGGCGGCGGTTCGTGAAACGTTCGAGGAAGTCGGGTTGTTACTGGCTAGACCGGGTTCAGCTCCGCCAGCCGTAGGCCCATGGCGCGACTTTCTGGCTCAGGGTGCCATCCCAGACCTGCAGGCGATGGATTTTATCGCGCGCGCGATCACCCCAGCCAATTCACCTAAACGCTTTGACGCTCGATTTTTTCTCGCCGAAGCAGAGCATCTGTTGAGTCTTGAACCCCAAGCCGATTGCGGCGAATTGGATGAAATTGCCTGGGTGACACTTGAAGAAGCCCTGGCTTTGGACCTGCCTTCGGTCACGCGGTTCGTCTTGCATGAAGTGCCAAAACGCTTGGCCGATCCCACCCGGCCAGTCCCGTCATTGCAATTTCGCTACCAAAAACAGGTGCTGCAACATTTATAGCGTGGTCTATTGAGAGTCCAACATGCAAAGGCCGCGATCAGGCGAGACGCCACTGAAAACGACACGCCTTCACTGGGTAGACGGGTTATATAGTCACCGCCGCGTTGGTCCTTACGGGCATAGCCCACGCGCCTCGGCTGAGGCCAAATACTATTTGAACATAAAGCATTTCGATAGGGTCACATAGCTCAAACCAAACTGACACAGAAAAACATGGGCGCTTAGGATGCACCTGGGTTTCAGCCTGCCCAGACCGAAACTTGCCGATGATCGTATCTGTAGGCTTTCGTTTTTCACCACGTTCGGCGCAATGGCACCTGGGGCCGACCCAATCTGGTTGGTCGATGGCAAGGCAGATTGATATCCATGGCACCGTTACCAGAGAGAATGCGCGCCGTCCTACTCACCAGCAATGGCGGACCTGAATGCCTCGAAATTCGTGATGATGTGGTGGTGCCGCACGCACACGAAGGCGAAGTACTGATCAGGGTCGCCGCAGCCGGGGTGAACAATACCGATATCAATACCCGGATCGGCTGGTATGCCGAATCAGTCAGCGACACTGACAAGGACGGATGGACAGGCGAGACATCTCACTTTCCCCGAATCCAGGGTGCCGATGCCTGCGGGCATATCGTAGCCGTCGGGAACGGCATTGATCCTGCACGGATTGGCGAGCGCGTTCTTGTCGAGCCTGTTTTCCGAGGGCCTCACGCCGGGGTTGCCGATGCCATCTATTTCGGATCGGAACGCGACGGTGCGTTTGCCCAATATGCAATTGCGCCATCGATCCATGCGCACGTGATCACCAGCAACCTGAGCGACGCCGAACTGGCCAGTTTCCCGTGTGCTTATTCCGCCGCTGAGAACATGCTCACCCGCACAGGCCTGTCAGCTGGCGAAACGGTGTTCATCACCGGCGCGTCGGGAGGGGTTGGTAGCGCCGCAGTGCAACTGGCTAAACGGCGCGGCGCAAATGTGATCGCTGTCGTGGGCGCAGAAAAGGCCGAAGCCATAAGCGCGGCCGGTGCCGATCGCACGATAGCCCGCGATGCTGATTTTCTCGCCAAGTTGGGCGGTGAAAGCGTCGATGTTGTCATCGACACTGTGGGCGGCCCGCAATTTGATCAGATCCTCAATATCCTCAAACGTGGCGGTCGTTACGGCGTGGCGGGTGCAATTGCAGGGCCGCACGTCAAGCTTGATCTGCGCACATTATACCTCAAGGATCTATGCATGATCGGCTGCACAGTGCTCGATCGCAGCGTTTTTCCCAAACTTGTCAGCTATATCGAACGAGAAGAGATCAAGCCGCTCTTGGCTGCCATTTATCCAATGTCTGAGATCGTTGCGGCGCAACAGGCGTTTCTTGAAAAGCGGCATGTCGGAAAAATTGTTCTCATCCCCTAGTCGAGTGGAATTGCAATCACCCTACATGTTTAGCGTTCGCGAGTTAAAGTGAGTGTGTGAGCAGTTCGCACCCGCGATAGCGACTGTGTGATGACATGGTCGTCATTTGCGCTAGGCATAAGGGGCCTGCAATCCAGACGATTAAGCGTCGGCAGTACGATCTGTCGCGAAGAGAATATCAGTCCATCCTTGACTTCAGCCGCGCGATTCGTATTTTCCGCGCCTTCTCGAATATGCCGGCCCAATGCCCGGTCCTTTAAGGATACCAGATCGACATGGCCAAACCGGCTTCAATCAAGATCCGCCTCAACTCGACGGCGGACACTGGTTTTTTTTACGTAACTAAGAAAAACGCCCGCACGATGACCGAGAAAATGGTCGTCAAGAAATACGATCCTGTCGTGCGCAAGCACGTGGAATTCCGTGAAGGCAAGATCAAATAGACTTTTGGCGGTCAGCCCAGAAATCGGCTGATCTTGTTCAGGAATTCCGCAACGTTGATCGGTTTGGCGATATAGGCTGCGCAGCCGCCGGCGCGAATGCGGTCTTCGTCGCCCTTCATGGCAAAAGCGGTGACCGCAATGACCGGTATGTGGGCCAGATCGGCGTCTGCCTTGAGCCAGCCGGTGACTTCCAGTCCCGAAATCGCCGGTAGCTGGATATCCATGAGTACTAGATCGGGCCTGTGGGCGCGCGCCAGTGTCAAGGCGGTCAAGCCCTCGCCAGTTTGCAAAACCTCATAGCCTTGCGCCAAGAGCAGATCGCTGAACAAACGCATGTTCAGCTCGTTATCCTCGACGATGAGGATTTTCTTCGGCATGGTTAAGCGGCCTCATGGTGCAACTGTGGGGCGATGCGATCTGTCCCGGCGATGGGCATAGAGACATCATATTCTTAAGCGCACGTTACGCTGGAGGCCGACCCGATCACGACAGAGATGCCCCTGGAGACCCAAAGCATCGAAATCGATGGCGCTACCCCGCTGCTGTTGGTTGATGTCGATGAGGTCATCGGCCAGTTCATGGCCGGCTTCGAGAGGTTTCTGTTGCCTAAGGGGTTTGAAATGCGAATCACTAAGTTCGCTTTGTTCGAAAGCGTCTTTCCGCTCGGCAGCAGGCAATCAATCACAACCGAGCAGGGCATTGCCCTGCACGAAACCTATTTCCGCAGCGACGCTGAATTTATGGATCCCGTCCCAGATGCGGCGGCCGTACTTGCTGGACTGGCGGGCCGCTGCAATATCGTCATTCTGACCAATGCCCCCGGTTTTGGTCGCGATGGCCGGCAGCGATGGTTGGCACGTCAGGGATTTCCCTACCCCATGGTTGTCAATTCAGGCCCCAAGGGACCGGCAGCTGCGGCCCTGGCGGCGCGAACCCGCAAATGTGTCGCCTTCATCGATGACCTGCTGCCGCACCTTGATTCGGTCGCCGCTGCGGTTCCCCAGGTTCGCTGTTTTCAGCATGTCGCCGACGAACGACTGCGTCCTTTCGCCTATAGCGCCCCGGATCGGCACCCACGGATCGATGACTGGTCCAGGCTCGGGCCAGCCCTAGAGAAGGCCTTGGGGATCTAGGGGTTAATGAGCGCCCTTTGTCGCGACTGTCTGACCTTATTCGATATCGAGCTGCCGCGATGCCCAAGCTGTGCCTCACCCCGCCTCGTCAGGCACAGCGAACTCTGCGACCTGCATATGGCCCATCTGGACTGTGACGCGTTTTATGCCTCCGTCGAAAAACGCGACCGACCGGAATTGCGCGACAAACCCCTGATCATCGGCGGTGCCCAGCGCGGGGTGGTGACGACCGCCTGTTATATCGCCCGGATTTCGGGGGTGCGGTCGGCCATGCCGATGTTTACCGCCCGGCGTCTGTGCCCTGACGCAGTCATCCTGCCACCAGACTTTGCTAAATACCGCGCTGCCAGCCGCGAGATATTCGAACGCGTTCGTGCTCTAACCCCGCTGGTGCAGCCGCTGGCACTGGACGAGGCCTGGATGGACCTTTCAGGCACCCAGCGCCTGCACGGCGCGCCGCCGGCGGTGATTCTGGCCCGTCTACAAAATGAGATTGAGCGCGACGTCGGCGTAACCGTCTCGGTGGGTCTGGGGCCGAACAAGTTCCTGGCCAAGATCGCCTCCGACCTGGATAAGCCCCGAGGCTTTGCTGTTATCGGCAAGGCCGAGGCCCAGGCGTTTCTCGCGCCCCGCCCCGTCTCGATCCTACCAGGTGTCGGCCCCGCCCTGGCCCGGTCTTTGCAGGGTGCTGGTCTGAACACTGTGGGCGATCTGGTGGGCCTTGAGATCAGCGATCTGGGAACTCGCTTCGGGGCCACCGGGCTCCGCCTGGGCAGACTGGCGCGCGGCGAAGACAACCGAGGGGTCAACCCGGCCGAGGCTCGTAAAAGCGTCGGCGCCGAGACCACGTTCTTCGAAGATCTGACCAACCTTTCCGATCTGGAGGATCAACTCCTGCCCCTTTGTGATCGCGTGGCCCGACAGCTGCGGGCTAGCGGGATCGCCGGTCGCGTCATCACGTTGAAGCTGCGGACGGCCGCCTTTCAACTGATCACGCGTCGACAGTCGCAGGCCCGCACCGTGCAAACTGCGAAGAGCCTGTTCCAAGTGGCGGGCACACTTTTGCGCGGAGAACTGCGGGGCACGAGCTATCGTTTGATTGGCGTCAGCGTCTCGGGCCTGACACCTACCGAGGCTGGGACGAGCGAATTGTTCGCCGCCGACGAGTATCGCGCCCTGGTCAGCGAAACTGCCGTAGATAAGTTACGCGACCGTTTTGGCACCAGTGCAGTGGTCCGTGGCCGCAACCTGCCCGCCACCCCCGCTACCAAAGGCCGCACCTGATTTTGGAAGCCAAAACTCCTCAGTCAGGGCTTGGGGTCAAGCGTTTCGGGATTTTTTTCCGCAGATGACGCAGATGGACAGAGATACGCCTCTTTCCGATGTCCCCGACGGCGCAAGAAACGCCTTAGCCTTGGGCATTTGGACCGCTTCGCGGGCGTTCAATGTAGGAATTCTGTCTCTATCTGCGTCATCTGCCGACAATCCCAATGAGATCGAAATCCACCGGATAACCCGGTTCCCCGACGCGAAAGCCTGTCGGTGAGGAGGCATTTGTGCATTTGGAAGTGGGTAAAATACGGAAAGCCCTTCCAATACCGGAAAGTTTCCATATCTAATCGGGGTGAGGGGATATCTCCCCTTCGTCGGAGAGCCGAGTTGGCTGACAAAGAGCAGGGTACGACGACGATCGGCACGGGCACGGGCACGGCTGTCGTCACCAAGACCAGGACCAAAACGCAAAAGCCCGCGATGTATCGCGTGCTAATCCTAAATGATGACTATACGCCCATGGAGTTTGTCACGTGGGTTCTCGAGCGATTTTTCAACAAATCTCGCGAGAGTGCACTTCAGATCATGCTGCATGTACATCAAAACGGCGTGGGAATTTGCGGTGTATTTACATACGAAGTCGCTGAGACCAAGGTTGCTCAGGTGATAGAAACGGCGCGGCGCCATCAGCACCCGCTGCAGTGTACCATGGAAAAAGACTGAGAGGCCTTCATTGCCATCCTTCTCGCGTAATCTTGAAGAATCACTACATCGCGCCGTCGCCCTGGCCAGCCAGCGTAAGCACGAATATGCGACGCTGGAGCACTTGCTGTTGTCGCTCATCGACGATGTTGAGGCGTCCGCAGTGATGAAAGCCTGTGAGGTCGATCTGGCAGCGTTGAAAAAACATCTGGCCAATTATGTTGATACCGAACTGAAGTCTCTGATCGTCGAGGATGGCGAGGATGCCAAGCCGACGGCGGGTTTCCAGCGGGTCATTCAGCGCGCGGTAATTCACGTGCAATCGTCTGGACGCGATGATGTCACCGGGGCCAATGTTCTGGTGGCAATATTTTCCGAACGCGAAAGCCACGCCGCTTATTTTCTGCAACAACAGGAAATGACCCGCTACGATGCGGTCAATTTTATCGCACACGGGATTGCCAAAAAAGCTGGGGCCTCCGAGGTCAGGGCTCCTAAGGGCGCAACCGAGGAGGAGGAAAAACCTGCGGTCAAGACCGGCGGAGATGCTCTAGCGGCCTATTGTGTGAACCTGAATGAAAAGGCACGTCAAGGTAAGGTTGATCCGCTGATCGGTCGCGCGCCCGAGGTCGAGCGTTGCATTCAGATTCTTTGCCGCCGGACGAAAAACAATCCCCTTCTGGTAGGGGACCCGGGTGTGGGCAAGACCGCTATTGCCGAGGGGCTGGCACGCAAAATCATTAACCACGAGGTTCCCGAGGTCCTGGCTAAATCGACGATTTTCAGTCTCGATATGGGCTCATTGCTAGCTGGAACCCGCTATCGCGGCGATTTCGAAGAGCGCTTGAAACAGGTGATTAAAGAGCTGGAGGCTCACGCTGACGCGATCCTGTTCATTGATGAAATCCACACCGTGATCGGTGCGGGGGCCACCAGTGGCGGGGCTATGGACGCCTCGAACCTGCTCAAGCCTGCCCTGGCCTCGGGCACACTGAGGTGCATGGGCTCGACCACATATAAGGAGTTCCGCCAGCACTTCGAAAAAGACCGCGCCCTGGTCCGCCGCTTTCAAAAAATCGACGTCAATGAGCCGTCTGTGGAAGATACGGTGAAGATCCTGAAAGGTCTGAAGACCTATTATGAAGAGTTCCATAAGCTGAAGTACACGGCTGAAGCCATCAGGGCGGCGGTCGAACTGTCGGCGAAATACATCACCGATCGCAAACTTCCCGACAAGGCGATTGATGTTATCGATGAAGCCGGGGCGTCTCAGATGCTGCTCCCCGAAGGCAAGCGCAAAAAGGTCATCGGTCTCAAAGAGGTCGAAGTGGTAGTTTCGAAAATCGCGCGGATCCCGCCCAAATCCGTATCGAAATCTGACACGGAATCCCTGCGGCAACTGGAAACTGACCTAACTGCGTCGGTCTTTGGGCAGCCAGAGGCTATTGCTCAGCTGTCCTCGGCGATGAAGATGGCCAGAGCCGGTCTGCGTGATGGTACCAAGCCGATAGGCTGCTACCTCTTTTCCGGGCCCACCGGCACCGGCAAGACCGAGACGGCACGCCAGCTCGCGCTTACCCTGGGTATCGAGCTTTTGCGGTTCGACATGAGCGAATACATGGAGCGCCATACCGTCAGCCGCCTGATCGGAGCGCCTCCCGGTTACGTCGGCTATGATCAGGGCGGCCTGCTAACCGACGCAGTCAATCAGCACCCCCACGCGGTGGTTCTGCTCGACGAGATTGAGAAAGCCCATCCGGACGTCTTCAACATCCTGTTGCAGGTCATGGACCATGGCTCTCTTACCGACGCCAACGGCAAGAAGGTGGATTTCCGCAATGTGATCCTGATCATGACCACCAATGCCGGGGCCTCGGACGGCCAGCGCAATTCCATCGGCTTTGGCCGCGGGCGAATGGAAGGCGAAGATGAGGAAGCGATAAAGCGGCTGTTCACGCCGGAGTTTCGCAACCGTCTGGATGCCATCGTGCCGTTCAAATCCCTGACCCAGGACGTCATCCGTATGGTGGTGCAGAAATTCATTCTGCAACTCGAAGCCCAACTTGCTGATCGCCACGTCACCATCGAGACCAGCGACGATGCTATCGACTGGCTGGCCAAGAACGGCTTTGACGAGCTTTATGGGGCTAGGCCCCTGGCTCGGGCCATCCAGGACGCGATCAAGAAGCCCCTGGCGGACGATATCCTGTTTGGACGCCTGGCCAAGGGTGGCCACGTGCGCGTGGTGTTGAAGGGTGGCAAGCTTGCCTTCGAATTCGACGAAAAAACCGCGCCACCGGCAAAGATCCGGGATGAGAGCGATGCAGAGGAGCCGGCGTTGGTTTAAAGCTCTGCGGTAATCTGCGCTGCCAGGGCTGTGAGTTCGCCCCTGTCGGCCATGCCACCTGCCCCGTGCGGGGTCAGACCTTGGCCCTCCCAGCGGGGAATGACGTGGAAGTGCAGGTGATAGATTGTTTGTCCCGACACGGACCCGTTAAATTGCGCCACCATCACCGCATCGGGGTTTAGTGCAGCGCGTACTGCGCGCGTGACCTTTTGCACGGTGCTGATGACGGCCTGAAGAGCGGCGATATCGATTTCCAGCATATTGCGCGCCTGCGCTGTTTTGTGGATCACCAGTACGTGCCCGGGCGCCTGCGGGAAGACATCCATGAACGCCAGGGTCTCATCGTCCTCATAGACCTTGGCGGCCAGCATCTCTCCGCGCGCGATCTTGGCAAAGATGTTGTTTGGATCGTAGGGGCCATCAAGGCTCATGATCTTCAAGTTCCCTCAATCTGCACAGATACGATAGCCTTAACCCAGGTGAACGAGCGGTGCCATGAGCGAAAGACAACTGACGCAGCAACAGCAGAAGTGGTTCACCTCGGTTCGCGACGTTTCGGCCCGCGACACGGGTAGATCGATGGACGAGTGGGTGCAGATCGCCCTCACCTGCCCGGAGACCGCGCATCGCAGCCGGCTCAGATGGTTCAAAGACAACCACGGTCTGCTGCAAAATCGTGCCTCGATAGTGCTGGACGAAGCCTTTCCCAGTGTCATAGGCTGGAGCGAGCCCGAAAGCCTGATCACCGCACTGTGGACCGACGAGGCATCGTTATCGATTTTCGAAGCGGTGAATATCAAGGCAATGGTGTTGACGGGGACGATCCAGACGGCTCGCAAAACCTTCACGGCGTGGTCGCGTAAGTATCAGTTTGCCGCCGTACGCCCGGCCAAAGGCGGGCAGGCGATCCTCGGTCTGGCGATACCGCCGCAGGTCTCTGCTGAATTGGCCGCGGCCAGGAACGAGGGCTGGTCCGAGCGGTTGACAGCCCGTATCGTCCTGTCTTCAACGGCCGAAATCGACGGGCGTATCGAAGCGTGGCTGCATCAGGCCTGGACGCGATCCTGAACCTTCTGATTAATCAGGCCCCTGCACCCGCGTCCACTTTCGCCCGGATCCAGGTGCCGGCCTCGGCCAGCGCGCGGCGGCCGTCGGCGAGGATGCCGTAGAAGAAGTGCCACACGTGGATCATTTCGGGCCAAACTTCCAGGAGAACTTCCACGCCGGCGGCCCCGGCGAGGCCTGCCAGGCGTACGCTATCATTGAGCAGGGTTTCGGCTGAACCGACCTGAATCAACAGTGGGGCAATGCCGCGAAGATCGGCATATAGCGGCGCGGCGAAGGGGGTGCGCGGATCGGCACCAGCAAGATACTGACCGGCCATTTCGGTTAATCCGGCTTTCTGCACCTTGGGGTCCTCGGCGGCTTTGCTGATCATGCTTGCCCCAGTGCCCTCAAGATCAATCCAGGGCGAGATGCAAAAACCACAGGCCGGTTGCGCCGGGTCGGCGTCCCGTATCGCCAGGAGGGTGGCTACCGTAAGGCCACCGCCGGCACTGTCGCCGGGAAAGGATTTTCTGGTGCCAGGCGATAGTCCAGCATTAGAGTGCGAGCACCGGCCCACCAAAGGGGCGCGCGGCGTCGGCCATCAGAGTTTCCCTTTTATGGTGTAACACTGCGAAAGGGTGAGTGCTCCTCCGCCAGCCAATCCATTTCGCCCTGCACAGCGCGCATTTCCTCTTGCAGAAAGCGAGCAACAGGTCCGCGCAAGGCTTTGTCAGCAATGTGGTGGGCGGAATAGACGGCGGTCGGCATATAGCCTCTGGCGATCTTGTGCTGCCCCTGAGCCCCGGCCTCAACCCGTGCCAGCCTCTGTTCAATCGCAAACTCAATCGCCTGATAGTAACACAGCTCAAAATGCAGGAAGGGGACGTCCTCTGTGCAGCCCCAGTTGCGACCGTAGACGCAGTCGTCGCCCAGCAGGTTCAGCGCCCCGGCAATCCAGTGGCTGCCCCGCCGGGCCATGATCAGCAACACGCGATCCCCCATACGTTCGCCGAGCAAAGAAAAAAACCGGCGATTGAGATAGGGGCGTCCCCACTTGCGTGCCCCTGTATCCACGTAGAAGCCAAAGAAGGCGTCCCAATGATCTTCGGTCAGATCTGCGCCCGTTAGGCGCACAATCTCCAGCCCCTTGATGCTGTCCCGGCGCTCACGCCTGATCGTTTTGCGGCGGCCCGACGAGAGCATAGCGAGGAAGTCATCGAAGCTGGAATATCCCTGGTTTAACCAATGATATTGCTGGTTTTTTCTGAGCAACATACCGCGATTTCCCAGGAACTCCCACTCCGCCTCGGTGGGAAAATTCACCCCGAGTGTCGACACCCCAAAGCGCTCACACAGCGACAGTGCTCCATCGATCAGTCGCCCGCGGCCCTGATCAAGATCGACATCGTCCCGCACCAACAGCCTAGGGCCGGTGACCGGGGAAAACGGCGAGGCCGCTAGCAGCTTGGGGTAATATCGCCCTCCTGCCCGCTCGTAGGCGTCGGCCCAGGCGTGATCGAAGATGTATTCGCCCTGACTGTGGCCCTTCAAATATAGAGGCATAACGGCTGCTACCTGGCCGGCATCGTCCTCAAGACTAAGGTGTTGTGGTCCCCAGCCTTCCCGCTCGGTCGCGCATCCGGCCGCCTCGGTTGCATCAATGAAATCGTAGCTGACGAAGGGATTGGCAGGCCCCCGCGCGCGCGCGCAGGCGTCCCACGCCTCAGCGCCGATCTCTGAAACTCTTCGATGAACGCGCAGCGCCCCCGAAAGGGTAGTCACGGGGCAAAGCCCTCAAAGATCAAGTTATCGCAGTGGGCTTTGACGGCGTCCCACTCTTCTGCCTTGCGGACCGTCCAGGCCAATACCGGCATTCCGCCTTTGCGCAGGCTGTCAGACCTGGCATTGGGCAACATATCCAGGCTGAGGGCGAGAAAGTGAGGGCGGGCAATCGCGACATGCTGAAGCTCTGCATATTGCTTGCGAAGTTCCGGGGCCAGATGCTTCGCGTCGCCACCTTTGTAGCTGTAACTATCGAGCCCGCGCAGCACGTTGGGGTAGTGGTCGGCGAACCAAGCGTGTGAATAGGGATTGAAGCCGATGACACATGTCGGACCGTTGTGGTCAATCAGAATCTCGTGCACCCGTCGCTCAAGGGGCCCGACCTCGCCATAGGGAATCTTGATTTCGATGTGGACCATCGCCCTTCGGCCAACCAGAGCCAGGGCATCGGCCAAGGTCGCAATGGTCTCGTCGCTGTTCGCCAAGGTCATCTTGCCCAGGTCAGCAGCTGTGTGGTCCGAAATTCGTCCCTCGTTGCCGGTCATCCGCAACAGGCTGGCATCATGGAAAACCATGGCTTCGCCATCGGCTGAGAGCTGCACATCCAGTTCCACGCCATAACCAGCCTCGCAAGCGGCGCGGAAAGCAGCGATGGAGTTTTCCGGAGCCCCGTCCGATGACCAAAGGCCGCGATGGGCGATTGGGGGTCCAAAAAGCCGCTCCCAGGCCTCACCAAAACGCTCTTTCATGCGACTTCAATCACCGCATCAACCTCGACCGCGAAATTCATCGGCAAGCGGTAGACCCCAACTGCCGACCGGGCATGGCGCCCCGCGTCACCAAACGCATCGACCATCAGATCAGACGCCCCGTTGATTACTTTTGGGATATCGAAAAACGTCGGCCCCGCCTGGACGAAGCCGCCCAGTTTGACGACCCGGCGTACCCGGCTAAGGTCGCCGTCGCAGGCGGCACACATCTGGGCCAGCAGATTGATGGCACACAGGCGCGCTGCCTGCTGCCCTGTCGCAAGATCCAGGTCTTCGCCAACCGTTCCCTTGATCCCGCCTTCGGCATCCAGAGAGACCTGTCCGGAAATATGCAGCAGCGACCCAACGCGAACAAAGGGGACGTAGTTGGCCACAGGGGCCAATGGCTGAGGCAGTTCAATACCCAGGTCGGCCAAACGAGAGAGAGGATCGGACATAAACAGCGTTCTAGCCTGTCACCGCGTGGCATGAAAGCGCCTCGTTCAGGGGATCGACGGCAACGCGGTCGCAGGCCTGCCCAGCCTTTCATCACCTTTTTCTCAGCAGACAAACAGGCTGCAGATACAAAAACGCCCCCCGCCGAAAGCCGGCGAGGGGCGATGTTTGCCTGTCCCGTTGGGAAAGCAGTTTTAGTGAGTAACTTGGAGACGTTCGGCCATCACGGTGACGCGCTCAGTGATCGGGGCCATGGAATCCTTCATCGAGGTGGTGAAGGCTTCGGTGACACGGCTCATTTCGGCAACATAGGCTTCAAAGGCCGTCTTGGCAAAGCTAGTCTGCAGTTCAATGACGTCTTGAACCGATTTAGCACCGGCCAGGGACTTGGCGGCGGCAACTTGGTCTTCCAGGGACTTTTTCGAAAAAGCCAGAACACTTGCACCGAGAGTCTCTGCACTTTTCGAGGCTAGGGTCACCGAGGCGACTACCGCTTCGAGGTTCTTTTTGGAATGATCGTTGATCTCAGCGACGGCGGTCATCGACTTTTCGATGCCGTCTTTGAGAGCTTGGTTCGCATTGGCAGCGAATTCTTCGACGCCAGCGGCGGCCTTAGTGCGGGTGGTAGCCATGATAGGTCCTTTGGGTTTTGCAGCGGAATGGGGCAAGGGAGAGATCGGAAAACCGAACACAAAACGTTAATCGCATGTTGCATTGCAGCAGTCAACCCGTTTTTGTGCACCGCAGCATTTGCTTCACAATAGAGTGATGAGCTAAACGACGCAGGATGAGGCATGGGGTGTTTTCGAAATTTGTTTACCTTCGAGAAACACTGCCGGCGCCAAAGTGCTAAAATCTACAGTTCGCTATCGCTGGCACTTTGACGCGACCAATGATCGGAGCTAAGTTTTGAACATTCATCTGCATCGGTATTTTCGCGGTCTGACTGCGGGTATTATCGCTTCGGTGCTGTTGATCATACCCTCACTCGCTGCGGCACAATTTCCGGCACTGCGGGTCACCGCGGGCGAGCCAAAATATACAGCGATCGTCATGGACGCCCGTTCAGGTGAGGTTCTCTATTCCGAGCGCGCTGACAGCCCCAGATATCCCGCGTCAGTCACCAAGGTCATGACCCTTTATCTGGCGTTTGACGCCCTGGCTTCGGGGCGCCTTCACCTCAGCGATTCGGTTTTGATCTCGCCGCATGCAGCAGCTCAACCGGCCACAAAGCTCGGCCTTCGTGCGGGCGAAACGATCACTGTTGAGAACGCC
The DNA here is from genome assembly GCA_043742825.1 of Caulobacteraceae bacterium. GTDB lineage: Bacteria > Pseudomonadota > Alphaproteobacteria > Caulobacterales > Caulobacteraceae > Acaudatibacter. The sequence goes on along the minus strand of JAYTXQ010000077.1, from coordinate 11,456 downwards.
ATCTATGCCATGACCGTACATTCGGCCAACGACATGGCCGTTGCCCTTGCGGAAAAGATCGGCGGCACGGAGTCGCGCTTCGCAGCCATGATGAGCCTGAAGGCAGAGCAGCTTGGAATGCGCAATACCCAGTATGTCAACGCCAATGGCCTCCCCGACAGCCGGCAAATCTCTTCCGCACACGACATTGCCATACTTTGCCGCGCCATTCTGCACGACTACCCACAGTACTATCGGGTGTTTAGCCAGGAGAGTTTCACGTACAACGGGCGGACGATGTATAATACGAACCACCTGCTTGGAAAAATGCCCGGCGTAGATGGCCTGAAGACCGGGTTCACTAACGCAGCGGGTTTCAATCTTGCGGCTTCAGCTATGCGTAACGGCAATCGTCTGGTTGCCGTGGTTATGGGCAGTTCTTCCAGTCAGTTGCGCAATGCCAATGTTGAGGGCCTGCTGTTGACCGGCTTTGACGTCATGGAGCGACGCGGGCGTGGTGAGCGCATTATGGTGGCACAAAACTACTTCACCCCGGGTGCATCCTATCGTGGGACCAATCGGCCTGCTCTGGCGCAAGGCGATGAAGCTGACGATCCCATCGATGTCGTGCTGACACGGAGCACCGCCCAACTTCCGCCCATGACGGTTTCAAACGCCATGCCGGCACGGCCTGCGCCTAGATAACTATCATGGGTGCTCGCGCCGCAAGCGTTCGCGAGCAGCATTAACCTGAGCGGCAAGACCGTCGGTTCCGCCTTGATCGGGATGAGTTCGGCGCATCATATTTCGCCAGGCCGCCTCGATCACAGCGGCATCGGCATCAGCAGTGACGCCCAGGATCGCGCGGGCTTGCGCCGCGCTCATGGTCTGGCCAGCCGAGACCGGATTTAACGGTTTCACACCCCTGCCAAGCCAGGCGGAAGCCACAGCCAGGGCAATGCTGAGTGGCCAAAGGCCGCGCAAGCCAACAATCACGGCTCCTGCCGCCGCTCCAACCGCAAGAGCGGCTCGGGCAAGGTTCAGATGACGCTTTGAGGCCTGGGTCCCCTGGCCCAACCAAACCAGGAGTGCCAGCAGGCCAAGGGCAAGGATCAGCAGGGGCATAGTGACGCGCGATCAGGCGGCGGCGGCGGCTGAAATAACCTCGACCATGCCCAATTCCTGCATCAGAACCCGCAGTTCCTGACGCGCGGCAACGTGGGTCAATGACACCTGAACGGGCCGCACTTTCGCCGACAGATCAGAAACCGTCAGGCCAAAGGGATAGAGCTCACGGTAAATCACCCGGTCGCGCAGGCCGGCAATAGGGCGAAACCCGATACGGCGTGACAACTTCTCAAGCCGTTCATCAACACGCCGCCGATTGCGGGCCTCTACAGAGGCCAGGCGATTGCGCAGGATGATCCAGTCTATCGATCCGCCCCGGTCAATCGCGCGGGCTTTGCGCGCCTGCCAGACCGTTTCGGCGTAGACGCTGGGTCGCACCACCTCCAGGGTGACCGGATCAATGACTCCTAGTACGCCAAAATCGACAAAGCTGTCATTCATCGGCGTGACGATCACATCTGCGGCCTTGTGCGCGGCGCGCGACAGTGCGGTGTCAGCGCCCGGCGTATCCATAACTATGAAATCGACATCTAGATCCGCCAAAGCCTGCCAGGCCACAAGGTTATCAGGTGCATCGGCGAGCATGACCTGGGGCAAATCCACGCCCTGGGCTGCAGACCACGCCACGCGGTTTGTAAAAAACTGGCCCGTAGATTGCTGACGCGTATCGAGATCAACCACGGCCACCCTTGCCTGCTCATGCAACAACGCCACTGCAAGGTGGATAGCGACGGTGGACTTGCCTGCTCCGCCTTTTTCGTTGCCAACGACGATGACCCTGGCTTTCGTCACAACTGGCCCCTGCGGTTTGAATGTGACCATGCGGAATCGGCTGGCCAGAACATCAGATTGAGTGGGGTATAGTCCGGCGTCGCGCAAGGGGCCTGGACCCATCCGGGGCACTCCGTCATAAGCCGCCCGTGCCAGATTCGATAACAATCATTCGTGACGTCGTCAGCTTGCGGCGAGCCGTGGCAGCCTGGCGCGTCGATGGCCTGCGGGTTGCCCTGGTGCCCACTATGGGTGCGCTGCATCAGGGTCATCTGTCTCTCGTCAGCTTGGCCAAGGCTGCTGCAGATCGGGTGGTCGCCAGCCTGTTCGTCAATCCAGCACAATTCGCTCCGGGTGAGGATTTCGAAGCCTATCCCCGCGATGAAGCTGCGGATGCGGCCAAACTTCGGCGGGCCGGCTGCGACCTGCTCTATGCCCCAACGCCTGAGATGATTTATCCATTCGGATTTTCGACGACTGTGATTGTGTCTGGGGTTTCAGCTGAGCTGGAGGGCGCAGCACGTCCAACGCATTTTGCGGGTGTCGCCACCGTGGTCACCAAGCTTTTGATCCAATGCGGACCCGACACGGCGGTCTTCGGGGAGAAAGATTATCAACAACTCCAGGTCATCAGGAGTCTGGTCACTGATCTTGATCTTCCCGTTCATGTCTTGGGCGCACCGATCATCCGTGAAGGCGACGGACTGGCCATGTCATCGCGCAACGCCTATCTCACGCCGGGCGAACGGGCTATCGCGCCAGCGCTGAATGCGGCTTTGCGGCAAGCGGCTATCTGCCTTAACACGGCCGTACCGATTGCCGATATTGAACGCGAGGGTCATGAGACAATCCTGGCCGCAGGCTTTGACAGCGTTGATTATTTCGAAGTCCGCGAGGCTGCGTCTTTGGCTCGGCCGGACCCGTCTTCCAGAGACAAACCCTTGCGCATTCTCGCGGCAGCCCGGCTGGGCAGAACGCGCCTGCTCGACAACGTCGCTGTCTGACCCCTTACCAGGCCCCGATTTCGCGTAGACGCAGAACGAGATCCGCAGGCATGTTCGTTTCACCTGTCAAATCGTCAACATCAGGCGGCGCATCTTCCTGCCTCAAATAGCGCCACCCCTGGAATGGCCTTCGCGGCGTTGGCTGGGTCAGGGTTACGGTTTCGGCAAGTATGATTTCGCATATCTTTGTTGGTCCCGTGGCGACAGTATCGACCTGAAGTATCCGTTGCTGCGACAGGATAAATCCTTTGTAGACGCGATATAGCGCCCCGCCGTCGGTCAATTCAGCAGCGCGCTTGGGCGTCTGGCGGGTTCGTAAAATCCAGGGTTGACCGGGAACCCGCAGGGAGTCGCGCCATGTCAGCAGTTCCTCGACCGTGTCACAGCCGACACAAAGCTTGATCAGGTGAAGGGTCAAACTGGTGTCAGGCCTTGGCTGTGACGCGCACCAGTACGCTGCCCTCTGCAACCTGGTCACCCCTGGCGGCCATAACTTCGACGATCTCGCCGGCGAACGGTGCGGTCAATGAATGCTCCATCTTCATAGCTTCAAGGACGGCTAGGGTGACACCCGCCTCGACCTGATCACCAACACTGGCGGTCATGGAGACGATCCTGCCTGGCATCGGTGCGCGCACGTCGCCATCGCTTACGGACGCACCGGCGGAATCTGCATCCAGACCTTCACACGTCAGGCGAAAAGGTGCGCCTTGGTTGAACAGGACGAAACCACCGTCCGCATCCCGCAAAAGGTCCTGAGATGGTCCGGTATAGTCCACCGGCAAATCAAAGGGTTTGCCGTCAACGAACACTCTGGCTGTTGTCAAAGTGGGCGCGTTTAAGCGGAAGGCTCCGACCGAGCTGCCAGCGCACCAGGGCGAGGCGTCCCCATCGCCCAGCGCAGTGGTGATGACCACCTGGGCCACGGCCTGAGCGTCCAGATCAGGTTCAGGTTTTTGGATCAGGGCGTCGAGGCGCGTCGCAATGAAGCCCGTCTCGACGCGCCCGGCAAGAAAATCAGGCTCACGCAGCAGCTGATTTAGAAACGCAGCATTGGTTTTCACCGGCCAGGCCTGGACGCTTCCACAGCCCTGGGCCAGCAGGGTCGCGGCCTGTTCGCGGGTCTCACCGTGGGCGATAAGCTTGGCGATCATCGGATCATAGTGCGGCGTCACTTCGCCGCCAGCTTCGAAACCACTGTCTATTCGTAGTCCCGTCGGCAGGACGAACCGCCGCAAAATCCCTGTCGATGGCAGAAACCCAGTGCTCGGATCCTCGGCATACAGGCGCGCTTCAATAGCGTGTCCGGTCATGACCACCTGATCCTGGCTTAAGGGCAAGACCTGACCGCTGGCGACGCGCAACTGCCATTCAACCAGATCCAGTCCGGTGATAGCCTCCGTCACAGGGTGCTCGACCTGAAGGCGAGTGTTCATTTCCATGAACCAGATACGATCAGCGCGCAGGCCCCCAGAGGCATCAGCGATAAATTCGATCGTACCTGCCCCTTGGTAATCGACAGCACGGGCGGCTTTGACTGCGGTCGCGCAAAGGGCGGCGCGGGTTTCCGCGTCCAGGCCCGGAGCGGGCGCTTCCTCGATCACCTTTTGATGCCGACGCTGCAGTGAGCAGTCACGTTCGAACAAATGCACGATATTGCCGTGCGTATCGCCAAATACCTGCACCTCGATATGGCGCGGCGTGGTGATGTATTTTTCCAGCAGCACCCGATCATCACCAAAGGCGGCCATGGCCTCGCGCCGCGCGCTGGTCAGAGCCTCGAAGAACGCATTGGCAGCGTCTACCCGGCGCATGCCCTTACCGCCGCCCCCAGCGACGGCCTTGATCAGGATCGGCCAGCCGATGGCTTCGGCCTCCACTCGCAAGTGCTCGGGACTTTGATCGTCCCCCAGATAGCCCGGCGTTACAGGCACCCCAGCCTCTGCCATCAGGCGTTTGGCCGCGTCCTTTCGGCCCATGGCCAGGATCGCGGCCGGCTGCGGACCGACCCAGATCAGGCCCGCATCCAGGACCGCTTGCGCGAATTGGGCGTTTTCGGACAGGAATCCATAACCCGGATGGATCGCTGCGGCACCGCTTTGGCGTGCTGCATCAAGGATGCGAACCACATTCAGATAGCTGTCGCGGGGCGCAGGTGGACCGATCAGAAGCGCCCGATCGGCTTCCCTGACGTGTGGGGACTGAGCGTCGGCTTCGGAATAGACTGCAACGGTGGGCACGCCCAAACGGCGGGCTGTGCGGATTATCCGGCGGGCAATCTCGCCTCGGTTGGCGATCAGCAGTGACGGAAACAGATCGGCAGATGACATCATTGCGAGCTACATCCTGAATACGCCGAAACGCGTCGCTGGAATCGGGGCGTTTAAGGAAGCGCTAATTGCCAAGCCCAGAACATCTCGCGTCTGGGCCGGATCGATGATGCCATCATCCCACAGTCGGGCTGTGGCATAATAAGGGTCTCCTTCAGCTTCATAGCGCTCCCGGATTGGGGTTTTGAAAGCCGCTTCAGCATCTTCGGCCCAGGTCTCGCCCCGGGCTTCCAGACCATCCCGCCGAACCGTCGCCAAGACACTGGCGGCCTGTTCTCCGCCCATGACGCTGATGCGGCTGTTAGGCCAGCTGAACATGAACCTCGGGCTGAAGGCACGCCCACACATGCCATAGTTGCCAGCCCCAAACGAGCCCCCGATCAGCACCGTGAACTTCGGCACCTGGGCACAGGACACAGCAGTGACCAGCTTGGCACCGTCCTTGGCAATCCCGCCAGCCTCATATTTACCTCCGACCATGAAACCAGAAATATTCTGCAGGAATATCAACGGCACACCACGCTGGCACGCCAGTTGAATAAAATGCGCCCCCTTCAAAGCGCTTTCGGAAAACAACACCCCGTTATTGGCGAGAATGGCGACGGGAAACCCGTGGATGTGAGCGAAGCCAGTGACCAGGGTTGTGCCATAAAGCGCTTTGAACTCATCAAAATCTGAACCGTCAACGATGCGGGCAATCACCTCACGCACATCATAAGGCGCGCGTACATCTACGGGCACGAGGCCATAGAGTTCCGAGGGATCATAGGCGGGCGGGCGAGCCTCGCGGACATCCAGATCGACGCATTTACGCGTGTTCAGGTTCCCGACAATCGATCGTACTATGCGCAGGGCGTGCGCATCATCGGCAGCAACATGATCTACAACCCCGGACCGACGCGCATGTGTATCTGCACCGCCGAGTTCCTCGGCGCTGATCACCTCGCCGGTCGCCGCCTTGACCAAGGGGGGGCCGCCAAGAAAGATTGTCCCCTGCCCGCGCACGATGATCGTCTCGTCGCTCATCGCCGGTACATACGCTCCGCCAGCGGTGCACGAACCCATCACGCAGGCGATTTGCGAGATACCAAGGGCGCTCATCTGCGCCTGATTGTAGAAAATCCGACCGAAATGCTCGCGATCAGGAAATACCTCGGCCTGGTGCGGCAGGTTAGCCCCGCCGCTATCGACCAGGTAAACGCACGGCAGATGGTTTTGCAGCGCAATTTCCTGAGCTCGTAAGTGTTTCTTTACCGTCAGAGGAAAATATGCCCCGCCCTTTACGGTCGCGTCATTGGCTATGACCATCACCTCGCGTCCGGAAACTCGGCCGATCCCGGTGATCAGACCCGCGCCGGGCGCTTCGTCGCCATAGAGACCATAAGCGGCAAGCTGACCAACTTCCAAAAACGCTGTGCCTGGATCAAGGACGCGTTCGACCCGTTCGCGAGGCAAGAGCTTGTTGCGAGCCAGATGACGTTCACGCGCGCTAAGCGGGCCACCAGACGCAGCCTGGACCACATTCGCCCGCAATCGCTCCACCAGATCAAAATTAAGTACGGTATTAGAATGCGAGATTTCGGTTTTCGGCGAGAATTTTGAGACCAGCTTCGGCATGCCCGATCCTTACACCCCTCAATCCGCATTTGGGAAGATGAACCCTTTGCGCAGGCAAAGCCCATCCATGCATCGACCCCGGGACCATAAATTGCTAGGGTTGCGCAGTGACCTTCCTAAGCCCCGCCCCGCCCCATGGCAGCCAACTCACCTTGGCCCTGGCACATGATCCGAGCCATCGGATGGAGGAGTTTGTCGTTTCGGGCAGCAATGCCGAGGCCGTCGCCGCCGTTGCAGCCTGGCCCAACTGGGTCAATGGCTGCCTCACCGTCATCGGACCGGCGGGGTGTGGCAAGACACACCTGGCACGGGCCTGGGCGCAACAGGCTTGCGCCGAAGTATTAAACGGCCCCAATGGCGAGTTTCCGAGCCATAGACTCCGCCCCATTCTGCTTGAGGATGCAAATGGATGTTCGGATAATGAAGCCCTGTTTCATCTACTCAATGTCGCCGCCGCGGGGCCAGGATTGCTGATGACGGCACGGACCACGCCCCGACAATGGCCCACAAAACTGCCGGATCTGCGGTCTCGTCTTAATGCGCTGGCGGTAACCCAGATTAATCCCCCTGACGATGAGTTGTTGCAAGCGGTGATCCTCAAACTTTTTCGTGAGCGAAATATAAGACCAGCGGAAGGTGTTCTGGCCTATCTGGTCAGTCGAATCGAGCGATCCGTTCCCTCCGCAATGGCCATTGTCGACCAAATAGATCGCATCTCGGGGGCAAAGCGACGCAACATTACGCGGGGGCTGGCGCGTGAAATCCTTGAAGGTATGAACTATGTGGTTTGAGTTATTGATCAATTGCTTTTTGCGGATGGCAGCAATCTTTAGATCCCAAAAGACAGGCATGGTCTCGCTCACATGTCACGCCTGATGACCCCGAATGCTCTGACCTCCGCTACGCCCGTGCCGACCACCATCGAGCCGACAGATCGGTATTTTAACCGCGAGATCTCGTGGTTGTCGTTTAATGCCCGTGTGCTCGAGGAAGCGGCCAACACGCGTCACCCGTTGTTGGAGCGACTGCGCTTTTTGTCGATTTCAGCGAACAATCTGGATGAATTTTTCATGGTCCGCGTCGCCGGCCTCAAGGGTCAGGTGCGCGAGGGCGTGCGCGTCCTGAGCCAGGACGGCCTGACCGCCAGCCAACAGCTGCGCCGGATCAATACAGATGCCAATCGATTGATGGCAGACCAGCAAAGGATCTGGCTTGAGCTACGCGAAGAGCTGAGTACAGCGGGCATCCGCCTTCTCAATCTGCGTGATCTGACAGCCCAGGATCGCATTGCCGCCGAGACCTTGTTTTCCAGCCAGATTTTGCCTGTGCTCACACCCCTGGCCATCGATCCGGCGCACCCATTCCCGTTCATACCCAACCTCGGCTTCGCACTGGCCCTGAAACTGCGTCGTGTGATGGACGGCCGACAGGTCTATGCCCTGGCTCCGGTTCCCAATCAGGTCGCGCGGTTCTGGGAACTGCCAGGACTAAAGAACGGTCGCCGTAAAGCGCAACGCCGCTTTCTCAGTCTGGAGAATTTTCTGATCCTGTTTTTGAATCGGCTCTTTCCTGGCTGCAAGGTCGAGAGCACCGGCCTGTTTCGCCTGATCCGCGACTCGGATGTCGAAATCGAGGAAGAGGCTGAAGACCTGGTGCGAGAATTCGAAGCACGGCTGAAACGCCGACGGCTCGGCTCCGTGGTACGTGTGAAGATCAGCGCTTCGATGCCCGAAGAGTTACGCGACTTCATCGTCAATGGCCTGCGTGCTGAGGCCAATGATGTGGTGCGTGTAAACGGCATCCTGGGCCTGGCTCAGATCGATCAGCTCATCCCCGCTGACGTCCCTGAGTTGAAATTCCCAGCCTTCACTGCCCGTTTTCCCGAACGAATTCGTGATCACGGGGGGGACTGTTTCGCGGCAATTCGTGAAAAAGATATCCTTGTTCACCATCCCTTTGAGAGCTTCGACGTTGTGGTCCAGTTCCTGCTCCAGGCCGCACGAGATCCAAACGTCCTGGCGATAAAACAGACTCTATATCGCACGTCTACCAACAGTCCCATCGTCGCCGCCTTGATCGAGGCGGCCGAGAATGGCAAAAACGTCACGGCCCTGGTCGAGATCAAAGCCCGTTTCGATGAAGAAGCAAACCTGAAATGGGCCAGGGATCTGGAGCGCGCCGGGGTCTATGTTGTCTACGGCTTCGTCGAATATAAAACTCACGCCAAACTGTCGCTGGTGATCCGGCGGGAAGGCGATGGGTTAAAGGCCTATTGCCACTACGGCACAGGTAACTATCATCCGACCACGGCCAAAATCTATACGGACCTGTCGTTGTTCACGACCGATGCGGCCCTTGCGCGGGATTCGGGGCGTCTGTTCAATTACATAACGGGCTATGCGCCCCCTGTAGACCTGGAAAAACTATCCTATTCGCCGATCACAATGAAAGCAGACCTGCTGCGCTACATCGCTGCCGAGGCTGAAAATGCAAAAGCGGGCCGACCGGCCGCGATATGGGCAAAGATGAACGCGCTGGTGGATCCTCAAATCATCGACGCTCTCTACGAAGCCAGTCAGGCGGGCGTGTCTATCGACCTTGTCATCCGGGGCATTTGCTGCCTGCGACCAGGTGTCCGTGGCCTGAGCGAAAACATCCGGGTCAAAAGCATCATCGGCCGCTACCTGGAACACAGCCGCATCGTCGCCTTTGCCAATGGCAAGCTCATGCCCTCGACCGAAGCTCGGGTGTTCATCTCGTCTGCCGATTGGATGCCACGCAATCTGGACCGTCGCGTTGAGGCGATGACCCCGGTGGAAAACCCCACAGTCCATCAACAAATCCTGCAGCAGATCATGGTGGCCAATCTTAATGACGAGGCGCAAAGCTGGTGGCTGGATTATGAGGGTAACTACCACCGCGTGGTCGGCTGGAAACGCAAGAACGCCTTTTCGGCACACGAGTATTTCATGACTAACCCATCTTTGTCCGGGCGGGGCCAGAAAGTCAAAGATCGGCCAAGGGCCTTTGATCACGTTGGCCAAAGACCCTGAAATGGGGCCAAGTCACAGTGATGCCGCCGTTGTCGATGTCGGCTCCAACTCTGTTCGTCTGGTTTTGTACCGGATTGAGGGCAGAACCGTATGGACAGTCTATAATGAGAAAGTCCTTGCTGGCCTTGGTCGAGGCTTAAGTAGCACCGGCAGGCTTAATCCTGAGGGTATTGCGGCAGCGCTCATGGCGCTGAAGCGATTTCGCGCCTTGATCGACGCCAGTCGTCCAGATCAGATCTATGTGGTTGGCACAGCGGCGGTGCGCGATGCCTTGGATGGCCCCGCCTTTGTGCAGAACGCCCGCGATCATTGCGGCCTGAACCTTCGTGTCCTGACCGGTGCGCAGGAGGCTCATTATGCCGCCCTGGGGGTGGTAGATGGGGCGCCGGGGTCGACAGGGCTTGTCGGGGACCTGGGGGGTGCCAGTCTCGAGTTGGCGCGCATTACCGACGGGTGGCCCGAACAGGGCCTGACTCTGCCTTTGGGGCCATTCGCGCTGACACCAATGACTGTGTTCGATCCCGACCACATCAGATCAGCTGTCGCGACGCAGCTGAGACCGTACAGAGACCAGCTTGTTGCTGAAACTCTGAATGTGGTTGGGGGCGCTTGGAGAAATCTAGCCCTTTTGCACATGCGCTTATGTGACTATCCGTTGGAAATATTGCATCAATTTGAAATTCCCCGCCGCGAGGCGCTGGAAACATTGCGGTTTGTCAGCCAGCAGTCACGAGGCTCGCTCGAGGGAATCGACGGCATCTCGCGCCGACGGGTGGACGCGTTGCCACACGCGGCCGTTGTCTTAGAAGCCCTGATTGAGCAGTTGGAGTTGCGGACCATAAAGGTCTCCGCCTATGGCCTGCGCGAGGGGTTGTTGTTCGAGGCCATGACCCCTGCTGTCCGTAAGACCGACCCCCTTATTGACGGATGCGCAGCACTTGGTGGGCGCCACGGCGTGGCCGAAGCGCTTGGCGCGGCCCTGCAGACTTGGCTCCAACCTGCCTTTTCCACATTGGAGCCTCGTTTTGCGGGACGCGACGCTACCCTGGTTGCAGCAGCCTGCCGCCTCGCCGACCTGGGCGCGCAACTACATCCGGACCACCGTGCGAATCTGGTTTTCGAACAGGTCCTGCGATCTCCGATCCCCGGCATGACTCACCCCGAACGGGCATTCCTTGCCTGTGCGGTCTTTGGTCGCCACACGGCATCGACGGCAATTCCCGGAGCACAGATCATCGAGCGCCTGCTGAGTTCGGAACGCTATCAGCGCGCGAGGGCACTGGGCGCAGCGATTCGCCTGGGCTGTGATCTCTCGGGCCGCAGCCCTGAATTACTGGAACACGCTCGCCTCGATCTGACCGAGCGGACGGTCCACCTGCGCCCGGAAATTGAGTGGATTCCAATCCTGCTTAGCGAACAGACGCGTAAACGCGCGGCTACCCTGGCAAATTTACTAGGACGGCAACTGAAAATTCGCGCCGTGAGCTGACCAATGGCGCTATAAGCCCCAGATCCCGATTGATCGGGCGGGCGCAATTGAGTGAAATGCAAGTCGAATCAGTAGCAAGGGCAAT
>JAYTXQ010000076.1:0-12966 GCA_043742825.1 Caulobacteraceae bacterium | reverse complement strand
TAGCCTCGCAGCCCTTATACGGCGTGGCGACGCAGAGATTGGACGCAGGGTGCGGCAGATTCAGGCCACGACCGAGTGGCGATCAGCTCAAAACGTAGCGATTATTATCACCTTTGACGAAGGACCGGCCTCAGCGCTCGAAGGCTTTTGTGCCGCAGCCCACGGCGGCGGGCATATACCCACAGTTGTGATAACGAACCACGGTGTGCGAGGCGTTAAGGACGACACACCCTATAACCACTATTCGCTATTGCGCACGATCGAAGACGCCTTTGGCATCGATCGTCACCTCGGCCATGCCGCAGATACCGGCAATGGCGTCGTGCCGATGGTGCAGTTATTCGATACATCGGTGCCCACACCAAAAGCGCGGTAGATCTATTTAAACAGCCAGAGAATAAAGCCGGCCCAAAACAGGATAACCCCGCCGGCCACCATCCAGTTGGTCCAGCGCGGCCGTTTCAGATCGCGCACAGGTTCACGTGGGTCAACACGGTGAGGATCAACGGAAGGCGGATCAATTGAAGCGGGAGTCATTTGTGACTTGCCCGGCTGAGACGAGGCACACGCCAGCCTAGTCGCCTGCGAATTCCACAATATCTAGCCTGGTAACGACCCGTCGACACAATCCTCATCCTCGCTCAGTGCGAGTCAGCCAATGGCAGCCCAACCCCTGATCTCTAAATTTGGCGAATCCGTGCCGGAGTCAAGGGCTTTGATGGCATTCGTTTACGGCTAAAGTTATTGTGAGATCATATCTGGAGGCCTGACCCGGAATCGAACCGGGGTGCGCGGATTTGCAGTCCGCTACGTAACCACTCCGCCATCAGGCCATCTAGAGTGAACGGTGGCTATCAGAACACGGTGGTGACAGCAACCGAAACCGACGCAAATTCTACCCATGGCCGCTTGCGCCTCACTCGCGCAGTAAGGGCAGGGACAGCCCAAGTGCCGGGCGTGCAGCCAGGATCTCGCGCCGGAAGCGGAACCGCTCGGCGGGGCGGCCGCCCGTGTCAGTATCGATTCGCCCCACGCCTTCGACCAGGCCCGCGCGCTCAACGACGCGGCGGAAGTTCTGTTTGTGTAAGGCGACGCCAGCGACAGCCTCAACGGCCTTTTGCAACGCTGACAGAGTGAACTCTTCGCTCATCAGCTCAAAAATGATCGGCCGGTATTTCAACTTTCCGCGCAGCCGGCCAAGGCCGGTCGCCAAGATCCGGCGGTGATCAGAAATCATCGGTGCACCGAACGTTTCGCCAATCCCCAGTGGCTCAGCGGGCGCTCTGCCCTGCGCGCGGGCACGGTCGCGAGCCGCCTCGGGTGCCAAGCCGGCTTCATAGAGCAGCTCGTAACGATCAAGCACCCTTTCCTCATTCCACGGCGAACCCTCAAGGGCAAACAACATCCTCGCCCGCGCCAGACGGGTCATGGATTTGCCGATCCAAGTCGTCAACGCCGGCACGACCACCTTATCGATCACCTCAGGGCGCCCCGTGCGCCAATCCTCCCACGGAAAGAACCGTCGCCATGGCACCCAAAGCGTGTCCGGTGCATGGGTCTCGACGGCCAGAGGGGTAAGGGCAAGATAGCCCACCGAGATCACACGCGCGCCGCCCGCGCCGACATCAGCCAGTGGCGCATCACGCCCCTGGTCTCCGAAAGTGTAGAGCTGTTCCACATAGCCAAGGTCAAATCGGGTTTGCTGGCGCACGAACTCACGCATTGCCAGCTCAAATCGCGGCTGGCCATCAGGATCAAAGGGGCCAAAGGGCAGGCCCTCGAGTAGCGAGGGGCGTGACGTAAGGACGTCGCGTGGACGCACTGTAAGAACGCAAGCTTCCCCGTCGCGCATAGCCACGATCACGGCCGACAAGCCGATGACGATGGCAGGGTTCATTCGCTGTCGACCGCACGAGCCGTGAAAGTGAAACCAGCGGCCTGCGACAAGACCTGATAGCGCTGAACATAGCGTGCCTGCGCCTCGCGAGGGGCCAGGGGCGTGAGGATCAGACCATAGCCTCCGGGCGCGCCGCCAAACAGGCCGAGCGCTTCGCCGGGGGTGAACCCTGCCAGCTGCACAGCCTCGAAATAGGCGCTGGCCCGGTCGGCGGTCTTGATCAGTTTGGCGATGGCCGCTGGGGTGTGCACCGGCAGGCCAAATCGTACATGTATGGCGTGGGCCAAACGGTCCTCAAACTTACGATAATCAAGACCCAGGGCCGCTTTAAACGGCGATATCATATCGCCAATCACATATTCCGCTGCATCATGCAGCAGGGCTGCGAGGCGCCAGCGGGGCGCAAGGCCGGGTTCGAGGTGCGCAGCAATTTCCTCAACGACGACTGAGTGCTGGGCTACGGAAAAAGGATGGTCGCCGGTGGTCTGGCCGTTCCATCGCGCCACGCGCGCCAAACCATGAGCGATGTCTTCAACCTCAATATCCATCGGCGAGGGATCCAGCAGGTCCAGTCGCCGGCCCGACAACATGCGTTGCCAGGCCCTTGGTGCCTTGCCCGGGGCCCTGGTGGAGGGTACCTTATGGATCACGTGCCTGCCAGTTGTGACCGGGCCTCAACGGCTGCCGCCCGAACCTGTCCTGTATCCCCGGCAAAGAGGATCGAACGCGAGGCTGAAACCACCAATCCCCGGCCATCGGCGGATGTGCCTGCATCCAAGACTTCGGCTATGCTGCCGCCCTGCTCTCCGATACCCGGGACCAGAAATGGCACGGTCGGGGCGGCGGCACGGACCAGCCGCATATCCTCCGGGGCGGTGGCCCCCACGACCAGCATGACGTTGCCATGGATGTTCCAAACCTCCTGTGCGCGCTGGGCAATTTCGGCGAACAGGGGCTGTTTGCCCTTTGTGGCCAGACCCTGAATGCGTGCAGCGTCTGGATTGGAGGTGCGGCAAAGCACCACCGCGCCTCTGTCGGGCCTGGTCAGAAATGGCAGCACCGAATCATCTCCCATGTAAGGATTCACCGTCACCGCGTCTGCGTCGTAGCGATCAAAGGCTTCTTTGGCATAGAGGTCCGCCGTCGCGCCGATGTCACCACGTTTTGCATCCAGTATCACCAGGACAGTGGGATAGTGAGCGTGGATATACGCAATCGTTTCGGCAAGATCGGCTTCGCAGGCCAGGGCGGCATGATGAGCGTGTTGGGGTTTGAATGCACATACCAGATCGCCAACCTGGTCAATGATCCATTTGTTGAAGGCCAGGATCGGTCGAGACTGACTGCGGAACCGCGCCGGAATTCTGTCCATCAGCGGATCAAGCCCAACGCACAGTCGGCTGTCAGAGGCGGCCCAGGCCTGGTTAAGTTTTTCTCTGAAGTCCAAAGCTCGCTCCTGTCATTTCGGACTAATCCCCACAGCCCCTCACGGCAAGCGAGGCGGCCGACAAAAGCGGCGCGAAAGGACTTGGGCCGGAAAGACTCAGGATTGACAAGACCCCGGTTCAGGCGATGACTGATAAGGCTCACATAGTCGCCGAGGCCTGCATATGGATTGGACGCGGATCATGGTTCCCGTATCTGGCGGCACGGCGGATGCGCCGCTAATTGACGCTGCCGCAGCCCTGGCTGAACCCTTTGCCGCGCAAGTGGTTTGTGTGCACGTACCTGCCGACGTCGCCGATTTGGCACCGTGGATGGGTGATGGATTCCTGGGCGGTGTCCAGGCCTCAGTGGTCGAGAGCATTCGGGCGGCCGGTGCCGAGAGCGAAATAACTGCGCGCGCGACTTTTGCGAGCAGTGCGTATTCGCCCAAGACCTTCCTGGCCCTGAAATCACCGATCTGGAACGCAATAGCTGTTGAGGGACGCCTGTCGGATGTGCTGGTCTTCAGCGACCAGGCCGCTCGTGGAATTGGCCCTCTCAGTGAGGCCTTTCGCCAGATTGTTGCCGATGAGCAGCGCCCCAC
The DNA here is from genome assembly GCA_043742825.1 of Caulobacteraceae bacterium. Classification (GTDB taxonomy): domain Bacteria; phylum Pseudomonadota; class Alphaproteobacteria; order Caulobacterales; family Caulobacteraceae; genus Acaudatibacter. The sequence continues at coordinate 9,040 of JAYTXQ010000076.1, read as the reverse complement.
CTTGGTCGTGCGGCCAGGGTTCAAAGTGGGCGGCGTTGTCGCTGTGGCCTGGGACGGCGGCAAAGAGGCCAGCCGCGCGTTGCGAACCGCCCAACCCCTGCTGGCGCTTGCGTCACAGGTCGTGGTGCTGGCGGCCCCCGATGCCGGTTCGCGAAAATTCGATCCTGGCCGGATTGTTGAGTTCCTGGCCGCGCGAGACATTACGTCGCGCATCCAGATACTGCCCCAGACGACTGACATAGGCCCTGCCTTGCTTCAGGCGGCAAAATCCATAGGTGCCAGCATCATGGTCGCCGGAGCGTTCGGCCACCCGCGACTGCAAGAGTTCATATTTGGCGGCGCGACCCGAGCGTTTCTGCATGCGGACGGTCCCTCATTGTGGTTGTCACATTGACGCTACCAGGCGGACACCGACTGTCGGCTTCCGGGGAAACCCCAGGCCGCCTGTACCCTCGCAGCCTCTAAAGCAGGATGGTTTTTGCTGGAATCATCAAAAGGCTGAATCCTGATCCAGACAAAAAGTGTAGAGCTTGATTCAGATGTTTCCATGAAACATCACCAAGCCCTAACCACCGATATTTCGCTCGATGAGTTTGCGGACATCGTGATGAAAATTCCTGCCTTCGTCGTTTTTGGATTTGACGACGGCCATAACCAACGGTCCGCCGTTTGGACCCCGAACCTCATAGCCTACGATGCGATAGCCATGCGGCCCCGCTTTGTCGCCCGTCAGGATGAAATCACGGCGCACGCCGTCGTGGGATTCGTCCACATGCACTTCGGCACCTGAATCATTGGCCTGAACGGTAACGCCAGAATGATGCTGTTGCCCACCGCTTTGGTCAGCACCGGCATTGACCTTTACGCTGGCACCGCCATCGCCACCGGCATGGATATGAACGCCAGGCAAGTCGATATCCACCTTGTCCTTGTCACTAGCTGAACCCGCGGGTGTCGCCGGCCGGGGGATTTCGCCGCGCAAATCTGCTTCAATCGGTACCAGAATCTTATCAAGGTCGATCCCTGACAACGAAATGAGTTGCAGGGTGATCAGCCCGCCACCTTCATCCGCATATCCGCAGGTCTTGCCATCGGCAGAGGCACTTTTACGTGTCAATTCTCCCAGCGACTGAGGGCAGTCCAGGGCCGTGATGGTCCGCAGCGCACCGTCGTGATGGTGCGGGCGGGAATGTGGCGGCGCGCAACCGGCCATGACCAACGCCGCACCCGACATAAGCAGCCCGTGCTTTGCTTTCATCGATCAACTCCCGCCGCATCTCTGCGCGACCTTTCACCAAAGCCGCTCACGCGGTCCAATGAATTCGCGTTAAGATTAAGTTCAATTCTGGCCAGGCCGTGCGGTAGAGCCTTCCCGCCGGGCCAGAAAGGCCAAGCGTTCAAACAGCTGGATGTCCTGCTCGTTTTTTAACAGGGCCCCGTGCAACGGCGGGATCAGTTTCGTCGGGTCGCGTTCGCGCAAGGCGACATCGTCGATGTCCTCGACCATCAGCAGTTTCAGCCAATCGAGAAGCTCTGAGGTCGAAGGCTTTTTCTTTAACCCCGGCACTTTGCGCATGTCGTAGAATATCCTCATCGCTTCGGAGACCAGTTTCTGTTTGATACCTGGAAAATGGACGTCGATGATCTCGCGCATCGTCTGATCGTCGGGAAAGCGGATGTAGTGAAAGAAACACCGGCGCAAAAAGGCGTCCGGAAGCTCTTTTTCGTTGTTGGACGTGATGATCACCACTGGGCGGATCTTCGCCTTGATGGTCTCATTGGTCTCATAGACATAAAATTCCATCCGATCGAGTTCCTGCAACAGATCGTTGGGAAACTCGATGTCCGCCTTGTCAATTTCATCGATCAGCAGGACAGGGCGCTCTGGGGCATCGAAGGCCTCCCACAGCTTGCCCTTTTTAATATAGTTGGAAACGTCCTTGACGCGTTCGTCACCCAATTGGCTGTCGCGCAGGCGGGTCACGGCCTCATACTCATACAGGCCTTGAATAGCCTTGGTCGTGGATTTGATGTGCCAGGTGATCAGGGGCGCGTCCAGGGCCTTGGCGATTTCATAGGCAAGCACGGTCTTGCCGGTACCCGGTTCGCCCTTGATCAACAGGGGCCTTTCCAGGGCGATGGCCGCGTTTACCGCCACCTTGAGGTCATCGGTAGCGACATAGTCGCGCGTACCTTCGAAACGTTTATTCATGCAGTTGGGCTCCTAGGAAGGGGCGCATCACCCCTTAAAACGCTTGTTCACATCTGGCTGCACCCTATAGAGCGCGGCGCGGCGGTCAAGCGTGGCTGATCAGGTGTGTGATTTTTGCGCGGCAACGGCTAAGGTCGCGAAGTGTCTCCCCCCCCTCATCTCGCCGTGCCGCTGGTTTTGGCCAGCGCCAGTCCCCGACGCCTGGAGCTCCTGGCCCAGATCGGGATCGTGCCTGATTTCGTCGAGCCTGTGGATATCGACGAGAAACCCTTGGTCGATGAGACGCCGCGGCAGACGGCGAGGCGGCTGGCATGCGAGAAGGCAAGGGCGGGGGCCCTGCGACATCCAGGTGCATTCGTAATAGGCGCCGACACGGTGGTGGCAGTTGGCCGCCGAACTCTGGGTAAACCCGGGGGGCCGGACGACGCGCGAAAAATGCTATCCCTGATCAGTGGGCGCGGTCATCGGGTCTATACAGGCATCGCTATTGTAGCTCCCGACGGCCGCGAAGCTGTGCGGTTGAGTGACACGCGGGTGAAATTCAAACGTCTGTCTACGACGCAGACGGAGGCTTTGATTCGTAGCGGTCAGTGGCAAGGTGCCGCTGGAGGGTATCGCATTCAGGGTCTGGCCGGGGCTCACGTTACGGATCTGGTTGGGTCATACAGCGCCGTCGTCGGCCTGCCACTTTTTGAAACTGCCAGCCTTTTGGCCGGTCTGGGATATAAAATCGTATGAGTGAGCGCCGTTTATATCTGGACACAGGCGTCGGCGAGAGCCGGGGTGTGGTGACCCTTGATGGTCGACCTGAGCGTCTGATGATCCTGCGCGATGGTGATCTCGCCATCCAGGCTTTGGGTGCCCGTGCTGTGGCAAGGGTCCGCAAGGTCGAACGCGCAACTGCTCTGGCATTTTTGGACCTTGGCGAGGGCCCCGACGCCATCCTCAACATTACCGCTGAGGCAGGCCGTCTGGTGGAGGGCCAGGCTGTGGAAGTTGAGGTGCGTGCGGAAGTTCGAGGGGACAAGGGGGCAAATGTGCGCCTGATCGGCCCGGCCGAGGGCGCACCGCGGCTGCTGGTAGCGCCGCCCAGTCTGGAAGAGCGCCTGTTACATTATGCATCTGGGGCTGAAATTATGACGGGTCGCAATGCGCGAGGCGTGGCTGATGCCGCTCAGGATGAGGCCCTACAGACCATCTTTTCGCTTCAAGGCGGTGGGTCCCTAGCCATAGAGGCTACGCGCGCACTGACTGCCGTGGACGTGGATTTGGGTGATCGCCGCGGCAGCGATACCAAACGCGTCGCACGGTCGGCTAATCTCGCCGCTTTGACTGCGGCGGCCAGACTGTTGAGGCTGAAGGGCTTGGGTGGGTTGATCGTCATTGACTTCGTTGGACGCGGCCACGACGCGCCCGTCATGCTTTCAGCGGCCAGGGCAGCCTTTGGGCCAGACAATCCCGGCGTGGCCTTGGGTCCGGTGAGCCGGTTTGGCACGCTCGAATTAACTGTGCCGCGACGGGCGCGCCCGGCCATCGACATCCTGAACGCGGGGGGAGCCGATGCATCCCCGCTTACGAAGGCATTAGCTCTAATTCGCGCTTTGGAGCGGGAAGCGGGTTTGGATGGCGGGGTACGTCTGATCGGCCTTGCCGCGCCTGTCGTGGTCGATGCCGCGATCCCGGCCCTGGCCGTGCTCAACGCGCGTCTGGGCGGGCGACTGAGCCTGCGGGCCGAGCTTGGCCGCGTAGAGCATGAGGTCGTTGGCGCATGACAAAGGCGGTTTGTGCCCAATGTGGAAAGCCTCAGGATGTTGCGCTTGTGCCATTCTGTTCCAAACGTTGCGCCGATCTGGACCTGCATCGCTGGCTTAGCGGTCGCTACGTCATCGCGGCAGCGACTGACGATGAAGACGATGATGATACTTCGCGCCCACCGGGGCAGGCGGGTTTCATAGCGCCTTGACCCGCGTCAGGGCGGCTTGCCTCGCCGTAAGGTGCATGAAATTCGGTCCCGGAGCTTTGGATTGACCGTGATCGCTGGGTCTGGACAGACACCGGGGGCCTGCCTATAGACACGCCGTCCTCGGGACGAGGCCTGGGTAGCTCAGTTGGTAGAGCAGCGGACTGAAAATCCGCGTGTCTGTGGTTCAACTCCGCCCCCAGGCACCACACGTTTCCAAGGGGTTAGCCCCTTTGGAGGCAGTGTTGTTTTCCAATCAGACACTTGGCGTTTTCCAATCGATGTTTACGAATCGTTTCTGGCCGGCCGCCAGAACTTGCGCCTGGGCGGATTCTCGGTCGGCGTCGCGACCGTAAACCGCAGCCTGCGCGGTCGTTCTGTCGCCGATTGCGGCGGATACACGGAAATCACTTTCGCCGTCGTTGCGGGCGTTGGCACCGATTGTATGCCGGAGGCCGTGGAACGTGCAGCCCGGTTTGATCGCGCCGGAATCCCTGAGGTTCCGCAGTCTCTTGAAGAAGGAGGCGCGGAAGCCCGACTCGCTCCAAGGCGTGCCCGTGGACGTGACGGCGATTTGGAGCGCCTTGCCGCGTCGCGCCTTGGCAGCGTCGAGTATTTTCTTGAACTCGCCGGTGACCGGTGCCGCGCACCGCTCCCCGTTCTTGCTGGCGATCCATCGGAGAGTCACGCCCTCGTAGGCTGCCCAGGTTACCCGCAACGCGTCGCCTTGCCGCATGCCAGCGAATAAGCCGAGCGCCATTGGGACCGTAAGTTGGAACGGCGCGCCGCTGAAAAACGCTTCCACCTCCTCCAGTCGCCAGCTGCGGTTGACGTGTGGCGTGCCCGAAGGGCGGCGGATCAACTTCACATCTTTGGCGGGGTTGTCTTTGACGTGACCGCGCAAACGCCCCCAGGTAAATGTTAGCCGCATGACCTGGACAACATAGTTGCCAAACCGGCGCCCTTTCGTGCTGGCGGCCTTGTCTCTGAGCCGGAGGACCTCCGGAGTTGTGAGCGCGGATAGCAAACGCTTCTCGGCGGGCTCGCCCAGCCAATCCCGCACAGCCTGATAGTCCGACCGCGTGCGGGGCTTCAGACTTCGCCACTCGGGGCTATCGCGATATTTGGCCCATAGGTCGGCGTAGGTGCCCTGCATAGTCGCTGTGATGGCCGAGGCGACCTTTGCTCGGTCATCGAGCGTCTTGACCTCCAGCAGGCCCTCCAAACTCGTGGGATCGTGCGATAGACGCTTTCCAGTGGCGCGATGATACCAGTAGACGCGGACCTCGCCGGTCGCGAGGCGGCGACTAACCGGCTTTAACCCGCTCGGAACGAAATATTTACGTCTCGCCGGCAAGGGTCACCCAATCGCCTTCGTCGTTCATCGGTCGCACCTGGGCAAGGGCCTCAGTCAAAAGGTCTATTGAACCGTCGTTGTTGATGCGAGCCGAAAGGATCGGCCTGCCGTGCTCGGCAAATGCGCCAATCGCCCTTAGCAAGAAGGCTTTGGTGAAGTTCTTGGCCATTATAAATGATCCCCACGGAGGACAGTGCCGAGTCCGATGAACACGTCAACACCGAACAGTTTGCGGGTCGTCAGCATCGAACGGCGACCGAGGTCCACTCGGCCCACAACGCCGCTTAGAATTAGGTCGGCAAACGGCTTCAATGGGTACGTGCGCGAGACCTCCCATTGGTGCGTTAGGTCAGCGCTCCTCCATGAAAATGCGATCTCCACGGAGGGCAGGTTGGACTCCCACTCCACTTTCATATCTGCGTGGGAGGGTGACAGGGCCGTCGCGAGCGTCCCATCGGCCCCTGCGGTGATCAGCGCCGCGAGGGCGTCCGTCAGTGTGTGGTCGCTAGGCAGCGCGGTTAGCGGCGGGATGACGAGACCGGACCCGTTGGGTGCGTCAAACCGCCACGTCCCCGATTGGGCGGGGCCCAGGGCTCCCTCGATTGTCGATAGGCCTATAAGAGCCCGTGTGGCGGAGAACGCTGCCCAGGCTTCGATGCAATCTTTCAGGGGTAACTCGGCGATGACGGCCAAGATGAGGTTGGCTGCGTCGTGGGCCGTCACTTTCGGCGCGCTCCTGCCACGGCCGCCTTTGCTGACCGCGTGGGCTTCGCGCAATCGACGGTAGGGATAGGCGACGGCGTTGCGGGGCAGCATGAACAAAGCCGCTACGGTGTCGATCAGTTCGCCGGGTGAGGCCATTTGTCGCTCCAGGAGTTCCCATTAGTTGTATCGCCAATGGAGAACGCGATGCAAGGGCTATTTTGGAGAAATCGCCAATGGGGCGTAATCACCTCCAGGTTTTTGGTTTGGTCGAGCAGCGATAGGCGTATGCCTCCCTCCGGACGGGCCCAGGAGCACGCCGAAGCACTTCACGGCCTTCTTATTGGGCGCTATCGCAAAAGGCGCACGCGGTAGGGGTGGATTCCCGCGCCATCGTTGCGAGCCAAGGTTTTTTCATACGCTTGCCGTTTAAAGGGCTGTCCACCTTTATTGGGCGGTAAAGAAACCCGTAACGTGGGCGTTTTTTGTTGCTCTAGGCCGCCGACGAGGCATGACCCCGTGGCGCGTGCGCGTTAGCGGTGTCGGGAAACTCGGGGCGACCACAATCTCTTTCTTGGTCGTTGGGCGAGGCTTGGCGCATACAGGGGCGCTCTGCGGGACACCCAAAAAGCGTTGGCGTCAAAGCGCTTGCACTTCAATCGCCACCCACAGTATCGTTGACCAGCGTTGGCACCTTGGACTAAATTCGATCACAATGGCAAGGTTGAGCGCGCAGGGGTTTGAGGCAAGCGCTCGCGCTGATCGTAGACACGCGTGAAGCCTTCATCAGGGGGATGCATTGACATGAAAATAGTCGTGATTGGCGGGGCTCTTGTGGCCCTCGCATGTTCCACGATGACACGAGCCAATACGTTGGACTTTAAATACGTAGGGTACGGCGGAACGGCGAGTTGGGTACAGAACAGTCAACCGGGGCAACCCACGCCGTTCGGCCTCTACAACCAATATCTTCGGGTTGCAGTGTCAAATGGTCTTTTCAACGATGGCGGTCAGAACGGATCGGTGCCGTTCACCTACTTGCAATGGAGCGTTTATAGTTCCGTCGATCAATTTCTAATCGGGCCAACGGGTTTTTATGGTGATTTTTTGAATGACCTAACTTCAGGGACTATTTATCAGCAACTTTCCTCAACTTTGCTGTTCTCTTCTGGAACATATCAGATGGAATTTGGCCGGCTAACGATATCTGCGCCATACATTCCGCCACCACCGCCGAGCGTTCCCGAACCCGCAACATGGGCAATGCTGCTATTGGGCGTCGGCCTGCTCGGTGCTTTCCAGCGAAGGCGTGGCGATCTCCGTCGTGTAGCCGCATCGGAAAAATAGGGGCACGGCGGACCGTCCGTGCGTCGAGGTGCGCGGGCGGGTGCCGGTTGCCTGGGGTGAATCCTTAGGGGGCGTCGTCGATAAAACGGTGCAGTGGCCTCTGGACCCCACCACGGGATGTATTTCCCACAAGATGCCGAGAGGGAGCGTTTCTAATACCGTTCGGAGCTGGCGCGCTCGCTAGGCGGAGGTCCGCCGCCTCCAGCATCACCGCGCATCGTTAGGTCAATGACCGGGCTCGGTTATTCCGCCGGTCCTAAACCAACTTTAAATGCCCGCCCTTGGCCTCCTGGTCGCGATGCGGGCCGATTGCGCGCATAGGGCGCTACCCCGGTAGCACAAAGCCGGAACGCCCGCTCAGGGTGCCCGCTAAGGGCATCACCTCAGCCCGAGACGTGCGGCCTTTTCGGCATGCACGCGATCAAACCTCGCCCGGTGGCATCGCCGAACGACGCCCCGGCCCTCGACGGTGCTCACGCCCGTAGCCGACGCATGACCGGCCCGTTCTCTCCTACCACCTAAACGCGCCTGTCGCCTCAATGCAGACCGCTATCACCTTTTTCCTGGAAATCCGCCTGACCCCAAGACGTGATCGCATGTATTGGTGCAAATTGGTGACGCGCGCACTGGTTAGGGAAGGAGAATCTGCGCTTCACGACCGGCTCTCCGACTTTCCACCCAAGCGCGATGGCCGGCGCGGGTGCGCTCCCATCCCGCCGCCGAGGTCGGGCCGGTAGACATGCCGCCATGGTTCCGACATCGGCCGTTCGCCAATGCCAGGGCTCTGCAAGGCGTGCCCTTCCGCGTCATTGCCCGGCAGGTGCGGCGTGCCGGGGGTATCGCCTCCGCCAGACCGAGGCCAACCGCAGCGAACATATCATTCAGGGCCGCCAGGTTGTCGGTGAACATACGGTTGAAGTCGTCCATGTCCGCGTAGGGGATAGGCTGCCAGTCCTCCCCATCGATTAGGCGTTGTTTAGACAGGCGCAGTAGATTGGCGGGAGGACAGGAGCGCGGTGCCGTGGTCATACAAGTTCCCTGTGGCTGATGGTTCCGGCCGATTAGGCGGCGGTCCGGAAAGTGAAGTTGTTGTATCTGGTGCGCGCAAACGCGAGTTGTGCGGTCTTTCCAAGCGAGTGCGAGAGCCGGAAGCGCGGCCCGATCACCTTGCCTTGGTCCATCTTCTCGGTTCCAAACCGTAGTGTGTTATATCTTACCCGCACCGACTTTACCCCGCCCTTCATGCAATAGTCGCGGGCGTCCTCCCACTTGGGCCGGCGCGTGGAAACATCCACCGCCGTTTTCTTGCAAGCCGTCGCGCCCCTGCGCATCCAACCTAGCCCAGCGCGTTTCAGGTTCCGGTTGAAAAAATCCTTCGCCTTGCGGTTGGCCAGAGAATCGGTAGGAAAGATCGCTTCCGGGACATAAAGGTAGACGTGAACGTGGCGTCCCCCGACCGGTG
>JAYTXQ010000075.1:0-13113 GCA_043742825.1 Caulobacteraceae bacterium | reverse complement strand
GGCAATTCGGTAAACAGGCGCAGGAAACGGCCAACGTCGCCATCCTCAGTGTTTCGCCAGAACTGCCAAAAGTCATAGGGGCTGCGCATATCGGCATTCAGCCACACCGCACCGTCGACGGTTTTGCCCATCTTAACGCCCGAGGCGGTGGTGACCAAGGGCGCGGTGACGCCATAAGCCTCCTTGGCCACGACCCGGCGGATCAGGTCGATGCCGTTGACGATATTGCCCCATTGTTCTGAGCCGCCGAACTGCAGCGTACAGCCGTAACGCTTATTCAGCTCCAGGAAATCCGCCGCCTGCATCAGCATGTAATTGAATTCCAGAAACGTCAGCGACAGCTCATTGTCGATCCGGTTGCGGACGAACTCCAGGCTCAGCATCTTATTGATAGTGAAGTGGACGCCATAATCACGCAGGAATTCAATGTAGCCCAGCTTTTCCAGCCAGTCGGCATTGTTGGCCATGACCGCATCCGTGGGGCCATCGCCGAATGTCAGGAACGGTGCAAAGGCGTGGCGAATGCCAGCCAGATTGCCGGCGATATCGGCGTTGCTCAGCATCGGTCGCTGCGAGGTCTTGTCTGATGGATCACCCACTTTGGTCGTGCCCCCGCCCATCAGCACGATCGGCCTATGGCCAGTCTGTTGCAGGCGGCGCAAGGTCATGATCTGGACGAGGTTGCCCACGTGGAGGCTAGGGGCCGTGGCGTCAAAGCCGATATAGCCGCTGACCGGGCCTTTCAGGGCGGCGGCATCCAGCCCGGCCAGGTCAGTTGCCTGATAGATGTGGCCGCGCTCTTGCAGAACCTGGACGAGGTCAGACTTGGCTTTGAAATCGGTCATAAGCGCTGGCTACCGGGGCGCGGGCATGGCAGTCAAGGGCTATGCATGTTCTGGGATTTATGACGGGCACTTCTCTTGATGCCGTAGATATGGCGGTTCTGAAGACTGACGGCGAAGCGATCCTGGGCTTCGGACCGGCCGGTGAGGTCAAGCTGGATACCGGTACCCGCACGGTTCTCGAGGCTGCCAATGAAGCTGCCAAGTCCTGGGCCTGGGACGCTGCCCCACCCCAGGTATTCGCTATAGCAGAGCGCGCTGTCGCCACGGCGCATGTCAAAGCGTTTCGCAGATTCTGGCCGGGGTATGGGGCCACCCATCCCGCCCTGTCTTTGGTGGGGGTGCACGGTCAAACCGTTCTGCATCAACCGCCCAATCGCCAACGACGTATTGGTCGAACGGTGCAACTCATAGATGCGGCGCGTCTGGCTAGCGAGATTGGCCTGCCGGTGGCTTTCGATTTTCGCACCGCCGACGTGGCCGCAGGCGGACAGGGCGCGCCTCTAGCCCCGATCTATCACGCAGCTTTGGCGCGCTGGTCAAAGCTGGAACTGCCGGTGGCCGTACTAAACCTGGGCGGCGTCGGCAATGTCACTCTGATCGAGGCTGACGGGACTTTACTGGCCTTTGACACCGGCCCCGCCAATGGGATGATCGATATGTGCGTCCAGGCGCGAACCGGGGCTCGGTATGACGTCGACGGGGCTCTAGCCCGCGCCGGGCGGGTCGATGCGGCAATCCTTACCGCCTATCTGGGGCACCCTTATTTTATGTCGACTGGGCCCAAATCATTGGACCGGTTTGATTTTTCACTGGAGGGTGTGGCCTCTCTCAGCCTACAGGACGCCTGTGCTACGCTCACGGCGTTCGCGGCTCAGGCTGTAGCCGTGGGCTTGCGAGCGGTACCACATCCGCCCCGGCAACTTATCGTCTGCGGCGGCGGCCGGCATAACCCGGTCTTGATGGCGAATATTCAAGCCTGTGTCGACATCCCGGTTCAGTCGGCCGAAGCGGTGGGCTGGCGCGGTGATTCCATCGAGGCCGAAGCCTTTGCCTACCTGGCCGCACGCAGCCTCAGGGGTCTGCCCATCTCATTTCCTGGTACAACGGGCGTGCCCGCGCCGATGACCGGTGGCCGGTTGGTCGTGGGACAGCCATGAAGCCGACCTCAGTTCTAAGCTCTTTTATATCTGTCTTGCCGCACGCCCCCTAAATAGTGTCTTGAGGGAGCCGATGATCCGTCTCCTTATTCCTTTGGTACTTGTCGGGATGGTCCTGACCAGCTGTGGCCCGACAAAACCGCCGATGCCGCCGCCGCCGGTGGTCGCCGTAGCGGTGCCGCTCACGCGGGATGTCGTGGACTGGGACGACTATGTCGGCCAGTTCGTCGCCGTTGAATCTGTGGATGTGCGACCGCGCGTCTCCGGCTATCTGATGAGCGTGGGATTCAGGGATGGCGAGGCTGTGCGTAAAGGCCAGGTGCTGTTCACCATCGATCCTCGCCCCTACCAGAACACATTCGACGAGGCAAAAAGTCGCCTTGGGTCAGCTAAGGCCACAGCGGCCAATGCCCACCAGCAACTTCAGCGTGGTGAGACCTTGTTGCAGGCCAAGGCGATCAGCCAGCAGGCCTTCGATCTGTTGCATTCGGTAGAACGTCAGGACAATTCCGCTGTCACCGCCGCTGAAGCGACTGTACGTGCGGCGCAGTTGAATCTGGATTTCACCCGTGTCACCGCGCCGATTTCCGGGCGGGTATCGGATCGCCGCATCGCACCGGGAAACCTTGTCACCGCCGACAACACGGTCCTGACCAATATCGTCAACCTCGATCCGATCCGCTTTGCCTTTACCGGGTCAGAGGCTTTGTACCTGAAATACCAGCGGGAAAATCTGGAGGGCACGCGGGCCTCGTCCCGGCGCGCGGCAAATCCGGTGGAGATTCGCCTACAGGATGAGCCGACCTTTCGCTGGAAAGGTCATATGGAATTTGTCGACAACAGCCTGGATCCAGCATCGGGTACGATTCGTGGCCGGGCTTTGGTGGCCAATGCGGATCACTTCCTGACCCCAGGCATGTTCGGGCACATGCGTTTGTTGGGATCGGGGGCCTATCATGCCCTGTTGATCCCGGACCAGGCTGTCGTCGCCGATCAGGAACGCCAGGTTGTGTTTGTCATTGATGCCCACGGCTTCGCCCGGATGCAGCCGGTGACACTGGGGCCGATCGCTGTGGGGCTGCGCGTTGTGCGTTCTGGGCTGGGCCCTGCGGACAGGGTGGTTATTTCGGGAGTTCAACGGGTACAATCGGGCCATAAGGTCGATGCCCGCACCGGTCAGATCCTCGCCAGGGACACCGACGCTGAAGCCGTAACCGCAACGGCACCCATCGCCTCGACGGCTCAGTCTGCGGCGAGCCGCTAAACCGGAATGCGCATCTCGCACTTTTTTATTGAACGGCCGGTGTTCGCAGCGGTCGTTGCCATTCTTATCACTCTGGTGGGGGCGATCGCGTTTCCAACTCTGCCGATCGCCCAGTATCCAGATATCTCACCACCGACGATCACCATTAACGCCAATTATCCGGGGGCCTCGTCCGAGGTGCTGGCAGATGCGGTGGCAAGCCCGATCGAGACCCAGGTCAACGGGGTGGAAAACATGCTGTATATGTCGTCGCAATCGACCAGCGACGGCCATGTCAGCATTATCGTCACCTTCAAGCTGGGAACCGACCCTAACCAGGCCCAGGTGCTGGTAGAAAATCGGGTCGCCTCCGCCACGTCGCGGCTCCCAGCCGAGGTCGTTGCTGGTGGGGTAACGGTGCGAAAGGCCAATTCTGATCCCTTGCTGGCCGTGCATGTGTTTTCGCCGGACGGATCGCTCGATCAGAAATATGTCTCCAACTATGTCGGCCTACATGTGCGTGATGCTCTGTTGCGGCTTCCGGGGGTGGGAGATATCGGTGGGCGGGCCAGCCGCGATTACGCCATGCGCATCTGGATCGACCCGGACCGCGCCGCCAGTCACGGCCTGACTGTTGAGGAGATCGTCGAGGCCCTGCGCGGGCAGAACGTGCAGGTGGCGGCCGGAGCGGTGGGCCAGTCGCCACAGTCTGCCTCCCCCAATGCCAATCAGTTAAGCATCCAAGCGCTTGGGCGTCTGGCCACGCCGGCCCAGTTCAGTGAGGTCATCGTCAAACATGATGCTCAAGGCCGCCTGACCCGGATCAGTGATGTGGCCCGGGTAGAGCTAGGCGCCCAGGACTATACCACCAACGCTTACATGAACGACAAACAGGCTCAGGGTCTGGCGGTGTTTCAACAACCGGGATCCAACGCCCTGGCGACAGCCGATGCTATCCGCACCACCATGGACCACCTGAAGGCAGATTTCCCGCCCGGCCTCGACTATCGGATTATCTATAATCCGACACAATTTGTTCGCGCTTCGGTGAATGAGGTGGTCAAGACCCTGTTTCTCGCCATCGCTCTGGTGGTTCTGGTGATCGTGGTGTTCCTGCAATCCTGGCGGGCGGCGATCATCCCGATCATCGCCATACCGGTATCTCTGACTGGATCCCTGGCGGTAATGGCCGCTTTTGGTTTTTCGCTGAACAATCTGTCTCTGTTCGGTCTGGTCCTTTCTATCGGCATCGTCGTTGATGACGCCATTGTCGTGGTGGAAAATATCGACCGGCACCTGCGCGCCGGGATGGACGCCCGCGCCGCTGCGCACAAAACTATGGACGAGGTCGGCGGGGCCCTGGTCGCCATCGCTCTGGTGCTGATGGCTGTCTTTATTCCCTCGGCCTTTCTGGGTGGTGTCACCGGCCAGTTCTACAAACAATTCGCTCTGACCATCGCCAGCGCAACGATCATCTCGCTAGTGTTGTCCCTGACGCTGTCGCCGGCCCTGGCGGCAATGATCATGCGCGCCGAAGTTCACGGTGCGGCCAGAGGCCTGGGCCGGTTCGCGGAGCGTTTCAACGCAGCCTTCGCCAATGTTGAGCGACGGTATGGAGCACTGACCCATCGCCTGGTGCGCATGACCGGACTGATGCTCATCCTGTATATGGCCCTTCTGGCCGTCGCCGCCTGGCGTATAGAGGCCACGCCGAGAGGGTTCATTCCTTTGCAGGACCAGGGCAATCTCCTGGTAGCCATCTCTCTGCCGCCAGGGGCATCTTTGGCCCGAACCGATGCAGCGACGCGCGATGTGGTGGCCCGGTTGCGAGCTGCGCCCAGTGTGCTCGCCGCCTCGATCTACGCCGGGACCGATGCCACAACTGGGGTAACCGCCTCAAATGCCGCCCAGATATTCCTCATCCTCACACCCTTCGACCAGCGCGCTGCTACGGGATTGTCATTGAAGGCAATTATGGCCGATCTGAGAAAACGCATCGCGCCGGTAACGGATGCCGAGGTCAGGATCATTCAGCCGCCGTCTGTGCGCGGCATCGGCTCAACCGGCGGCTTCAAGCTGATCATCGAAGACCAGGCCGACCATGGCCCGGGGGCGCTTGAGGCGGCGGCCAAGGGCCTCGCCGACGCGGCCAATCAGTCTGGCGCAATCAGCGGGGCCTATGTTTCTTTCAATACGCGCACCCCGCGTATTTTTGCCGACATCGACCGGGCCAAGGCGCAGGTCCTCGGCCTATCGGACAGCGCGGTTTTTGCCACCTTGAAGACCTATCTGGGGTCAAGCTTCGTTAATGACTTCAACCTGTTTGGCCACACCTTTCAGGTGCTCGCCCAGGCCGACGCGCCGTTCCGCGAAGATGAATCCAGCATCAGTCGTCTGCAGACCCGGTCCAGCTCAGGTGTCATGACGCCCCTGGGTTCAGTGGTGACCTTGCGCCACATCACTGGTCCCTACCGCACTCTGCGCTACAATCTGTTCCCGTCCGCCGAGGTTCAGGGCGACACTGCGCCTGGACACTCCACCGGTCAGGCTCTGGACACGATGGAAAAGCTGGCCAAAGCAAAGCTGCCGACCGGATATGGTTTCGAATGGACTGAACTGGCCTATCAGGAACGCATCGCCGGCAACACCGGCATCCTGGTTTTCGGTGCTGCGGTGCTCTTTGTCTTTTTATTGCTGGCGGCCCTGTATGAGAGCGTGACTCTGCCCCTGGCGGTGATCCTGATCGTGCCCATGTGCCTGCTGGCGGCGATGATTGGGGTCAATCTGCGCGGCCTGGACAACAATATTCTCACCCAGATCGGCCTGGTGGTCCTGATCGGTCTGGCCTCGAAGAACGCCATTCTGATCGTCGAATTTGCCCGCCAGGGCGAGCTGGAAAATGGCCTGGAGCGGCGCGCTGCCGCTGAGGCCGCTGCCCATACCCGTCTCCGGCCGATTCTGATGACATCATTCGCCTTCATCTTCGGCGTTGCGCCCCTGGCATTTGCCACTGGTGCCGGGGCGGAGTTGCGCCAGGCTCTCGGCGTCGCGGTGTTTTTCGGCATGATCGGGGTGACGGCGTTTGGCCTGATTTTTACACCCGTTTTCTACATAGTCTGCCGCGGCATTGCTGATCGTCTGCCCAAGGCGGCGCGGAAGCAAACGCCGTGAGCCAGTGGATTTTTAGCTCGGCTGCGGCGCTGATCCTGGCCGGGTGCGCGACCGGTCCCCGCCCGGTATCGACTGTCGCGCTACCGCCAACAGCTGCCGCTTTTGTTACCACCGCTCCGGCATTGGCTGCCGATCGTGACCTGCCCACACATTGGTGGCACCTCTATAACGATCCGGTGTTGGATCGCCTGATCGAGCGGGCGTTGAGCGAAAATCAAAACCTGAAACTGGCGTCGGCACATCTGCAGGAGGCCCAGGGTCTGCTGAGTGAGGCCAAGGCGGGCCGTTTTCCCAGTTCCAGCCTGTCGGGCGGCCCGAAATACGATCGCACGCGGCAGATTGGCGGGGTCAAGGGGCCGGGAACTCTGGATTATGCGGCCACCCTGACTGCGGCCTACCAAATCGATCTGTTCGGCCGGGTCAGTCATGCCATCACTGCCGCGCGGGCTGACGCAGAGGCGGTGCGTGCAACCCGTGACGCGGTTCAGGTAACCATCGTCGCCCAGACCGCATCTTCCTATGCCACCGCCTGCGGGTTTGGCCGCCAGGAGCGTGTAGCCAACGCCTCTCTGGCCCTGGCCCAGCAGGCCTATGATATCGCCAAGGTACAGTCAGCGGCGGGGGCTTTGTCGAACTTTGATCTGGCCAGGCAAGGGGTGGTGCTCGAACAGACCCGCGCTCTGGTCGCCCCTCTGCAAGGACAACGTCGCGCCGCGCTCTTTGCCCTGGCAAGCCTGATTGGCGCGAGGCCAGACCAGGTCCCGCCCGACGCGGCGGCCTGTCAAACACCGCCCAGGCTGGATCATCCCATTCCTGTAGGTGACGGGACGGCGCTCTTACGTCGTCGCCCGGACCTGCGTGCGGCCGAGCGGGGGCTGGAGGCCGCGAAGGCCCGTATCGGCATCGCCAGGGCCGATCTCTATCCGACAATAACTCTGGGGGGTTCGATCGGGCAGGACACCAGTCAAAACGGCGGGGTCTCCAGTGCTGCGGCTTTGACCTATAGCGTCGGGCCCCTCATCACCTGGAGCTTTCCCAATATCCTGGTCGCCCGCGCCCATATCCACCAAGCAAAGGCCCGCGCCGCAGTAGCCCAGGCGAGCTTCGATGCCACGGTTCTGCAATCCCTGCAGGAGGCTGAGACTGCACTGTCCGCCTATGCTGCAGAATTAGATCATGAGGCGGCGCTGCGCGCCGCCGGCGAACACGCCGATGAAGCGGCTCACCTGGCCAAGGTGCAAGCCGACGCCGGCACCATCAGCTATCTTGATCTGCTGCAAGCCCAACAGACGGCCATACTAGCTGATCAGGCCCTCACCTCCTCGCAGCAAGCCGTCAGCGCCGACCAGATCGCGGTATTTCAGGCCTTGGGCGGGGGCTGGGAGTAGCGGCGCACGGCTCCAAATTCCCTCTCCCTCCCCTTTATGCCGAGGGTGGCTTCGAGCATAGCCAGAAGACGGGTGGGGTTCGGAGGCGCATTGCCCGACCTCGTGGTCAAAGACAAGCCCCACCCGTCTCGGCGCTTCGCTCCGATCCACCCTCCCCATAAAGGGGAGGGAGGAAAAAGCTCTATAAAATCAGTGCGTGGCCTATCCTAAAACGGCGCAGTGTCTTGACTTTTGGCCATGCCCGCCGCCATTTCGCCAAGGTCCCTTTTTGCAACTCAGGTCCCCTCATGAAGCGCGCTGCCATAGTCTCGCCGATCCGCACTGCGGTGGGTAAGTTCCAGGGGGCTCTGGCCTCGGTCACGGCCGGCGATCTGGGGGCGGTGGTCCTGCGGGCCTTAGTCGAGCGTACGGGGATTGATCCGGGGCGCGTGGACGATGTGATCTTTGCTCAGGGCTATGGCAATGGCGAGGCCCCTTGTATCGCCCGCTGGTCGGCCATGGCGGCGGGGTTTCCGATCAGTGTGCCCGGCTATCAGCTGGACCGGCGCTGCGGCAGCGGCCTGCAAGCTGTCATCGATGCGGCGATGATGGTGCAGACGGGGGTCGCCGATATGGTCATTGCTGGCGGCGTCGAGAGCATGAGCAATGCCGAATACTACTCCACCGATATGCGCAGCGGCGCGCGCGCCGGCTCGGTGACCATGCATGACCGCCTGGCCCGAGGCCGGGTGATGAGCCAGCCGGTCGAGCGTTTCGGAGTCATCACCGGCATGATCGAAACCGCCGACAACCTGGCCCGCGACTATCAGATCAGCCGTGAAGCCTGCGATGAGTATGCCGCCATGAGCCATCAGCGCGCGACGGCGGCCTGGGCAGCGGGCAAGTTCGACGACGAACTGGTCCCCGTTGCCGTGCCGCAGAAGAAAGGCGATCCAAAAATCTTCGACCGCGATGAGGGTTTCCGTCCCGACGCCACCGCAGAAAGCCTTAGCCAGCTGCGCCCACTGGAAAAGGGCGGCGTGGTCACAGCAGGCAACGCCAGCCAGCAAAACGACGCCGCCGCCGCCTGCCTGGTAGTGTCAGAGGACAAGCTGGCAGAGCTGGGTCTGGAGCCCATGGGCTATCTGGTTGGTTGGGCCGCCGCAGGGTGCGAACCTAGCCGGATGGGCATCGGCCCGGTGCCGGCGGTGGAACGCCTGTTCGCCCGCAGCGGTATGAGCTGGGACGACATTGATCTGGTGGAGCTGAACGAGGCCTTTGCCCCCCAGGTTCTAGCCGTGCTGAAAGGCTGGGGCTGGGATGAACGCGACCGCCTGAACGTCAACGGCTCTGGCATCTCCCTGGGCCATCCTATCGGAGCCACCGGCGGCCGCATCCTCGCCAACCTCTTACGCGAATTGAAACGCCGCAAAGGCCGCTATGGCCTGGAAACCATGTGCATCGGCGGCGGCCAGGGCATCGCGGCGGTGTTTGAGGCGGCGTGATCCCAACCCTAGCCACTGTGGACCTCGCCGCGCTGGCGGGTTTTGAAGACATTGTCGACGTCCGCTCACCTGCCGAGTTTGCGCTCGACCATATCCCCGGTGCGATCAACCTGCCTGTGCTCAGCGATGAGGAGCGGGCTGTTGTCGGGACGATCTATGTCCAGGACTCGCGCTTTCGCGCCCGCCGCATCGGCGCGGCCCTGGTGGCGCGGAACATCGCGGCGCACCTGGAAGGGGCTATGAGCGAGAAGCCCGGTTCCTGGGCACCGCTGGTCTATTGCTGGCGCGGGGGGCAGAGGTCTGGGGCTATGGCAACCATCCTGGCTCAGGTCGGCTGGCGCCCCACTCTGCTGGAGGGGGGCTATCGCACGTGGCGACGCTATGTGAGCGATCAGCTCTACACGCAGCCGTGCAACCTGGGCCTCGTCCTGCTCGGCGGCTATACCGGGTTAGCCAAGACCGAAATCCTGCTCCGCGTCCGGAACCTGGGGGTTCAGGTGCTCGATCTTGAAGGCCTGGCCGCGCATCGGGGCTCGCTGTTCGGGGCCTTGCCGGATGTGCCCCAGCCGGACCAAAAGCTCTTCGAGACCCACCTTCTGCAAGCCATGGCCGTATTGGATCCTGCGCGCCCAGTGCTCGTCGAAGCCGAATCCAGCAAGATCGGCCAGAGAATGATCCCGCCGGCTTTCTGGCGGGCTATGCTTTGCGCACCCAGAATTGACCTTGAAGCTCCAGTATCAGCGCGCGCCGCCTATCTGGTCACTGCCTATCACGACATCATCGCCGACGCCGCGCGGCTGCGTGGCGTCCTGGCCACTTTGCCCGGTCGCCATGGGCACAAAAACCTGGCCCAATGGCTGGAACTGGTGGACGGGGCTGAGTATCAGGCACTGGCAGAGGCTCTGATGCTGGCTCACTATGATCCAGCATACGCACAAGGGCGCGCGCCACGACCGTTACTGGCGCAAATTGAACTTGAGGATCTTGGCCCGAACTCCCAGGACTCCGCCGCCGTCAGAATTGCCGACTTAATGCACTCTTATGGAGCAAGACCATGCGCCTGACCTCACTGGCTCATGGCGGCGGCTGCGGCTGTAAGCTCTCGCCCGGTCTGTTGAAGGAAATCCTCGCCCGCATGCCCTTGCCCGGGGTGTTCCCCAATCTGCTTGTCGGCACTGAAACCAGCGACGATGCGGCTGTCTGGCGGCTGAACGATACTCAGGCCCTGGTGGCGACGACCGATTTCTTCATGCCGGTGGTCGATGATCCCTATGATTTTGGCCGCATCGCCGCGACCAATGCCCTCTCAGACATCTATGCCATGGGCGCGACGCCGATATTTGCCCTGGCCGTGGTCGGCATGCCGGTGGCCCAGCTTTCGACCGAGACGATTGGTGCCATCTTGGCCGGCGGGGCCAGCGTCTGTGCTGATGCCGGCATTCCGGTCGCCGGCGGCCACTCCATCGACAGCGCCGAGCCAATCTATGGTCTGGTGGCCTTGGGCCTGGTTCATCCGGACAAGGTTCTGACCAACCGAACGGCAAGGGCCGGTGACGTGTTGATCCTGACCAAGGCCCTGGGTGTCGGCATCCTCAGCGCCGCCTTCAAACAGGAACGCCTGGACACTGCAGGTTACGAAACCCTGATTGCCACCACCTGCCAACTCAACCGGGTGGGTGCTGATCTGGCCCAGGTTCCCGGGGTTCACGCGATGACCGACGTGACCGGCTTCGGCCTGCTCGGGCACACCTTGGAAATGTGTCGCGGGGCAGGTCTTTCGGCGCACCTGGATATGAGCGCCGTTCCCATCCTGCAGGGCGTAGAGGCCTTGGCACAGGCGGGCCTTCGCACCGGCGCATCGACGAGAAACTGGGAGAGTTATGGAGCTGCGGTGACCTTGCCTGCCAACCTGCCGCCTTGGCAACGCGACCTGCTCTGCGACCCCCAGACGAGCGGAGGCCTGCTGATCGCCGTCGATCCGGACTTGGCTGAGGATGTGCTGGCCCAGGTCCGCGAAGCCGGCTTTAGTGCGGCGTCGCAGGTCGGGCTCTTAAATGTGGGTGCGCCAAGTATCTATGTGCAGGCTTAGGTGCCAGTCTATTGTTGACGAAATGCATCGGAACGTTGGAAGGGGTTATGTAGAGACCGACCGTAAAGCCAACCATTACTGACAATTCGACCCGCGGAAGAAGTGGCAACGGCACAAAGCCTCTGCAATTCTGAGGCATGATCAACAAGCGTGAAATCGTGTTGGCAGTGGTCGGGAGCAGCATCTGGCTGCGACCAATGGCATTAAGCGCAACACCTTCGGCGGCGTTGCGGGGCGAACCTGGAACCTTTTAGCCCATGACTGCAAGCCCTGAGCAACTTACGTCGGCGTTCACGTATTGCCTGGATTTTGCAAAGCCGATGTTCGAAAACAGCGGACAATTTTACCCCTTCGGCGCAACCTTGGGCCCGTCGGGCACATTGGCCGCAGCTGGAGGCTGGACCGGCGACGACCACCCAGATGCGATAGACGTGATTCGATTCTTAACCGACAGCTTCCGGCGAGAAGCGGCTGCTAGGACAATATCAGGCGCTGCGCTCGCCGTAGACGCAAATATCCCCAGCCAATACTCTACGCAATGGCCGGATGGGACAAGGATTCGCCTCGAGAGCCACAACGTTCCCGTTATATTTACGTCGCCTATCGGACCGGACCTGTGGGTCCGCTAAACGCGAGGCAGCATTTAGAGCTCGCCGAGCCATTCTCAGTTGACGTTGGTCACGAGTTTTTCGTGAACCGGTCAGGGTGACCGCTTGTCACTGAATGCGATGCTGACGTCATCATCGATCGTCAGCGGAGGTTTACTGTGGCTGGAATCCGTCCAAAAGCTACGGCACTGCCGCAGCAGGTGTTTTGCTACCGGGTAGCCGCTCGCTTACGACGCGCGTTAATAACGGAATGCTAATCCTCGCACCCGCATTTAGACAGCAGCTTCCCGCCAACGCGCCCGGAGAATGGTTCAATGCGCCCACCGCCGCCGACGAGACCAGCCCCCGGTGGCGACCGAGCGGCGGCCGCACTCGCCGAGGCGACTCGTCTGCGTGCGACAGGGCGCATGGCCGAAGCGCTTCGGCCGGCGAGGCTGGCGTCCCAGCTTCTCCCGGACAGCCCGACTGTGTTCTTCGATCTCGGATTGAACTACCTGCAGACCGGTCAAATCGGTGAGGCGATCGCGTCGCTCGAAAGGGCCCTCGCGCTTCGGCCGCGATATGCCGAAGCAGCGTGGCAGCTAGGTGTCGCCCGGTACGCCGCCGGCGACCTGGAGGGCGCGCTGGCAGATCTTAGTGACGCGACACTGATCAAGCCGTCGCTGGCCGAAGGCCGCTACTGGCTGGCCACGCTCCTGCAACAGCTGGGGCGCACCGACGAGGCGATTGCCGCGTTCCGCAAGACCAGATCGGTGGCCGGGACCACCGGGCCGGGTTGGCTCGCCGAGGCTCGCGCGCTATGGCTGCTGGGCGACGATCCGGGCGTCGAACGCGCGGCGCGCCGGGCGGCGAGCGTCGACCCGAAGAACGCCGACGCGCAGGCGATGCTGGGCGGCGTCCATGCCGACGCCGGACGTTTCGGGGAGGCGGCGGACTGCTACCAGCGCGCCCTGGACCTCAATCCCCGCCTCATCCGTTTCTGGTACGATCTGACGCGTTGCCGCCGAATGACCGAGGCCGACCGGCCGCTGCTCGCCCGAATGCAGGGCGCGCTTCAACAGCCGGGCGCGGAAGCCGCAACTCTGGCCATGCTGTTTCTGGCGGTCGGCAAGACCTTCGACGACCTGC
>JAYTXQ010000074.1:0-11845 GCA_043742825.1 Caulobacteraceae bacterium | reverse complement strand
CCCAGATTAGCCTGCAACAGGCGCTCCAGCAAGCGGGAGCGAAACTCAAAATCAATGAAGAACGTAAGCTGCGCCCCCTCCGGATGAAGTTCAAAGCGCCATAGGTTTTCCAGTCGGCGAAATGGGCCGTCAAGCAGATCGACGTTAATTGTCAGATTTGGCCGATCAAGCCGCACGCGGGTCGCGAAACGCTCCCGGATAAAGGCGAATTTCACGCTGCATTCCGCGTCCAGTACCGCACGCCCTTCCCCCGTCTCCCGGCGATTCCAGGTCTGCAGGTCGGTGATCCAGGGGATGAATTGCGGGTAGGTCTCGACATTCCCGACCATATCAAAAAGTTGGTCGGGCGTGTAGGGCAAGACCCTTCTCTGGCGGTGTTGCAAACCCGGCGACTTAAGCGGCGGCTTGCTGGGCCTGGCGAGCCGCCCGCAAACGGGCAAAATCCTCACCTGCGTGATGGGATGAGCGCGTCAGGGGGCTGGAAGACACCATCAGGAACCCCTTCGATCTCGAAATGACCTCCAGCGCGGCAAATTCCTCAGGGGTGACGAAACGGTCGATCGGCGCGTGCTTGCGTGTTGGCTGTAGATATTGGCCGATGGTGATGAAGTCCACGCCCGCCGAGCGCATGTCGTCCATAACCTGCATCACCTCTTCCTTGGTCTCGCCCAGGCCCAGCATCAGACCCGATTTGGTAAATTGCTCGGGGTCCCGCTCCTTGACCCGCTCAAGCAGGCGAAGCGAGTGATAATAGCGGGCACCTGGCCGGATCGAGAGATAGAGGCGCGGAACGGTTTCCAGATTGTGATTGAAGACGTCAGGCTTGGCATCGATCACGCGCAGGGCGGCGGCTACGGGCTTGCGCAGAAAGTCGGGGGTCAAAATCTCAATAGTCGTAGTTGGCGTCGCCATACGAATGGCCTTTACCACGGCTGCGAAATGCGCCGCTCCACCGTCAGCCAGATCGTCCCGATCAACCGAGGTGATCACGACATGCTTAAGGCCCATCATGGCGACGGCAGCGGCCACCCTGGCCGGCTCAGTGATATCCAGGGCCTGCGGTATACCGGTGGCGACATTGCAAAAAGCGCAGGCGCGGGTACACACATCGCCCATAATCATCATCGTCGCGTGCGAGACACTCCAGCACTCGCCAATATTAGGACAGGCCGCCTCCTGACAGACAGTGGTAAGGCCATGGTCTTTAACGATCTTGGCCGTTTCGTTGTAACCTGCGGATCCTGGTGCACGCACGCGCAGCCACGGGGGTTTACGTAAAACCGCCGTGTCGGGCCGGGCCTGCTTTTCGGGGTGCCGCGCGGCCCGCGCTGAGGTCGTGTCAATTACGGTTGCCATGATCGTTAAATCGTCCGTCTTGGCCGCCGGATCAAGGGCATGAGCGACAGATACGGGATTCATCGGCTTTTCAAGCTGCGCGGCCGCCTGTAGCGTCAAGCTCTTGACCCGACTGCGGATCGAGCAAGGAATATCTCTACCTATGACACGGCCGTTCAAGCTCGCCGACACCCGCCGCAACCTCTTTGACGGCCTTCTGGCTGCGGCGAAGACTTTTGGTCCTGGCAAGGCAATCCTGGAAGATCAGGAACGCAACCCGCTTTCCTATACCGATCTGGTTCGCGCGGCTTTTGCTCTGGGGCGCAAACTGGCCGCGATGACGGCGAAAGGTGAGCACGTGGGCGTGCTGCTGCCGTCCAGTTCGGCGGCGGTTATTACCTTCTTTGGCCTCCATGCCTTTGGCCGCATTCCGACAATGCTGAATTTCAGTGCTGGCAATCGTAATTTGCGAGCCGCCGCAGCCCTGGCAGGCGTGCGCCGCGTTCTGACCTCACGGCGGTTCGTCGAACAGGGCAAACTGCACGATCAGATTGATGCCTTAGCTGAGCACTGCGCCATTACCTATCTTGAGGATGTGCGCAAAAGTATCGGAACGGCCGACAGACTGTTCGCTCTGGTCGCCTCTCTGGCCCCGACCCGGTTTCGCACCAACGTCAGCCCCGACGCACCGGGCGTCATCCTGTTCACATCTGGCAGTTTTGGCGCGCCGCGAGGGGTTGTGCTCAGCCAGGCCAATCTCTTAGCCAATGCCTATCAGATCGCCGCGCACATTACGCTTGATCCCAGCTGGGTGTTTTTCAACCCTCTGCCCATCTTCCATTGTTTTGGCCTGACAGGCGGCGTTTTGTTGCCGGTTCTCAATGGTATGAAAGCGTTTCAGTATCCCAGCCCTCTGCACATCAAGGTCATTCCGCAGCTCATCCAGGATTGCCAGGCCAGCGTGCTCCTGGCCACCGATACTTTTGTTAATCAATATGCCCGCTCGGCCGAAACCGGTGAGTTGTCTGGGCTGAAGTTCATTGTCTGCGGGGCCGAAAAGGTCCGCGAAGATACCCACCATCTCATTTTCGACCGCTTTGGCGATATTCCCGTGCTCGAGGGTTACGGAGCCACCGAGGCCGCACCCGTGATTGCTGTAAACAAACCCGATGATAATCGTCGCGGTACTGTCGGTGCCCTGGTGCCGCACATTGAAACCCGGCTAGAATCTGTCGAAGGCATTCATCGTGGGGGTCGGCTTTTTGTGCGTGGCCCCAATATTATGAGTGGATATCTTGATGCGCAGGGGAACCTTGAGGCCCCTGAAGATGGCTGGCATGATACAGGTGATGTCGTCGAGTTAAGTGATGACGGCTGGGTGACGATTCTGGGCCGGGTCAAGCGCTTCGCCAAGATCGGCGGGGAGATGGTTTCTCTCACCGCAGCAGAAGACCTGGCCAGCGGCGTGTGGCCGCATGCACGGCACGCCGTGGTCTCGATACCGGACGCAAAAAAGGGCGAGCGACTGGTTCTGGTCACCGATGAGCAGCATGCGACCGTGGCCGCGCTCCTCGCCCACGCAAAACGTATGGGCGCACCAGAGCTCGCGGTTCCACGCCGGCTGGTCATCTCAGCAGAAGTCCCGGTCCTGGGATCAGGCAAAACCGACTATGTGGGCATAGCGCGTATTATCGAAGCAGAAAGCTGAATTTGAGCGGCTTGCTATGCCCTGTGGCACCTCGGTTTATGAGCATTGCCGAGGACCTGATCGACGATATCGCTCCAGATCTCACACCCGAGGAGCTCGATCTCTCGGACGCCTGGGCTGAACCTCGCCGAAAGACTTTCGCCGCTGGCCGCACCCTGGCACGTCAGGCGCTCAAGGCCCTGGGCGAAAGGGGACTGCCGATCCTGAGGACGGCAGATAGGGCCCCGATCTGGCCGTCTGGCATCTGTGGTTCGATCTCGCACACCTCAGTCTATGCCATTGCAGCGGTGGCCCGCTCTTCAGAAGTGACCTCCATCGGCATCGACGTCGAAAACATCGGCCGCTTTAAGCCCAAGCTCGATTCCCACATTATGACGCCAGGCGAAATTACCAGGGAATTGGCAGGCCTGGACGAAATCGAACGCCAGATCCGTACCGCCGCGATTTTCAGCGCCAAAGAGAGTTTTTACAAATTCCAGCACCCCTTGACGGGCGTTAGGCTGGGGTTTCACGCCGCAGAGGTTAGGCTCGATCGCCAGCGCGGACAATTTGAAGTAATGACATGCACCTCTACGAGCGCCTTCCCCGTGGGCGCAAAGCTAAACGGTATCTTCGCAGTGAAGGATGAACAGGTCGCAACCCTGATCTGGCAGCGGCAGAAACGAGCAAAGGTTTTTTGACGTGACCGTGCCCCTTACAGGTGCAACACCCGTTCGTAGGCGTCCAGAGCCGATTCATGCATGGCTTCGCTCATGGTCGGGTGCGGGAAGACTGTGGCGTGGATTTCCGCTTCGGTCGCTTCCAAGGTGATGGCCAGAGCGAAACCTTGGATCATTTCTGTGACTTCATGGCCGACCATGTGTGCCCCGACCAGAGCACCGGTCGCGGCGTCAAAAATCGTCTTGACCAGTCCGTCTGTTTCACCCGAGGCAATGGCTTTTCCGTTGACGCGGAAAGGGAAGCGACCGATCTTCACCGCCAGACCCTGTTCTTTGGCCGCCGCCTCTGTGAGGCCAATGGAGGCAATCTGCGGGGTCGAATAGGTGCAGCCGGGGATAGGCGTATTCAGGTTTGACGGGGCCCTGCCGGCTATATGTTCAATACAATGGACGCCTTCATGACTGGCCTTGTGCGCGAGCCATGGCGGTCCGGCAACATCGCCGATGGCGTAAAGTCCGGGGACGCTGGTCGCAGAATGATCATTTGCCGTGATATGGCCCCGATCAATTGCGACACCAAGCACCTCGAGACCCAGATCCTCGATATTGCCCTGGATCCCCACGGCGACAATGGCGTGGGTCGCCTTCAGGCTGTGAGATTTGCCAGCAGCCTCCATATCCACGACGACGCCAGTCTTCTCGACCGCCAGTTTCGTCACCTTCGCCGCGACATGGAACTTCATGCCGCGCTTTTCGAACACCTTACGCGCGGCGGCTGAGATTTCTTCGTCTTCCACTGGCAGGATGCGTGGCAGGGCTTCGATAACCGTAACTTCCGACCCTAGAGATCTGTAAAAACTGGCAAATTCCATTCCAATAGCCCCAGAGCCAATGACCAGAAGTGAAACTGGCACGTCGCTGGCCACCAGGGCTTCACGATAGGTCCAGACCCGTTCACCGTCGGGTGTCAGACCGATGTCAGGGAAAAGCCGAGCCCTGGCGCCGGTCGCCAGGATGATGTGTTTCGCCTTCAGCGTCCGGGTCCCACCCGCCTTGAGGGCCACCACCACAGTTGGTGCGCCCTCGCCGGCCTCGAGTCGCGCTGTTCCGTCGACCACCTCAATCTTGTGCTTCTTCATCAGGAAGGCGACACCCGACGAGAGCTGTTTGGCGATCTTGCGAGAGCGATCAACAATCTTGGTGAAATCAAAGCTGCGGCCCTGAACGCTGAGGCCGTAATCTGCCAAGTGGCCAAGCTGATCATAGACCTCCGCCGACTTCAGCAGTGCCTTGGTGGGAATACAGCCCCAGTTCAGGCAGATGCCGCCCAGAGCCTCGCGCTCAACGATGGCGGCCTTCATGCCCAACTGACTGGCGCGGATGGCGGTCACATAGCCTCCTGGCCCTGCGCCGATCACGACCACGTCAAAGACATCGCTCATTGTAGCGCCGCCTCGATGGCACTCTCAAGCGAGGCGGGAGTCGAGGTAGGGGCAAAGCGATCAATCACCTCCCCTTCCCGACCGACGAGAAATTTAGTGAAATTCCATTTCACCCCTTCGCTGCCTAAAAGGCCCTTCTTCTCCGATTTCAACCAGGCGTAGAGAGGATGCGTTCCCGAACCATTGACCTCGATTTTGGCCATGACAGGGAAGGTGACATCATAGGTGAGCGAACAGAAACTACCGATCTGGGCTGCGTCGCCCGGCTCCTGAGCGCCAAACTGGTTGCAGGGAAATGCCACAACGGTCAGGCCACGGTCCTGGTATTTGCGCCAGAGGGCTTCGAGGCCGCTATACTGCGGCGTGAACCCACATTTGCTGGCGGTGTTGACAATCAGCAGCACCCGGCCGCGATAGTCTGCCAGGGTCACCGGTTCGCCATCAAGGGTCTGAGCGGTAAAATCATAGGCGTTCATCGTCGCATCCTTTGCGAAGTATTTAGACGATCATGGTGATCGGATCTTCGATCAGGCCCTTGAATGCCTGCAGCCATCGAGCCCCGATCGCGCCATCGAGGGCGCGGTGATCACAGGTCAGGGTCACGCTCATTACCGTGGCCACCGCCAGCTGATCGCCGCGGACAATAGGGCGTTTTTCCCCGACACCGACCGACAGGATCGCTCCCTGAGGCTCGTTGATAATTGAGGCGAACGACTTAATTCCAAACATACCCAGGTTTGAGACCGAGAACGTCCCGCCTTTGAACTCCTCTGGCTTCAGTTTGCGACTGCGGGCGCGCTCGGCAAGATCCTTCATCTCAACGGCGATTTGTGCCACGCCTTTGGCTTCGGCGCTGCGGATGATCGGCGTGATAAGCCCCCCTTCTATGGCAACAGCAACGGCAATGTCGGCGTGATGGTGGCGGGCGATGCCTTCAGGACTGTAGCTGGCATTGGCCTCTGGCACCCGCATCAACGCCAGAGCCGCCGCTTTGATTATCAGGTCATTGACGCTGACCTTGCCGCCGGAATCCTTTAGCAGACTATTGATCTTCCGCCGAGCGTCCAGAAGACTGTCAATCTCCAGGTCGATGCTAAGCGGAAAATGAGGAATATCCCGGAAACTTTCGGTCATTCGCCGCGCGATCGTCTTTTTCATGCCGTCCAATGGGATCAGGTCATAGGTGCCGGGCGCAATGCCCATCTGCTCAAGACTGATTACTTGGCGACTTGGTTGCGAGGTTTGGGCAGGTGATGGAGCGAGCGGAGCCTGCAAACCCTTCACACCCTCAAGATCGCGGCGGATAACCCGGCCATGGGGTCCCGAGCCAACGATCCGAGTCAGGTCAAGGCCTAGCTGCGAGGCCAGACGCTTTGCCAAAGGTGATGCAAGCACGCGTGGGCCGCTTTCGTCGGCGGGCGGGGCGAGTGGCTTGGATGTCTGCTCGAGGCGAATTTGTGCGGGGGGCTCTGGAACTTTCGACACGATGGCCGAAACGGCAGGTGTTGACCCTGCACCGGAGAGGCGCGCGATAAGCGCATTGATTTTCACCCCCTCAGTGCCCTCAGCCACCAGCAATTCTTCGACGACGCCCTCATCAACAGCCTCGACCTCCATGGTCGCCTTGTCGGTCTCGATTTCGGCGATCACATCGCCAGAGCGCACAGCATCACCGACCTTGACGCACCATTTTGCCAAGGTACCTTCCTCCATGGTGGGTGAGAGCGCCGGCATCAGGATATCGGTCATGCTGGAGTTTCCTTGGAAAGGTGTGCCAGAGCCTGACCGTTTCGCTCCCAGTTGCGTCCATCAAAGGGTGTCAGGGTCATATCCGGGGCCTGCTCAAGACAGCGGGCATTGATCGACCACCCATCGGGGTTCGACCGGGGCCGATAAAAGCTCTTGATCCCGCAAACGCGACAAAAAATATGTTCGGCGACGCCGGTGTTAAAGCTGTACCGGCTCACCGCATCGTCTCCGCAAACCAGACGAAAATCGCCTTGCGGCACGATTACATGGATAAAACCCGTCTTGGCGCATATCGAACAATTGCAGTCATGGGCTTCCACCTGAGCAGGTAAACTGACTTCAAACTGCACCGCGCCACAGTGACATCCGCCCTTATACCAAGCCTTCACGAGCGAGGTCATCGATAGCAAACCAGCTTGGCCGCAGCGACAATCTTGGCCACTGACGGGATCGAAAGCGCTTCCAAATTCGCCGCATAGGGCAACGGCACATCTTCCTGACACACCCGCGCCGGCGGGGCATCCAGATAGTCAAAAGCATGCTCGACCACACGGGCAGCAACCTCCGCCCCGACACCAAAGGGGCCCCAGCCTTCCTCGATCGTGACCAGGCGATTGGTCTTCATCACACTCGCGACAACCGTTTCATGGTCCAGGGGCCGCAGGGTGCGCAGATCGACCACGTCTGCCTCAATCCCCTCGGCCGAGAGCAGTTCGGCCGCATGCATGGCAAAGCCAACCATCCGCGCATGCGCCACCAGCGTCACATCGCTGCCGAGCCGGCGCACCTTGGCCTTACCGATTGGCACTAGCCAGTCTTCAACGTCTGGCACGTCGAATTCGGTGCCATAGAGCATTTCGTGTTCGAGGAAGACCACGGGGTTGGGATCGCGGATCGCCGCTTTCAACAGCCCCTTGGCATCCGCTGCATCGTATGGGGCGACAACCTTCAGACCAGGAACCTGACCATACCAACTCGAATAGTCCTGACTGTGCTGAGCCCCGACGCGGGAGGCTGCACCATTGGGGCCGCGAAAGACGATGGGGCAGCGGATCTGACCACCCGACATGTAGAGCGTTTTCGCTGCAGAATTGATAATGTGATCAATCGCCTGCATGGCAAAATTAAACGTCATGAATTCGACGATTGGCTTCAACCCTGCCATGGCCGCGCCCACACCCATGCCGGCAAAAGCATGTTCGGTGATCGGCGTATCGATGACCCGGCGCTCGCCAAATTCCTGCAACAGATCGCGGCTGACTTTATAGGCTCCCTGATATTGGGCCACTTCCTCGCCCATCAGGAAGACATCGCCGTCGCGGCGCATCTCCTCGGCCATGGCATCACGCAGGGCATCGCGAACTGTTGTCTTGGTGAAGGTGGTGCCCGGCGGAAGATCAGGATCGGTCCCCATCGGCGCTGAAACGCGAGTCGTGACCTGAACCGGCGCGACCACGGGTGCCACCTCGGCAATGGCGGGCGATTCAGCCGGTGCGGCCGCTGCGGACACGCCACCGGCCAGTCTGGCGATCGGGGCATTGACCTTGACCCCCTCCGTGCCTTCGGCGACCAGCAGAACCTCAATGACGCCATCGTCCACCGCCTCGACCTCCATGGTCGCTTTGTCGGTCTCGATCTCGGCGATGACATCGCCTGAGCGGACGGTGTCACCGACCTTTACCAACCATTTAGCCAGCGCGCCCTCTTCCATGGTCGGCGAAAGGGCCGGCATCAGAATGTCAGTCACTTCACGCGGCCTCGATGTAAACGTCTGTATAGAGTTCTGAAGCTTCGGGTTCCGGCGCGGCCCTGGCAAATTCTGCTGCATCGGCAACGCGGGCTTTCACCGCCGCGTCCATAGCCGCCAGTCCGGCAGCATCAATCAACTTGTCTGCCTCAAGCCGTTCCCGCAGGTGATCGATGGGGTCACGGGTCTTGCGCATGGCATCGACCTCGTCGCGGGTGCGGTATTTTGCTGGATCGCTCATGGAGTGGCCCCGATAGCGATAGGTTTTCATCTCCAGAATGAAGGGGCCTTTGCCCGATCTCGCATGTTTGGCTGCCGCCAGGGTGGCCTCGCGAACCGCCACGACATCCATTCCGTCAACCTCAAGTCCCGGAATATTGAAACTGGCCCCGCGTTTATACAGGTGGGTCTCTGACGACGAGCGCTCGATGCTGGTCCCCATAGCGTATTGATTATTCTCGATCACATAGACGACCGGCAGATGCCAAAGCTCGGCCATATTAAAGCTCTCGTAGACTTGCCCCTGATTGGCGGCCCCATCGCCAAAATAGGTGAAAGCCACCTTTCCGTCGGCGCGATATTTGTTTGCCAGAGCCAAGCCGGTGCCAAGGCTGACCTGGGCCCCAACGATCCCGTGGCCGCCGTAAAAGCCGGCCTCGACGGAGAACATATGCATTGAGCCGCCCTTGCCTTTCGACGCCCCGGCCGCACGTCCCGTCAGCTCGGCCATGACCGATGCGGGATCCATGCCGGCAGCCAGAATGTGGCCGTGCTGGCGGTACCCCGTGATCACCTGATCGCCTTCGCGCCTAGCGCTCTGCACGCCTACGGCCACCGCCTCCTGACCGATGTAGAGGTGGCAGAAGCCGCCGATCAGACCCATGCCGTACAGCTGACCCGCCCGTTCCTCGAAACGGCGGATCAGAAGCATGTCACGGTAAAAGCCAATCAGCTGTTCCGACGGTAGACTCGCAGTTGTCGCGGCGGCACCTTTTGCGGCCACCCGTCGCGATACGGACTTTAAAGCGCTTGCCCGCGCCATGGGCTTCTCCAGAGCGAGGGGATCACGTATCCAACCGGGCCACTTTAGCCGTGGTCAGGAAGCTCGCGGAGGACATAGTCTCTAGGATCAGCAAAACCTAGTAAATCATGCGCCCGCTCTTCCAAAATATCCGCCGAAAGGCTCTCGTCGCGCAAAAAATGGGCGCGCGCTTCAAGTGTTGCCCTCTCCTGTCGGAGGCGGCGAAGCTCGTCCTGCTTCTCAGCCAGAATTTCCTCTCGCCGATGTTGCAACAATATGCCGCGCGGCCCGGTTAGAGCATGAAAACCAAAATAAAAGATCAGAACGGCAAGGATCGCCGTGGGCGCATAGGTTCGCAAGGTCAGGAGCATGGGCGACTCAGGATTTAATAACGAACGCCTGAATATGCCGCGCAGGCCTTTATGAATAGGCTAATTTTGTCAGCGCGCCGAGCCATTGAACCTGTCCGGCCGAATGTCGAAACAGTCGATTCCCTTCCGTCACAGCCCCCGCAAGCGCGTCGGGAATGGGGCGTTGGAATTGAAAGCTACGGGCGGCGGCCCTCGTCGTAGCCTTACAGCGCCGTTGTTCACCGTAAATCACCGTTAATTTCGGTGCCAGAGCCGTGGAGCTAGCTGAAAAGAAGTGGGAATTACTAAGCCTTTCTGAGAGGTGAGCGGATGCATTCGTCTACCACAATAGCAATATATTGCAATATGTCAATACGCAGCTCCGTCGAGGTGTGCTGCGACGCAAAGTCGCCCGTTGGCGAGTCATTTCGCCGAGGGTTTTACGCCATCCACAGCCTCAAGTATCGCTGCATTGGTGGGACGGACCTTGAAGCCTTCCTCAGCCAGTTTGGCGACAATTATGCCACGCTGCGACACAACGAATATCGACGGACGCGGAACGCCGTCTGCGAACGAGCCCTTTGGATACTGCGGGTCGCGCAATCCCATAGCGTCGATCATCTTCGATCCATCGTCCGACAAGAGTGTGTAGCCGATTGACCGCTTGCCTGCGAAATCCGCCAAAGCAGCCGGCGGGTCATAACTTATCGCGGCTAGATTATAGCCCCTCTGCGCCAGGGGACCTTGAACCTCTTTCAGCGAGATCAATTGCGCTTGGCAAAATGGGCACCAGCGGGCCGAACGGAAGAATACCAGCACTACCCCTTTTTTGCCCGCAACAGCGGTCAGGTCTCGGACCATGCCGGCCGCATCCTTCGCCACAAGTGGGGGCATCGTCGATCCGACGGGAGGACCCACATCAAAGGCCGCAGCACTAAGCGGAACCCCAAATAGACCTATCAAAAGCAAGGCGATGATCTTCATCGGGGGAATGTTCCTTTTGGATTTCTACTATCGAACGCCAATTCAGCGGTCGTACGCGATAGGTTACAGCCTGGGGACAGTGCCCTTCTTTAACGACGCGATACAAGGGCACGCCACTCGCAATCCCCTCCTACCCCTGGTGCGTGATCCGACCGCCGGTCATAGTCAGCACGGGCGTCGCTTTTAGGATATCAGCGGGTGCCACTGTCATGAGGTCTTTGGAAAACACGCTTACGTCGGCGCGTTTGCCAACGTCCAGGATGCCGAGTTCATGTTCGCGGCCAACGGCATAGGCGGCCGACAGGGTCAGCATCTTCAGGGCCTGGCCCCGGCTGACCGTCTCGTCCAGACCCCAGTCAGGGCCGGCGTAGCCGCTCAAGCTGTGGCGATAGACCGCCGCGTAGAACTCAATCAACGGATCGCCCTTCTCAACTGGCGCGTCCGTGCCAGCACACACCACGGCACCGGACTTCAGCAAGCTGCGCCACGCATAGGCCCCCTTCAGCCGTGCCGCACCCAGCCGTGCAGGGGCGAAATAGAGGTCGCCAATCGCGTGTGAGGGCTGCATCGATGCGGTCACACCCATCGCGGCAAACCGTGACAGGTCCTGTGGTGAGATGATCTGGGCGTGTTCGATCCGCCAGCGCCGCGCAGTGTGTGCAGCGCCGAGCACCTCGGCCATAGCGTTCAAGGCATTACGGTTGCCCCTATCGCCGATGGCGTGAACCGCGACCTGGGCGTTCACCGCTTTGGCCTTACGCATCAGAGCGACCATGCGGTCGTGCGGGGTTACGATAAGTCCTGTCCAACCGGGCTTGTCGGCATAGGGTGCCAGCAGAGCGGCACCGCG
>JAYTXQ010000073.1:0-3092 GCA_043742825.1 Caulobacteraceae bacterium | reverse complement strand
AGCGGCCATTCCGGGCGATTCCGGGTCGAGAGATATTA
This sequence comes from Caulobacteraceae bacterium, assembly GCA_043742825.1. Classification (GTDB taxonomy): domain Bacteria; phylum Pseudomonadota; class Alphaproteobacteria; order Caulobacterales; family Caulobacteraceae; genus Acaudatibacter. Next base: position 3,054 of record JAYTXQ010000073.1, on the reverse strand, counting down.
CACAGATCCAGACGGGTTTCGCTGCGCCACCTACCGCCAGTACGTAACCATCGACGGCGATGTGCGTGATACACGCGGCCACGCCTGCCGTCAGCCCGACGGTGCCTGGGCAGTGGTGGATTAGGCACGGCGGCCGATTGATCGCGTGAAAGATCCCCACCCGTCTTCTCACTCCGCTCGAAGCCACCCTCCCCATAAAGGGGAGGGTGGAATTTAAATTGAACTTTCAATTAGATGTGTCGGTTTTCACCTTAACCTAGCACCTATGGGCGGGACGCCGACGGTACAAGTAAACGCTTCTCCACATACCTAAAATTAGCGAGGGCGCAGGCACTAAGGGTTACGCCTGATATACGAGAGCCAGCTTTAACGCGGGCCGGTATGAGCTCAAGGCAGCTGCCGGTCTTCGGGGGCTGTGTTACCGATTTGATCTGAACTTACGGCTGCACAGCAGCGTCCGTCCAGGTAACAATCTGGCTGAGCACGTCTGTGGTGGCTGCGTCGAACGCCTCTGTGATCGCGCCGACGCGATCGGCGGTTGACGGTTTGCGGCTTTGAAAGCTCTTGACCGGGGGGGGACGTTGGCCCGGAAGATCGGTCAGCTCCGCGCTGACCTCGATCGTGACCGTCGGCGCATCGGCATCCGACGCCCCGTAGCGCGCTTCAAAGGTTCGTACGTCCAGCCTCAGGGCAGGCGTTGCACCTCTGGCGTGGCTAGACGCGACAAGGCGAGTCTGGCCAGAGGCCTCGAAGGCTCGCAGCTCGGCCGCGTCGAACAGTTCCGCCGCCGGTGACAGCCAGCGCGCCTGGGCGATGTAGGCAGCCTTCTGGCCGTGGGAGACAAGGATTCGATCACCCTCGGCGGCCGTAACAAACCGTGTCGGGGCCTGGAGGATCATGATCGGGGCAGTACTCTCACCCGCTTTCGGTGCTGCGGGCGGAAGGGACTGCCCGAGGGTATATAGCTGGGCTGGCTTTGTTTTGGGCAAAACGGTCACGCAGCCGGCGAGAGCGAGACTGAGAGCTGCGGTCCCAATCCAATAGGGGTGAAAACGGCTCATGGCTTGATGTGGACCTCCTGTAACGGGGCCTTGACCAGGAGGCCCCGCGGGCTTTGTTGCGCTTCGTCGGCCAGCCGCTTCATCGATTTGGCTGCCTCCTGCAAGGTGGTGATTGCGCCAGTGAGGCGCGGCAGGCCGTTGGTGGCGAAATCGCTGGTCGGACCTTGCAGTTTGGCCACCAGAGCCCGGGTGTCCACCGAGACTGCCTTGATCTGTTCGGCAGCATCGGCGGCACCGCGCAGCGCTCTGCGGCCGTCGCCGTTGACCAGGGTGGCGCTGGCGTCGGTCAGGCGGGTCAGACTGCGAGCGGCCTGGTCGATGCTTTTCAGGCTGGAGTCAGCATCGTCAAGAAGTAGCTTTTTCTGCCGCACCTGAGCGCTGATGTCCTGAACATTGGCCATGGTGGTCGTGAGTGACTTGATATTCTCATCCGAGAGGATGCGATTGACCCGGTTCAGCGACTCGACCGCGGAAGCCAGGACCGTGCCACCGCCATTGAGCAGGTCGGCCAGAACGCTTGGCTTGCTAGCGATAACCGGAACGCGGCCCAGCGGGGTGACGCTGATCAACAGGGGCTTACTCGCGGTTCCGGCGGTGAGCTGCACATGGTCGACGCCTGTGATCCCGTGCGGCTCCAGACTGGCGACGCTGTCCTGGCGTATCGGCACGTCCGAGCTGATTTTGATCCTGGCGACCACGTTTTTGGGATTGGTCTTGTCGATGGCAATCCTCGTCGCCTCACCGACCTTGATGCCATTGAACTGAACCTCCGCGCCGACAGAAAAATCCTGTACTGGACCAACAAATACGATGTCATACAGGGCAAAAGACTGGGTAAATTGTAGCCCCGCCAGCCAGACGATGAACACCATCAGACCCAGGAACAGGGACACCGTCGCCAGACCGATCATGGCGAAATTGGCGTGTCTTTCCATCAGGCCTCTCCTTTTTGCGGTCCGGCCGCCGCCGCCCGACCGCGCGGGCCACGAAAATAAGATTTAATCCATGGGTGATCCGTCGCGGTCAGCTCATCGATTGTGCCAATACCGACGACCTTTTTATCAGCGATCACGGCCACGCGGTCGCAGATAGCGTAGAGGCTGTCCAGGTCGTGGGTAATCATAAATACCGTCAGGTCGAGGCTCGCCGACAACTCACCGATCAGGCTGTCGAAAGCCGCCGCCGATATAGGGTCGAGGCCCGAGGTCGGCTCGTCCAGAAACAGAAGTTGCGGATCCAGCGCCAATGCCCGCGCCAGGGCCACCCGCTTGATCATACCGCCTGACAAAGCTGCGGGCTTGAGTGCCCCAACGTCGGTTGGCAGGCCAACGAGCGCCAGCTTGAGCCGCGTCAGATCAGCCATCATCGGCGCAGACAGGGTCGAATGCTCCAGCATCGGCGCGGAGATGTTTTCCATAACTGTCAGGTTCGAAAACAGGGCCCCGCGCTGGAACAACACGCCCCAGCTGCGCTCGATCGCGTCCCACTTCGCCGTTGATGCCTTATCCAGGTCCTGACCATAGATTTTTACCGTCCCGCCATCGGGGATTTTGAGGCCGATCAAGGTATTGAGCAGCACAGATTTTCCAGCGCCGGACCCTCCCACGACGCCCAGAACCTCGCCTGCGCGCGCTTTCAGGTCCAGGCCCTCATGCACGACATGGTCGCCGAACCGTGACACCAGGCCCGTCACTTCGATCGGGGCTTTGGCCTGATCGAGTTCGCTCACAGCGGCCTGATCGTTCACACCTTTAGCTCCACATAGAGCATGGCGAAAACCGCATCGATCATGATGATGGAAAAGATCGCCTGCACGACTGCGGAGGTCACGCGCCTTCCCAGGGAATCTACGTCGCCACCGACCTCGAGGCCCTGACGGCAGCCGATTCCGGCGATGACCAGCGCCATGATCGGCCCTTTGCTCAGGCCGACCCACAGGTTGCTAACCGGAACAGTCGCCAATATTTGTTGCAGGAAAAACTGAGGGCTGACA
>JAYTXQ010000072.1:0-10549 GCA_043742825.1 Caulobacteraceae bacterium | reverse complement strand
GGCCCGCCTCGACGTCTCCGAGGCCATGATCCTCGTCGCCATGGGCGGCAATCTGCTACGCAGAAACGCTCATCCGTGAATTTCCAAACGGACTCTTAGCCCGGTGCAGATCGAGCGGCTGCGTAGACGGGTGATCGAGCAGAGCCAGGGTGAAACGGCGAGCGGTGTTGCCTTTCACGACAGCAAGGCAAATCAACGCATCTGGATGATGGTCAACAAGGGAAGCATGTTCCGCGATCTGGTTGTCCACCCGTTCGTCAACGAAATGATGCCGCATCTGTTGGGTGAAAATTTCATCCTCTCCAGCCTGACGGCCAACATCGCCCGGCCGGGTGGCGAGACCATGTATCTTCACGCCGACCAGGGCTATGTCGGCTTCTGGACTCCCAAACCTGTCGTCGCCAATATCCTTTGGATGCTGGACGACTTCAACGACGAGAACGGCGGGACGCGATTGATACCCGGTAGTCACCTGCGTGATCGACAACCGGAAGACACGCATGCGCGCACAGTCGCAGCGATAGGCAAGGCGGGGTCAGCACTGGTTTTCGACGGGCGGCTTATCCACGGAACCGGAGCCAATCGAACCGATGACGTTCACCGCCATGGTATCCTCAGTTACTTCTGCCGTCCCTTCATCCGCCAGCAGGAAAACCTATTCCTGGGGATGTTGCCTGAACTCCGGCAAACTGAACGCGAGGCGTTCCTGGATCGTGTCGGCTACCGTATCTGGGCCGGTCTTGGCCGCACCGATTGGCCAAGCGAGCGCGAACTGCTGACGCGCATCGAGCATCCCATCGGCCCCCTTGATCTTGCGGGTGGCCAAGCGCTCGATGGGGACACAGCCCTGTCCTGACATCACGCGCTCTGGTCTCGCTCCGAAGCTTATGGCAAAGCCGGGCCGAGGATAATTTGAATTCAGGGTATGGACGCCGTGGCGAAACTTGATCTGACGGCGCAAGACCTGCGACTTACGCTTCGCACGAAATTGGGCTATGGCTTCGGCTCAGTCGCCGTCGGGGTCGCCACGGTCGGGCTGTCAGGTGGCATCCTCCAGATATACCTCAATCAGGTCGTTGGGTTGCCGGCGCTTCTTGTAGGTACGATCATCATGGTTTCGTTGATGGCCGACGCCGTGATTGACCCCTTGATCGGCTATTGGTCGGATCGGTCCAGAACACGATGGGGCCGTCGGCACCCGTTCATGTATGGCTCGGCCATACCCGCAGCGGTATTTTTCTACCTGCTCTGGAATGCCCCGGCAGGCCTGTCGACTGGAGCGATGATCGCCTTTACGATTGCGATGATGATCGCAGTTCGCCTGGCGATGAGTTTCTATGCAATCCCGAGCGATGCGCTGGCACCCGAGTTGACAGCCGACTACGACGCGCGCACGACGTTGATCAGCTACCGCTGGTTCCTCGGCACGGTGGGCGGCGCCACGATTATTCTGCTGCTCAACGAAGTTCTGTTGCGTCCGACCGGGCACGACAAGAGCGGGATCCTCAATCGCGCAGGTTTCGGTCATTTCGGCCTGATCGCCGGGCTGGTCATGCTGATTTCGATCCTGGGCTCCGCGGTCGCGACCCATGATCTAATCCGCCAACTGCCGCCGGTCGCGGGGGGGGCAGTCGATCTGTCAAAGATCCTGCGCGAGATCCGCCACACTCTGACGAATCGCTCTTTGCTCGCCCTGCTGCTGGGCGGCGTGCTCGGCGGTATCGGTGGGGGCGTCAGCCTCGGACTGAGCGTCTATATCTATACACACCTTTGGGATCTCGGCCCGGCTCAGATCGGGCTGCTCGTACCCATGGGCTACGCCGGATCGCTCATCGCCGTGTTCATCGCGCCTTACCTCTCGCGACATTTTGGCAAGAAGACTGCGATGATAGGCCTTTTCTCGGCTTCGGTACTGACGGCGGCCGGTCCTATTTTCCTGCGTGTGATTGGGGTGATGGTCTCCAACAGCTCGCCCTGGCTGCTGCCGATCCTGGTCATCGACGCCACCGTCGGCGCAACATTCGCCGTCGTCGGATACATCCTGGTGGGCTCAATGATGGCGGACGTCGTCGAGGACGTCGCGGTAAAGACCGGCGTGCGCTCAGAAGGCTTGCTTTACGCCACCAATGGTCTTTTGCCAAAGTTCACCGGCGGCATCGGGGCCTTCATCGCCGGACTGATCCTGACGGTCGTGCATTTTCCGCCTCATGCGCTGAAGGGAACGGTCAGCCCCGAACTGATGCGCCATCTGTCGTTGATCTACCTGCCGGTCACCGTGTTCTTCAGCATGGTCTCAATCGCCGTGCTCGGTCTGTACCGCATCGACCGCGCGACCCACGAGCGCAACCTGGCTACCTTAAGCGAAGCCGCAGCGATCGCGGAGGCCAGCCATGGTGTCGACGCCCTGGATAGTGGCGGCCCGGCGATCCCGGCCGCGCGGTCATGAAAACCGTCAGGCTCCAGTCTTCGGTCTGAGGTCGGCACCCCAGCTGTAGACGGGCGGATTCTCTCCGCTGAGGATGACATCCTTTTGCCGCTGGATCATTTCTTGCCAGCGGTCGGAGGTGAACACATAGAACCGGTTGGCCTTCACAGCGTCGACAACCCGCTCCGCCACGTGCGCGGCGGGGATGCCGCGCGCCTGGAAGGTGTCGGTTTCGCGCTGGCGCTGGAGATCGGCAGCCTCGCGGTCGCTCCACGGCCGATCAGCGGCCGGACGGTTGCGCCAGGATCGATGGATCTGGGTATCGACCATGCCGGGGCAGAGCACCGATACGCCGACCTGGGTGTTGGCGGCGACCAGTTCGCTATACAGGCAAAGGCTAAGGGTGACTGCGGCGGCTTTCGACGAGCTGTAGGGCGCGTGCTCGCCGATACCCATAAAGGCCGCCGTCGATGCGGTATTGATGATGTGGGCCGGCTCGCCCTGGGCGATCAGGACCGGCGTGAACGCCTTGATGCCATGCACGAGACCCCAGAAGTTGACCTCATAAATCCACCGCCAGTCGTCAAGGCTCATCTCCCAGATCGGTCCGGTTATCGAGACGCCTGCGTTGTTGCACACGACGTGAGCCTTACCAAAGGCCCTCAGCGTCGCTTCCACCAAAGCCTCCACGTCATCATAACGCGATACGTCTGTGCGCACGCCAATCGCCTCGAAGGATTTGGCGCGCAGATCGGCGACCGCGCTCTTCAGGCGGTCCGCCTCGATGTCGGCAATTACCAGCTTCATGCCCTCGGCGCCGAACCTTTCGGCCATGGCGAGGCCAATGCCGCTGGCACCGCCGGTGATCACCGCGACCTTGCCCTTCAAATCTTTCATATCAATTTCCTAACAGTCACGACACGCCACTCCGGTTGTTCAAATTAGCTTTGCTTTAGGGCTAGCGAGGAACCACGGCCGCAGCCGTGTGTCAGGGCGGCGACGCGCTCCCGACGTCGACCTGCACTAAATCATCCGACCGGGCTCAGAGGTATTTCTGAAACCAATCGAGCGCGAGTTGGCGCGCCGGTATCAGATGTTCATCGTAAAGTTTGTAGTGCGTGCAGGGAAATGTGGTGCGCTCGGCAATAGCATTGCGGCGCACGATATCGTAGGCCGCGCCGCCCTGCTGTCCGGTATCGTTGTACTCCTCGAACTCCGCGTCGATGAACAGGGTAGGGACGCGAATGGCCTCGGCGGCCGAGAGCGGCGAAAATCCCCACTGGCGGGCGATATCGGGGGTGCCACGCAGCCCGGGGGAACCATCGACGCCTTGCGGCACCGCCGGGTCGATCAGTCCGCGCGCCTTGTCAGCCATGCGCTTGTAGGCGAGATCGCGATACCAGTCCTGTGCCGGGTGGCCATAACCGCCGATCTGAGCGACCAGCGCCTTCACTCGAACATCCGTTCCAGTGACGAAGGTCGTCAGGCCGCCCCCATAGCTGGAGCCCCAAAGGCCGACGCGCGCCGGATCAACTCCCGCCTCGGTCAGCAACCAGGCGAAACAGGCGCGTACGTCGGCCACCTGGTCGATGGGATCTACCACCTCGCGGATCACCCGCACCTTGACGGTGTGTTCCCCGGCCTGGGTTAAGGGCGGGCTTTCCACCGAGGAAATTGCCCGTCCATCGCTCTGACCCCAGCCGCGATAGTCGAATGCCATACAAACAAAGCCGTCGGCGGCGAAGGTCTCGGCATAGGCGCGCAGCAGGTGGTCTTTCAGTCCGCCCCAGCCGTGGCAGAGCAGAATGGCGGGGCGGAGCTCATGTGCTCCGTGCGGCGTTACGACAACAGCGGCCAGGCGCGAGCCCTCCGACCATACCGACACAGTCTTGTGATCAAATTTGTAAGTCACCGGCAAACCTCGAATTCTAATTTAGTTGTACGACTTGTGGCCGTGGCATGAATGCCACAGCTCGCCAGATAGCGAGCTTTATACATACCCGACCATACCGTATGATCAAAAACTATTTGACGGCTGGCCCAAAGCAAACGATGTTTCGGTCAACTTCATGGCCCTCTCAGGAGCGTCGGCGGCAGGACCGCCCGCCGACTTCTATCCTGGGACGGTACCAATAAATCAAAATGGCCTCGCGACGGGGCGAATAGAGGAGAGAACGATGCTCCAGAAAAATCAGCTGATGGTCACGTGCGCCATGAGCGCACTCCTGGCGATGGTCGGCGCGGCTGCTGCCGGGAGCGCGGCTGCGGCTCAAAGTCCTCCGACTACGAACGCTTCGGCAAGCCAAACCACACCAGAGACTGCGGACCAAGCGGCGCGGGCCAAGGCGACCTCGCAGAACACCGAGGCGGCCGGGGCAACAGCCGTGGGCGAGGTCGTGGTCACCGCGACCTCGCGCAAGGTCGCCCTGCAGAGCCTGCCGGTCTCGGCCTCAGCCTATACCGACGAGCGCCGTAACCTCGTCGGTATCGAGACCGCCAGCGACCTCGTCAACTTTACCCCCAGCATGAGTCTCAACGGGCAATTCCTCAGCCTGCGCGGGGTCGGTCGCTATACCAATACACTTGGCACCGACCCAGGCGTGGCGATTTTCGTCGATGGGGTCTACACTCGCTCGCCTGATTATCTGAACCAGCCGGACTTTTTCAGCGACCGGATTGAGATCCTGCGCGGGCCGCAGGGCACACTGGGCGGCGAGAACGACATCGGCGGCTCGGTTAATGTCGTCTCGAAGCGGCCGACCAACGAGTTCCACGAAGAGGTCCGCGTGGGCGTCAACAACTATCGTTACCACTATGTCGACGCGTCGATCTCCGGACCGATCATTGACCATTTCCGCTTTCGCCTTACCGACGCCTACGCCAAGCAGCCGGCCAGCTACGGCTTCTTCACCAACCTCGACAGTCCCACGCACCCCGGAGCCGGTTGGAGCAACCTTTTCGAGGCTCAGCTCGACTGGAAGCCGACCGACAACTTCAGCCTGTGGCTTCGGGTGCAGAACTTTGCGAACAACAATGCCGCAGATGCGGGTGTCGGCCGAGATCAATATACGCCTTTCCCGCAGAACACCCCGTTCGGCGGCTTCGTCAACTGCCCGACGATCAATGGAAAAGACTACCAGTGCCTGGTCCCCAATCCAACCGATTTGCTGCCCCCGACCAGCAACCCGCAGATCAACAATCTCCGAGTCGTGAATTACAATACCGTCGGCTACAACAAGATAAAGGATGACTGGACCTACACGCTGCAGGCCAACTATGAGTTACCGTTCGCGACGCTTGAATATATCGGAGGCTACAGCAAATACGACTTCCTGTATTTGTCCGACGCCGATACGACACCCTCTGGACCCTTCCGCGGTTTGCCGGCCGGTTACCTAAGCCAAGTTACCACCGGCTTTCAGGTCGAGAAGTTCTGGCAGAACGAGGTACAGCTAAAGTCGAGCGGCAACGGCCCCCTGAAGTGGATCGTCGGAGCCTTCCAGTTCTACGACCACAATTATGCCCCGTACAACATCGAAGAGCCCAACAACCCGAGCTTGGATTTCCCCACCGGCGGCGCTCCCAACCCGAGCCGGGCCTTCTACAGCCAGATCGGCAACTTCACCGACAAGGTGGAAGCGATCTATGGCAACCTCGACTACAGCCTCACCGATACAGTGCGGCTGACTGGAGGCCTGCGCTACAACTGGGACAGCAAACGCGGCGACGTCATCTACCGTCAAGTGTTCGACACCGCCGGCGTCTTTGGCATTCCGACGTTGAACTCCTCCGAAGTTGGCGTTGTGACCCAGGGAACGACTGTGAAGTCGTCCGACTGGACAGGCAAGATCGGGGCCGAATGGCAGCCAGACCCGACGACTCTCGTCTACGGCAGCGTCACCAAAGGCTACAAGTCAGCCGGTCTCAGCCTCCTCAATGTTTCACCGATTCCGACAGTTGGACCAGAGACCCTCTACGACTTCGAGGGCGGGGTGAAGAAGCGGTTCGGACGCAAATTGCTGATCAACGCCGACGTCTACTACTACGACTATCACAACCTGCAGCAGTTTCTGTCGGTGGAAGACGTGTCCACGGGCCTGATCACCAGCGAACTGGTTAGCGCCCAGCGCGCCCGGACCTACGGCTTTGAGTTGGAGTCGACATGGTCGCCGACCGCAGATTTTCAGCTGACATTCAACTACTCCTATCTGAACGCGCGGTTCACGCGGTTCAGCCTGCCGGGCGGGCCGATCCTCGACTTCTCGCAGCTGGCACCCGGCTGCGTTGGCACCGGCACAGCGGGTCCTCCAGGAACGCCGGGACAGTGCCTCGCCGTCCCCCACGCCAACCTCAACGGCAGCACCATTCCCCAGTCGCCGCAAAACAAGGTTACGATCAACCCTGTCTATACATTTCACCTACCGATCGGCAAGCTGACCTTCTCGGCCACCTACGCCTTCAACGACAAACAGTATTATGCGGTCTTCAACAACTCAAACTTCCTCGCGCCATCCTACTACAACCTCGATCTGCGGATGTTGTATCAACCGCCTCAGGGCCATTTCACCTTGATCCTCTACGCCCGCAACGTCACCAACCGGACGCAGATCATCGGCCAGACGGCCGGCTCGTTCGTCCAGGGACCGGCCAACCTTATCACCGCTCCCTCCGACTTCCCCAGCCACGGCGGGATCAGCTACGGCATTAATCCGCCGAGGGTGTACGGCATTGAACTGCAGGCAAAATTCTAACGGTTAAACCCGACCTCGACACGGGGAGCGGACTTGCGCTTGATTGTGTTGGTCCGGACTCATACGGGCGATAGCCTTCGCGCAGCTCGCGCCTGCGCGGAGGTATTAAAGTCGGCGCGGAATTCAAGGCGGTTGGGCGTGAAGAAGGCTGCGTTGAAGACCTGGACATGGCTCGTCGCCGGCGTTGCGATCGCTGCCAGCGTTACTTTCCTCGTTGCCGGCCCGCCCGCTCCCGGGGAGGAGGTCTACGGGCTCCACTATGATGCCGCCGCCGGTGAGCCACTTTACAACAGTCATTGTGCCGCCTGCCATGATCATCCGAGCGGGCGGACGCCGGCTAAGTCGGTGATCGCCGGCAATACGCCCGCATTTATCTTCGCAGCTTTGACCGATGGGGTCATGCGCCCCTACGGCGAGGGCCTGCCGATGAGCGACAAGGTAGCGCTGATCATGTATCTTTCGCAAAATAAGAGCGGCGGCCAGGTCTCAAGGACCACCTCTCAGACACCCACCTGTGCCGATGAACCAGGGCCCGTTAACCTGGCAGGATCAGGTTGGAACGGCTGGGGGCGCACCGTGGAAAACACCCGCTATCAGCCCGATCCCGGCCTCGCCGCCGCAGACGCGCCGCGCCTCAAACTCAAGTGGGCGGTGGCCCTGTCCGGCACCCGCAACGGCGAGCCGATGATCGCCGGTGGGCGGTTGTTCACTAACGACACGTCCGGCTCGGTATATGCTCTGAACGCTCGCACAGGCTGCGCTTACTGGCGATTCACGGCTGAAGGCCAGACCCGCAGTACGATCAGCCTGGCACCGATCCAATCCCAAGCCGGCGGCCCGGCGCGCGTCGCGGCCTTTTTCACCGACGCCGGCGGGTCTCTCTACGCGATCGACGCCCAAGGGGGCGGGCTGATCTGGCGGACGTCGATCGACAACCAGCCTGGTCATCAGTTCACCGGCTCGGTGACGGTCTTCAATGGCGTGGTCTATGCGCCGGTGTCGTCGGGAGAAGAGGCTTTCGCCTCAAGCGATGCCTACCCCTGCTGCAAATTTCGCGGCGCTTTAGTCGCAGTTCGCGCCGACACAGGCAAGATCCTGTGGACCACATATACAACCCCGGTAGATCCGAAGCCCAGCCAAAAGAACCGAGCCGGAACTCAGATGTACGGCCCGGCGGGGGGGGCCATATGGTCGGCACCGACGATCGACGCCGTTCGGGGCCTGGCCTATGTCACCACTGGCAACAGCTATACCGGCGTTCCCCACTCTGGGTCGGATGCGGGAATCGCGCTCGAGCTAAAGACCGGCAAGATCGTCTGGATAAATCAACTGACCACGGAGGACAGCTACATCATCGGCTGTTATGGAGCGCCTGAGCGTCGGCACGCCAATTGCCCGACGGTTGTGGGTACCGATTTCGACCTCGGTGCCTCGCCGGCGCTGGTCCGACGGCCGGACGGAAAGCAGGTGATCCTGGTGTCGCAGAAATCCGGCCAGGTCTATGCCCTGGATCCCGCCCACCAGGGGCAGGTGATCTGGGAAAAACGCCTCAGCCCGGGCGGACCACTTGGGGGTTCGGAATTCGGCCATGCTGTCGATGAGCGAAACATCTATGTCGGCATTTCTGACATCTACCGCGGCACTGCCGCCAGGCCACAGTTGTCGGCGCTGGGCCTCGCCGACGGCGCTCTGGCTTGGACACACCCGCTGACCAAACTGCCCTGCAGGTGGACGAATGAATACTGCATCCCCGGCATCTCCATGGCCGTCACCGCGATGCCCGGCCTGGTGTTCGCCGGCTCTATGGACGGTTGGCTGCGAGCCTATTTGGCCCGCGACGGCAAAATCATTTGGTCGTTCGACACCGCCCAGCCAGTGACCACGACCACCGGCGGCCAAGCCATGGGCGGCGCGCTCGACGGGGCAGGGCCAGTGGCGGCGGGGGGCATGGTCTATGTTGACTCCGGCTATTGGGGCCGGACCGGGCCGGGGTCGGTCCTGCTCGCCTTCTCGGTTGACGGTAAGTAGACCCCGGAAAAAGGACAAATAGGTCGATGAGGAAAATGCTGATCGCCGCCGTGCTCGCACTCGGCACGCCCCCGGCCGCATCCGCCGCCGACCTCTCCGGAACCTGGGCAGTGAAAACCGATTTGGGTCCTCGGTTCAAATACACCCTGCTCTGCGCTCTGAGCGCCGACTCGGGGCACCTGTCGGGGCCGTGCGCCGCCACCACCGGGCCAATTTTGCGGAGCGCCGGGCACCTGGTCGGTGACAGGATGCGTTTTGGCTATGACACCGACTATAACGGCAGCGGCCCACATCTCGACTACAGGGGCACGGTTCAGCCAGGCGGCACGGTCAAGGGCACGGTTGAGAATCGCTTGGCCACTGGCGCCTTCTAGGCGACACTTTTGACGACCCCCGCCGCCGGTCGCGCGACCACGTGGAAAGTCGATGTCGCCTTCGACCAGTTGAGATATGTCGTGGTCTGCTCGTTCAAGTCGGACGGCGCGAAACTGGCCGGCCCCTGCGCGGTGAGCGATGGCTCGACGCTGCGGGCCAGCGGCGCTTCAGACGGGCCCAATTTCACCCTGGGCTACGATACCGAGTACCAAGGCCGACCGGTTCATGTGGCTTACACCGGCGTCGTCAAGTCGGACAATACGCTGAGCGGCGCGGTCAATGCCGGCGACTCTGCGGGAACTTTCACTGCCGCCCACCGCTAGCCGTTGGACCCTTCACGGTTTCAAGTACCTGCCGAACCCGTCGATCGCCATTGTCTTCGCGCCCTTCACGCGCTGGGAGGTCAGCTCGTCTTTTCCGTGTCCGGGCGGTAGTGGTCGGTGAATCGTCCCAGCTGGCAGCTGTAACCACTCGGCGGCGGGGTCAGGTGAAAATCGGATGCTGTTGTCCCCTTGGGATGAGAGGCGAGCGTCGTCAGCGCCCAGACATTGAAGGCCTGCGTGTTGATCTGCGGCCACATATGGCCATGGCTGCTGGTGCAGGACACCTGCACCACCCCGGTAATTGCAGCGAAGTAGTTCGACGCCGCCTGAGTTGTCGGCCGGTAGTCGGAGCACAACACGCCGGCGCACCGCCAAAGATCGTTCTGGCCACCCCAGACGGTGATCACGATCATCGGCCGAAGTTTGGTCTTCAATGGAAATGGCCCGACCCTGCCTTGAAGAACCTTGGCGGGGGTCGCTGCGACAGCCGCGCGCGCCGCGTCGAACGAAAGGGCCGCCCCATCGTCGCCTGAGACATACCACTCCCCGGAAATCGGCATTCCTCCCGCCCAGAAGTCCGAACGGAAGGCCAGTGCCCGGTTGGTCATGGTGGCACCGGAGGAAATGCCGCCGACGTACAAGCGCCG
>JAYTXQ010000071.1:0-12452 GCA_043742825.1 Caulobacteraceae bacterium | reverse complement strand
CCAAAGTACTGGCGGTCAGACCACTGGCCGGATGAATCCATGCCGGTGCCAACTCCGCCAACGGGGCCATGACGAAATACCGATTAGCGGCGCGGGGGTGTGGCACGGTCAGGGTTTCCAGATTTAAGGTCGCGCGGCCATAGGCGATCAGGTCCAGATCCAAAGTTCTGGGCGCATTCGCAAGATTTCGCTGGCGATCATAGCGCCGTTCAAGCTCTAACAATGATGCCATCACCTGAGTTGGGGGCATAACCGTCTCGACAAAGACAATCCCATTGAGGTAGGGCGGCTGTGATGGATCTGGCCAAGCCAGAGATTGCCACCAGGAAGATTGCCTTTGCACGTGCAGGCCGAATTTCGGAAAATCGCCGAGGCAATGTTCCAGCAAGGCCCGGGACGTCTTATAGGGGCCAGCTAGACTGGAACCTAAAGCAACGACCACCACATCATTTGTACAACTCATTTTTTATCTATTTTTGAAAGTTTTATGAGCATGACCTTCTACCCGACGGACCGGCTTGCCCTGTTCATCGACGGAGCCAACCTGTTCTCCGCTGCGAAGGGACTAGGCTTCGACATCGACTACAAAAAGCTTCTGGATGAATTTCGCAAGCGCGGCGTTTTGCTGCGGGCCTATTATTACACCGCCATTGTTGAAGACCAGGACTATTCCCCCGTGCGCCCGCTGGTTGATTGGCTCGACTACAACGGTTTTACCATGGTCACCAAGACGGCGAGGGAATTTACTGATTCTCAAGGCCGCAAGCGTTTTCGCGGTGACATGGATATGGAGATTGCTATCGATATGCTGGATCTGGCACCGCGCCTGGACCACGCTGTGCTATTTTCTGGCGATGGCGACTTTCGCCCTCTGATCGCGTCACTGCAAAAAAAAGGGGTGCGCGTCAGCGTTGTTTCAACGGTCAAGACACAGCCCGCCATGGTTTCTGATGATCTGCGGCGTCAGGCGGACAGTTTTATCGACCTGGCCGACCTTTCCGACATTATCGGCCGGCCAAGCCGTGATCGTTTGCCACGTTTCCTGCAGGAAGGCCGGACCGCGGGCGAAGATGTCAGCGCCTGACCCAGAGCCACCCCGCGATTGCCCGCTATGCCCCAGGCTCGTAGCCTATCGCGACGACAATCGTGCGGCGCACTCTGACTGGTTCAACGGGCCGGCTCCCTCATTTGGAGACCCCAACGCCAGGGTCCTGGTCATGGGGTTGGCTCCTGGCCGAACAGGCGCCAATCGAACGGGCCGGCCGTTCACGGGGGATTTCGCCGGAGTTCTGCTCTACCAGACCCTGATTAAAACCGGCTTCGCTCGTGGAGTCTTCGACGCACGCATCGACGATAGCCTGCAACTGATCGATTGCATGGTCAGTAATGCTGTGCGCTGCGCGCCCCCCGGCAACAAACCCCTGCCTGCCGAAGAAACTGCATGCCGGCCATTCCTGGCGGCGCGAATGGGCACCCTGCCCCGCTTGCAGGTCATTGTCACGCTGGGCGACGTGGCCAGGCGAAATGTCATGCGAGCCCTGGGGTTTTCAGCATCTGCGGGTGTGCCCGGTCATGGGTCGGTCACTCAGGCAGGGCTTCTGACCTTGATCAACAGTTATCATTGCTCGCGGCTGAACACCAATACCGGCAGACTGACCGCTGCGATGTTCGAGGCTGTGTTTATCGAGGCCAAGGCGCGGTTGGTTGATCCCTGATCAACCCTTGTCGCGCATCAGGCGGCCCTGTTCGCGTTTCCAGTCACGATCGGCTTCGGTCTGACGTTTGTCCGGCGCAGTTTTGCCCTTAGCCAGGGCAATCTCAAGCTTGGCCAAACCCTTTTCATTAAAATAGAGGCGCGTCGGAACGATGGTTCGACCGTCACGACGCACAGCGGCCAAAAGTTTATCCAATTGCTTGCGGTGTAAAAGCACCCGGCGGGGTCGGCGCGGTTCATGATTGAATCGGTTCGCCGGGCCGTATGGAGGAATATAAGCATTGACCAGAGTCATCTCACGACCGTCAGCGGAAGCATAGGACTCAGCGATATTCGCCTTACCAAGGCGCAAAGACTTAATCTCGGAACCGGTCAAAACCAGCCCAGCTTCGATTTTTTCCTCCAGGAAATAGTCAAATCGCGCCCGACGGTTCTCGGCGATCAGTTTACCGGTCATTCCAGGTGTCCAGCTTCAGCGATTGCAGCCAGAATCTCGGCGCGGAACGCCTCGCCGCAGGCCGCGATGGGCAGTCGGACGTCTTCGGCACACAGACCCAAATGAGCCAAGGCGAATTTCGTTGGTGCCGGCGAGGCATCGAGGAACAGAGCCCGGTGCAGACGGGTCAAAACATCGTGCAGACTGAGAGCCTCGCCCCAGGCTGAGGCCATGCAGGCCTCATAGAAACGAGCACAGGGTCCAGGCGCGACATTGGCGGTAACCGAAATACAGCCATGACCTCCATGCGCCATATAGCCAAGACCCGTAGGATCATCGCCAGACAACATCAACCAATCGGTGCCACAAAGCCGGCGCTGCCAGGAAGCGCGTATCAGATCGCCCGTCGCGTCCTTGATCCCGAGTATATTGGGCAAAACCGCCAGTCGCGCCAGGGTTTCATTGCCAATATCGACACTGGTGCGCGCCGGCACATTATAGATAATCACCGGCAGATCGACTGCGTCGTTAATCGCCGAGTAGTGTCGATAGAGGCCCTCCTGGCTGGGGCGATTATAATAGGGAGTTACGACCAGCGCCGCTTGTGCACCGACAGCTTTAGCATGCGCGACCAATTCAATCGCCTCGGCAGTGGCGTTCGATCCGGCACCGGCAATGACGGGGACCCTGCCCTGGACAGTTTCAACGCACAATTCGACGACCCGGCGATGCTCGCCATGGCTGAGCGTCGCGGTTTCTCCAGTCGTTCCCACCGGGACCAGTCCATGCACACCCGCAGCGATCTGGCGCTCAACGAGGACTTTGAATGCTGCCTCGTCGATTTGGCCATTGCGAAACGGTGTCACCAGCGCGGTGATCGCGCCGTGGATGGAAAACTGAGACATGAAATGTACGAGGCCGCAAATTGAACCGCCCAAACCTCGGGCTTTGGGTTAAGATGGGTCTAGTATGTCGTAGGCAGGGGCCCGTGCAACCTCCTGAGTCGTTGCGAGGCTTTTAAGGAGCGTCAGTCCGTGGGATTTATGGTGTCCCGATCAAGCTTGCTTTCCATCTCGCTGATGGCGCTCGCCACTTTGGCGACGGCTCAGGTGCTGAAATCCGATAGTCCGGCATCGACGCCCCTGACGTACGCAGCAATGGTTCTGCCCGCGCAGGACATTTACGCCGCCCTGGTCGCGGTGAAATCGGGGGACGGCGCGCGGGCACGGGTCATCATGACATCCACGACGGACCCTGTCGTGCGCAAGCTGATGTTGTGGGCCCTGGTCGATGGTGCCCCAGCGTCCCTGAGCTTCCTCGAGGCTGAAACCGCCGTCAGGGACCTCGCCGGCTGGCCCCACATCGTCAAGCGCGAACTTGCAGCCGAACAGGCCCTGAACCGTTCGGGTCTATCCAACGGCGGGATCGTCGCCTGGTTTTCCGGTCGTCCCCCACGAACACCACAGGGGGTTATGGCCCTGGCCGGGGCATTGCGTAATCTTGGCCAGGCCGAAGCGGCGCGCATCTTGATTGTTAAGACGTGGCGCGAGGTGGTGTTCGATGAGGAGACGCAAGAGATATTTCTGGCCAAATTCGGCAAACTGCTGACAGGGGCCGACCATTTAGCCCGTGCCGACTTGCTTTTGTATGGGCCACAGGGCCGCGCAGCCTTAGACGTGGTTAACCTGCTGCCACCGGAGCAGCGCGCTGTCGCACAGGCACGGATCGCTTTGCGCCGCGACGATGAAAATGCCGCCGCCCTGATCAATGCCCTGCCCGTACAGGAACAGCTTAGTCCTGGCCTTGCCTATGAGCGGGTGCTGAAACTTCGCGACAGCGGCAAGACGAACGAGGCTTTGGCGCTGATGCGCTATCTTCCGACACAACTGCCCAATGATGCGGCCGCCGAACGCCTCTGGCATCACGGCATTCTGGTTGTAGCGGCCCTGCAGAAAGGCGACTACGCCAATGCTTACGCCGCCGCTGCGCATGCAGGTCTGGCAAATGGTGCAGATGCGGCCAATGCTGAATTTTATGCGGGGTGGATTGCACTCTCACGATTGAAGAACCCCAAGCTGGCGGACGAACATTTTGAACGCTTGCAGAATGTCGGCCAGTCACCCCTGACCCAGAGCCGAGCGCTGTACTGGCGCGGACGAACCGCCGATGCTGCGGGTGATCTGCTTGGCGCGCAGATTTTCTACGGCCAGTCGGCCAAGTTTAATACGACTTTCTACGGTTTGCTTGCTGCGATACGGGCTGGCGATCACCAGCTCAGCCTGGGCCATGACCCTCTGATCACGACACAGACCCGCGAGGCATTCGAGGCTCGGGACTGGATCCGAGCTACGCGTTTGCTCGATCAGGTCGGTGCCCACGAAACCCACAAAGTATTTCTACTTGGGTTGTCGGAGATCGCCAGCTCTGCGACCGATGAAGCCTTACTATTTGACATGGCCCGCGATGAGGGTGACCTTGGCTTGGCCATGCGGATCGTTCGAAATGGTGCCCGGCACGGGATCGTGCTGCCGGAACGGGGTTATCCTGTTCGCGCGGCCCCGCAATCGCCGTTGGCACCAGAAACGCCGCTCATTCTGGGAATTACCCGTCAGGAAAGCAGCTTCGACCCTCGCGTGCGCTCCCCAGTTGGGGCGCGCGGTATGATGCAACTGATGCCTGCGACCGCGTCGAGCGTCGCTCGTCGGATGGGTCTGGGGAATGGGAATTTGGACGATCCTGATTACAATATGCGTGTGGGATCGACATTCCTGGGCCAGCTGGTCAACCAGTTCAGCGGTTCATATGTCATGGCGACAGCAGCCTATAATGCCGGGGCCAGCCGGCCGACGGCGTGGACGAGTGTCTGCGGCGACCCCAGGGGTGGATCATCCGATCCCTTGGATTTCATCGAATGCATCCCCTTTTCCGAGACCCGCGACTACGTCATGAGGGTGCTGGAAGCCACTCAGGTCTATCGCGCCCGGCTGGCCGGTGGCGTGGCCGCAAATACCTTGGAGGCTGATCTTCGCCGGGGTGGCTACAGTTATCGCCTGACGGCCTCGATGGTGCCGGTGACGGTCGAACATGGCGGTGCCGGTGTAACGCTGGTTACCCCCGCTTTGCCACCAGGACGGGACCCGAACCAGTCTCGATAAGCTCGCCATTCAGAGCAAAACCAGCCCGCAAGACTTCCGGCGATAGTGCTTCTCTCGGGGGGCCCAGAGCCAACAGGCGACCGGCGCAGAGCACAGCGATGCGATTGCAATAGCGCGCGGCCAGCGTGAGGTCGTGCAGCGTAAGAATTACTCCGCGGCCGGAGCATGCGCGCGCCGTCAGGATATCCATCACCCTAAGCTGTGCGTCCGGATCAAGACCGGCGACCGGCTCATCGGCCATAAGAAGCGGCGATGCGGTGACCAGGAGGCGGGCCAGCAAGACCCTAGCCCTTTCACCACCTGACATATCCAGGACCCCGCGCTCTGCCAAAGTATTCAGTCCGACCTCCTGCAGGGCCGCCATGGCAAAAGGCTTCGCTGAGCTTAATGGCAAATTGGGGCGCCCGAGCGCAGCGACATGCCAGGCAGGCAGGTTCCAACTGACCGAGCGGTCCTGCGCCAGATACCCAACATGTTCAGCCCGCCTAGCCAGAGAGAGCGTTTTTATAGATCGGCCACCGATCAAGACTGAGCCTTCAGATAAATCGATCAACCCCAGTGCCGCTCGCAACAGTGTGGTCTTACCTGCGCCATTCATACCGACGATGCCCAACATCTCTCCAGCACCAATGTTCAGGTCGATCCGGGAAAGGACCTCGGTGCCCCCAATGCAGACACTGGCCCTGCGCAATTCAAGCATAGGGGTCATAAACGCCAGCTGCGCGAGACGCGCCAGGCCACGAGGCCAAATAGCGGTGCGCCGAAGAGGGCTGTGACCACGCCAAGCTTTAGCTCCTCGGCGCTGGGGATCATGCGCGCGGCCAAGTCTGCGGCAATCAAAAGAATTGCGCCGGTCAAGGCCGAGGGCAGCAGCAGGCGGGCAGGGTCCTCGGCCGCAAACCGCCGCACAAGATGGGGCGACGCCAGCCCGATGAAACCCACCACACCGGCCAGGGCAACCGAAGATCCGGTCAACAAAGCAGCCCCGCCGACGGCCATGACGCGGAGGCTGGGCATCGGCAATCCAGACGTTGCTGCGGTCTCTTCGCCCAGGGCCAGCATACGTAAACCCCGTCCGCAGGCCATGCACAAAACTGCGCCAACCGCCATCGGTATTGCGGCCATGGCGATGTCGGGCCAGTCGCGGTTAGCCACTGATCCCATCAGCCAGTTGAGAATTTCGGCTGTATAGATCGGCGACGGCGACAGATTGAACACGAGCGCCGTCATTGCACCCCCCAAGGCCGAGAGCGCAACGCCAAACAAGATCAGGCTCCCTGGCGCGGCAAGGCGTGCCGCCAGGATCACGATCAATAGTCCGGCCAGTGCCGCTCCGCCCAGGGCGGCGGTCTCAACTAGGCCTGGCACCGTGGCCAGACCGGCGGCAATCGTAAGCGCCGCCCCAAGACCAGACAGAGCCGACACGCCAAGCACACCCGGATCAGCAAGAGGGTTGCGCAGCAGGCCTTGCATCACCGCACCTGCCAGACCAAGCGCGCCGCCGACAACCCCAGCGGCAACCACGCGCGGGAGACGAATCATCCAGATGATTTCGCCAGCGCGCGACCCTGTTTCTTGCAGGGCTTGTCCATATTGCTCCATGCTGAGGCTTGTTTCCCCAAGGAAGACCCCAAGTATGAGCGTGGCAGCCAGTAGCCCGATCAGTACCGTTATAAGTTTCATTGCCGTCCGCCACGGGGTGCCGCAGCAGCCAACAGCGTGACCGCGTCGGCTGCGAACCAAGCGGGGCAGCCCAAGAGCCTGGCCGGCAGGCGAACCACCCCGCGCCCTGTCTCCAGGCGCCGAACCGCCGCATGACGCCCTAAACTCCAGCGCTGAGTGGCTTCAATGGTTGGGTCGAAAAAACCCTCGACAATGATCTGGGGTGGATCTTGAATCAGATATTCAAGAGAAACGCTGCGGTATCCAAAACCGGTCGCTAGGTTCCGCAGGCCGGCGCTACGCATCATCGCATTGATCAGTGTCCCGGAACCTGCCGTATCCCCGCCCGAGGTGAGGTACAGCGCGGCACGTCCTCGCCAGGCGTCACTTGCCGCGTCCAACTGGTTTTGCATATGCGTTATCAGGAACTGCCCCCGACGGGGCTGATCTAACGCCGCCGCAACAAGGCGAATATTTTCAGCAACACCCGCGAAATCAGGTGCATCATTCAGTGTGACAACCTGGATGCCGCGTCTGCGCAAACTCGAAAGAAGCCTCTCCTCCCCCCCCCAGAACCTGACGATGATATCCGGCCTGGCCGCCAACACCGATTCCGTCGTCGCGCGGCGCAATGGCAAACCCTTTGACTGACCAGCTAGGTAGGCATCCGCGTCCCGCGCGCGCTCAGACAAGCCAACGATCGACTCGCGAGGGGACAAGGCCAGGACGAACTGGTCGGCGCATTGATCCAGTGACAGTACGCGGTGCGCGCGCTGCCCCCACACACCCGTAGCGAACATTAATGACGCTGCGACCGCCAAGCCTGTTGAAAAACCCACGAAGCGCCAGCGTCCTGCCGGCTGAGTGTGACGCCCGTAATCTATCCAGGAAAAGCTGTCAGCGAGGTAATTTAGTATTGACTGCTGCGGCACACTATTCAGCGATCAACCCATATAACATGCCGTCGATGACAACGCTGGTCAGGACATCAGGCTGAGCCCAGGGGAAATCTGGCTTGCTAAACCTCAAGGCGACCATGCCGTGACAAGCGGCCCAAAGGGCTTGATGGGCGGCATCCACATCGCCGGTGCGCAACCGACCACTGGCGGCTATCTCGCGCATGACATCGGCGAAGCACACGAAGCACTGTGTCCCCAGATCCAGAGTAACCTCACGTTTTTCCAGAGAAGCCGATAGCGGAGACGAACAGAATATCATGCGGTAAGCACTCGGATTTTCCATCGCGAAATCGACGTAGGCTTTGAGCATCATCCGCGCGCGCTCGACAGGATCGATCGGTCGACCGGCAATTTCCCGATTGACCTTGAGGATGTGTTCCATTGCCGCAGTGCAGATCTCAAGCAGAATCTCATCTTTATCGCGAAAATGCATATAGAGGGCAGTTGAGGACACCCCTACGTGATCGGCTATTTTGCGGATTGTAGCGCCCTCATAGCCCTCGGCCAGAAACAGGCGTTCTGCTGCGTGTAAAATCTCTGCGCGCCGAAGGTGGCCGTCGCCCTTGGCCTTGCGGCTGTTTTTGCGCGGTTCGAGTAGGGTCTGGGTCATGTACCGCTCCCACTGGCTCCAGTGTGTAACAGTTAGACTGCAATCGGGGGCATGTCGCAAGCTTGGGCTTCAGGGCGTGCAAAGGCGCGGACCGTTTGCCATGACCGCGCCCGGCGGATAAGCGAATTTGTATGAACGCGACTGTCGGGCCTGCCCCCGTTCTTTCCCTGGACCCTTTGGCGATGCGCACCGTCGGCTGGGAGGACTATGATCTGATCGACAGCGGTCATGGGCGCAAACTGGAACGCTACGGGCCTTACCTGGTTGACCGCCCCGAAGCCCAATGCCTGTGGCCGCCGGCGTTGACCGGTACCGAATGGGTTAAGGCCGACGCGACGTTCGATCCGAGTGACGAGGAGGATGCCGGACGGTGGCGATTCTCCCGGCCAGTACCGAAGACATGGCCGCTAAGCTGGGGGCCGGTAAGGTTTCACGCGCGCTTCACCGCGTTTCGCCACCTGGCCTTCTTTCCCGAACAGGCGGCCAACTGGAGTTGGATCCGGGCTCAGGTAGAGCGGATAGTCGGGCAACCGAAAATCCTGAACTTGTTTGGATATACGGGTGTCGCCTCGTTGGTCGCGGCGGCTGGAGGCGCCAGCGTCACGCACGTCGACGCCTCAAAAAAAGCGGTTGCGTGGGCTCGTGATAATGCTGAACTTTCAGGCCAATCAAGCCTGCCCCTTCGCTGGATATGCGAAGATGCGCGAAAATGGGTGGCCCGCGAGGTCCGGCGCGGTGCCCAATACGACGGGATTATCCTTGACCCGCCCAAATATGGCCGCGGCCCGACCGGCGAGGTATGGCGACTGTACGAGCATCTGCCGCAGCTTCTGTCTGGCTGCGCTGAGCTTTTAAGCCCCGACGCAGGATTTTTGTTACTCAACGGCTATTCCGAGCGGATATCAGGTATGGCGCTCGGGGGCCTGATGCGCCACGCCCTTCAGGGCCGCGCCGGCACCATTGATTGGGGCGAGCTAGCCTTAATGGAACGAGCGGGCGAACGGGGAGTGGGGCTGTCATTCTTCGCCCGCTGGAGCGCGCGTTGACCGCCCGTACCATTACCTCCCTGGCCAACCCAACGGTCAAGGCGGTGCGTGCTTTGCATATGCGCAAGACCCGCGACGAGACCGGGACATTTTTGGCCGAAGGCCTGAAAATAATTACTGAAGCTGTTGATTCAAAATGTTATCCCAAATTTCTTCTTCACGGCCCCGGCCTTGCCGATCATCCTTTGGTTCGCAAGGCGGTCGCCAGGGCCGACGAGACACTGGAAGTCAGCGAGGCAATCCTTGGTAAGATATCCCGACGCGACAACCCGCAGACGGTCCTGGCCGTGTTTGAGCAGAGTTACTCAGCCCTTAAAGACCTCGACCCCTACGCCTCGCACTGCTGGGTGGCTTTGCAGGCTGTGCGCGACCCTGGCAATCTGGGGACGATTATCCGCACCCTTGATGCCGCCGGCGCGGGAGGCGTGATCCTGGTCGGAGACTGTTGTGACCCCTATTCGGTCGAAGCCGTGCGGGCGACTATGGGTTCGATCTTTGCCATACCGATTTACAAAACGGGTGTTGAAGACTTCATCGCTTGGCGTGGGGCCTGGCCGGGCAGCGTCGTCGGCACGACCTTGACGGCGACGATGAATTTCCGCGACGCAGACTACACCACGCCGTCCTTGATCCTGATGGGCAACGAACAGGCTGGTTTGCCCGAGCAACTATCGGCGATATGCGATATCAATGTTAAGATTCCAATGCGCGGTCGGGCGGACAGTCTCAATCTTTCCGTCGCCACCGGAATTATGATCTACGCGGTAACAGACCGGACAACTTCCTGAGGAAATGCCAGATGGTGCATCAGACGAGGACGAAAATGGCGCGTCGCGGCCTGACATGGGTTGGCGCGTGCCTATGTCTTGCCGCCCTCCCCGCCCCGGTTCAGGCCCTGGACGTAATGGCCAGCAAGGCAGCCATCGAAGCGGTCCTCAATATTGAATATCCGCATCTGGATGCACTCTACAAAGATATCCACAGCCATCCGGAACTGGGCTTTCAGGAAACCCGCACGGCGGAAAAACTGACGGTCGAGATGCGCGCACTGGGCTTTGAAGTCACCGAGCATGTGGGCCGCACTGGCATCGTCGCCATCTACCACAATGGCCCTGGCCCCCTGATCATGGTGCGCACCGAGCTGGACGCCCTGCCCATGGAGGAAAAAACGGGCCTAAGTTATGCCAGCCACGCCAAGGCCCTGTGGAATGGTCGTGAGGTATTTGTCGATCACAGCTGTGGCCACGACATTCACATGGCGGCCTGGGTGGGCACCGCCAAGGCCCTGCTGGCGATGAAAAACAAATGGCACGGCAGCCTGATGTTCATCGCCCAGCCTGCGGAAGAAGTAGACGGCGGCGCACGCAGTATGCTGGCCGATGGGTTATACGTGAAGTTTGGCGGCAAACCGACCTATGTCTTCGCGCTGCATGACGTGCCGGCGGCCACCGGCGAGATTGACTATATCCCCGGCCCTGAATCGGCCAACGCCGACGAGTTCGACGTCACCTTTAAGGGCCGTGGCGGCCACGGTGCCATTCCCAGCGCAACCATAGATCCGATCCTCATCGCCTCACGTTTCGTCGTCGATGTTCAGAGTGTGATCAGCCGCGAAAAGGAAGCTGGAGCCTTCGGCGTCGTCACCGTCGGCGGATTTCAGGCCGGTACCGCCGGCAATATCATCCCCGACCAGGCCTATGTGGTTGGCACCATCCGCGACTTCGAACCCGCCGTCCGTGCCAAGCTCCTCGAAGGGGTTGGGCGGGTCGCCAGGGCGGAATCGGCCATGGCTGGTGCCCCTGCGCCCGACATCCACTTCAATGCCTACGGCAAAGCGGTGTTCAACGACCCCGACTTGACAGCCAGAACCGTCGCTATCTTCCGCGCCGCATTCGGCGACCAGGTAGTTCTGCTAAAAAGCCCTAGGCCGACGAGCGAGGATTTTTCCGAATTCACTCTGGCGGGCCCGCCGGGATTTTTCTTCAACATCGGAGCCACTGATCCGGCCAAGGTCGCTGCAGCGAAGGCCGGAGGGCCGCCAGTACCGGTAAACCATTCCCCGTTCTTCGCCCCGGTGCCGGAGCCAACGATCCGAACCGGAGTGACGGCCATGACCTTGGCAGTGCTGAATGTGATGGAAAACTAAGATGAGCCACTCCAACAGTCGCGACCGAGAGTTGCGCGAACGCGCCGAGCAGGTGATCCCCTGCGGCATGTAGGGCCATCAGTTGGCCCGCCTCTTGCCCGATGACTATCCGCAATTCTTCAGTCGCGCCAACGGCCCCAGCCTGCTGGGCCAGCAGGGCATCCATGTCGGCATCACGCAGGTTGTAGCGCGGCGGATGAGTCACCCGCAGGGTGAATCAAATCCCAAGTCCCAACCCAAGCCCTTTTCGCCAATCTCCTGAGCAGTTACCCAGTATGTTCAATCAGATGCCCGCATGTTCTGCGCGCCTAGCCAATGCTGTCTGAAGCGACTTGGGCACCCATTTGTGGCCATTGGACACCATAGGCCTAGCCACTGACCGGCACGTCGCGACCGTGGTCCTTAAGAGTAGCAAGCTAGGATTTAAGAGCGTCTCGGCCCTCTGCAACGGCGTCTTCTGGCGTAAAAGCATCCGCGATGTAGTCTGGAAACTCGAATAGATAGCCCCCGCCTTGAATGTGCGCCAACGGGAGGATTTCAAATCGAGTCGGCATACTCGCTTCAAACATCACAGATCATTCTAAGTCTCTCGACTAAGGCGATAGATCAACTACAAGATTTGTCGCTCATCCAGGAAATCTCTGTCTCAAAGTTCCTTTTCTGCCAGTGTGGCACATGTCTCGCGTCGCTGATCCACGGCACCATCGTAGCAAGGTTCAGAGAG
>JAYTXQ010000070.1:0-4960 GCA_043742825.1 Caulobacteraceae bacterium | reverse complement strand
GCTTTCGATTTTCTCATCTCAGGATCAAAATCCCCGCAGGAGGCGATGGCCGCCTGTATGTTTGAGACCGTCGGCCAGGCTTAGGCGCCCAGATGCTGGATCCGCAGGTTTTGCCGATCCTGTTGGTGGGGGCCGGTCGTATGGGCGGGGCCTTGCTCGCCGGCTGGCAACTGGCTGGCGTTTTGGAGCCCTTCGACCTCATAATCCGTGACCCCTATCCTGGGGCCGAGGCCTTAGCCGTCGTTCAGGCGGGCGCGGCACTGAACCCGCCGGACACCGCGATCAAGGCCGCAAGGACAGTGATCCTGGCAGTCAAGCCTCAGGGCTGGCGCACCACGGCTGCGGAGATTGCCCCACTCTTGGCACCGGATGCCTGTGTCATTTCTATATTGGCTGGCGTGGGAGCCGAGGATCTGATGTCAGCCTTTGGCGAACGCGACATCGCCCGTGTGATGCCGACGACAGCGGCGGCCATCGGCAAGGGCACGGCCAGCATCTGGGCTGCCGCAGAAGCCACGCGACTGCGGGCCCGACACCTGTTCGCGCCCCTTGGCACCGTCGTGGATTTAGAGCGTGAAGCCTTGATGCACGTAGCCACTGCCACTTCCGGGTCGGCTCCAGCCTATCTGTATGCCTTCATCGAGGCCCTGGAAGCTGCGGCCGTGTCCAGCGGGCTCGATCCCCAGACGGCAGCGGCCATAGTACGCTCAACCCTAACCGGTGCGGCGGCCCTGCTGGAGCGTGGCGGTGAAGATCCAGCCGAACTACGCCAACAGGTGACATCTCCTGGCGGTACCACCCAGGCGGCACTGGAGATTCTGATGGGACCGCAGGGTTTGGAGCCGTTGGTACACAGCGCCGTCGCCGCAGCCGTGGCCCGGTCGAACGCGTTGGGAGGCTAAGGGATGAACGAAATCGTGGACCCGGCGATAGATGCCCTGCTAGCCCTTGCAGCAGAGCGGCCCTGGCGTCACATTTCCTTGCGTGGGATCGCCCAAACGGCGGAAGTTCCCTTCGCTGAGCTCTATGATCAAGTGCCGTCAAAACTGGCTTTGCTGGCGCGGTTATCGCGCCGGCTGGATGGCGCCGCCCTGGCGACGGTGTGCACGGAATCCGAAGACGCGCACGACCGACTGTTTGACGCCACTATGGCCCGGGTCGAGGCCATGACCCCGTGGCGCGAGGCCCTGATCTCGATCTCGCGCGATGCCGGTGCAATCGGGATGGTCAGCCATTTCCCCCTTACTGCCCGGGCTATTCTCGAGGCGGCGGGTGTGGAGGCGACGCCGGCGCGATTGGCCGCAATGACCCTGGTTTGGGTCCGCATTACCCAGGTCTGGCGCGATGATGAAGGGGCGCTCAACCGCACCATGGCCGAGATAGATAAGCGGCTCAAACAGATGCGCGAACGGCTCAAACAGATCGGCGCCGGGTTCTAACCGCCCTTACCCAGGTAGCCAAACCTGTGCCCGCAAGCCCCCAAGCGGCGATTCCAGAAGCGTAACCTCGCCGCCATGGGCTCGAATGATGTCTCGAGTGATCGCCAGTCCTAGGCCGACGCCTTTGTGGTTTTGATTGCGCGCACTGTCGAGGCGGACAAAGGGCGTGAAGGCCGCCTCGATCTGGACTGACGCTATGCCCGGACCATTGTCGTCCACCCAGATATCCACGCCGCCTGACGCACACTGGGCCGCCATTACCTCGACCTCAGTCCCGTGGAATGCGGCGTTGGCCACCAGATTCGACATAGCACGCCGAAGGGCTTGTGGCCGTACGCGAACCCGCAGGTCAGCTGAGATCGACAGAATGATGCGCGCCGGGCCAGGGAATCCGCGGCTCACGCCCTCAATCAGGCCACGCAGACCCACGTCCACCAGACTCTCAGGCCCCTGACCACGGGCAAAGTCCAGGTACTCGTCGATCATATGTTCCATCTCGCTCAAGTCGGACTGCATCGCTTCGACGTGGGCACTGGGTTCAGCAAGCGCCAGCTCAAGTTTCAAGCGGGTCATCGGAGTACGAAGGTCGTGGCTGACCGCAGCCAGAAGCGTGGTGCGCTGTTCAACATGCCGCTGGATACGCGATTTCATCGACAGAAAAGCCCGCGCCGCCTGGCGCACCTCCCGCGCACCGTGGGGCACAAAAGCAATATCATCGCCTTTGCCGAAGGCTTCCGCCGCCTGGGCCAGTCGCTCGATGGCGCGTACCTGATTGCGAATGAAGAGCACCGCGATCGCGGTCAGGAGGACCGTCGCACCGGTCAGCCAAGCAATAAAGATATGGCCCCGCGTAGCGAACACCCGCTCTGTGGGAGCGATGATCCGCAAGACCCCTCCAGCCACCTTAACGCGGACATCTACGGCGTCGCGGTATTGTTCCGTATCGAACCAGAACGGCAGGCGAATCCGCTTTGCCAGGGCCGCCTGCAGAGATCGATCCACGGCGACGAAAAGCGAAGTTCGGCGGTTGAGGGGCAGCACGGTGCCCCGTTGAACCTGAAGGGTCAGGTCCAGGCTTTGCTGCGCCTGCGCCTGCAAGCGCGCAAGGTGCTGAGGACGCGGGTCGTCCTGATAGTCCTGGACCAGAATGGCTACATCACCGGCGAGGCCTTCAGTCAGTTGGCTGTTCACCGTTTGCCAATGGGAATCGAAAAAGACGTAGGCGACGGCGATCTGCATCAAGGCAACCGGCAGAATAATGATCAACAGACTACGACCGAAGAGGGACGTCGGCGCGCGCCGTTTGAGCATTCGGCCAACAGCCGCAGGCAGAAACCGTAGGCGCAGCCGCATCAGTCGGGGGTCAACATGTAGCCATGCCCACGCACCGTGCGCAGATACCTGGGATTTGCGGGATCGGCCTCAAGCTTGCGCCGCAAACGTGTCACCTGGATATCAACGGCGCGCCCGGAAATATCGCCGCCATCCCCCGCCAACTCCAGACGATCCACTGCCGCATGCGCCGCCGCAGCCAGCCGGCGCAACAGGCGCACTTCGGCCTCAGTCAGCCGCACGGGTTGATCACCATGCATCAATTCGCCACGCGAGACCAAAAAATGTCGTGACCCCAGACCGATCCGATCGGCGCCGATCGGCGTCGCGGCAACCCGGCGCAGAATGGCCTCGATTCGCAAGACCAGTTCGCGCGGCTCAAAGGGCTTAGCCAGATAGTCGTCGGCTCCGCGCGCCAGGCCTTCGATACGGTCCGCCGTTAAACCTCGGGCGGTCAAAATCAGAATGGGGGTCGCGGCCGTCGGCCTTGGCC
The DNA here is from genome assembly GCA_043742825.1 of Caulobacteraceae bacterium. Classification (GTDB taxonomy): domain Bacteria; phylum Pseudomonadota; class Alphaproteobacteria; order Caulobacterales; family Caulobacteraceae; genus Acaudatibacter. The sequence goes on along the minus strand of JAYTXQ010000070.1, from coordinate 1,696 downwards.
CGGCCCGCAGCCAGGCGGTAAAGGCGAGCCCGTCCTCCCCCGGCAGCATTACATCCAAGACGATCAGATCGAACTGAAGTTTTGCCACCAGGGCCCGGGCCGCATCGGCGTCAGCCGCAGCGCTGACGCGAAAACCCGACCGCGCGAGATACTGTTTCAACAGCTCGCGGATGCGGTCATCGTCATCGACGACAAGCAGGTGGCGGCGCGTATCGCCGCGTGTGATCGCCATGGCCCTGTTTACGCTCCCCATGCCAGCCTCTAAAGACCGTCTCGCTTACAAGATACGCAGCTGGACACCTGAAATGATACCCTATGATGATCGCGACGGTTGGATTTGGATGGACGGGGCGTTTCGCCCCTGGCGTGAAGCCAATGTACATGTGCTGACCCATGGCCTTCACTATGCCTCGGCGGTCTTCGAAGGCGAGCGGATGTATGGTGGTGAGATCTTCAAGCTCACCGAACATACCGAGCGATTGTTTCAATCGGCACGTATTCTTGATTTCGAGATTCCTTACAGCGTGGCCCAGATTGATGCCGCGTGCATGGAGACCTGCGCGCGCAACGGCCTGACCGATTGCTATCTGCGCCCGATCGCCTGGCGCGGCTCAGAAATGATCGGGGTTTCGGCCCAGACCAGCCGGATCCACTTGGCCATCGCGGCTTGGGATTGGCCCAGCTATTTTAAGCCTGAGGAGAAGGCTGCAGGTATCGCCCTGACCTGGGCCAAATATCGCAGGCCCGCCCCCGATACCGCCCCGACAGCCTCCAAGGCGGCAGGCCTCTATATGATCTGCACAATTTCCAAGCATGCCGCTGAACGCGAGGGCTTTGCCGATGCGATGATGCTCGACTGGCGGGGCTATATTGCCGAAGCGACAGGGGCCAATGTCTTTTTCGTTCGTGATGGGGTCCTGCACACCCCGACGCCCGATTGTTTCCTTGACGGGATCACCCGACGCTCTGTCATTGCCCTGGCCAAATCCAAAGGCTTTGACATTGTCGAACGCCATATCAAACCCGAAGAACTTGCTGATTTTAGCGAATGTTTCATCGTCGGAACCGCCGCCGAAGTCACCCCCGTGCGTCAGGTCGCTGAGCACAAATTCCAGCCAGGCAACATTTCACTCAGCCTGATGGACGACTTCGCCAGGCTCGTTCGCCGGCAGGTCCAGCCCGCCTAACCGCACAAAGTGTTTAGTGCTGGCTTTCCGGCATCCGGACGATAAGGCCGTCAAGCTCGTCGGTGACTTTGATCTGGCAAGAGAGGCGGGAACTTGGTTCCACGTTCTCGGCAAAATCCAGCATGGATTCCTCCATCGCCGTCGGTGTGCCGACCTTGCCGGACCAAGCCTCATCCACATAGACGTGGCAGGTGGCGCAAGCGCATGCTCCGCCGCAGTCGGCGTCAATGCCGGGCAGATTATTTTTCACTGAGCCTTCCATCACCGAGAGGCCGCTCTTTACATCAACGACGTGTGTGGTGCCGTTGTGCTCAACATAGGTTATCTTCGCCATGGACTCCCCGTGGACCGAAATTTCAGGCCGCGACCTCTTTCATGGAAATGGTCCTGTCCGCAAGCCTTGAACGCGATATTGGTCGTCGTTGAGCGATTAGTTGCCGTCCCGCCATAAACTCAGCCGGCGCATTGACCGCCTCTACCGCCTGAATCACGTCCCCCTTGAGGTGAAA
>JAYTXQ010000069.1:0-13203 GCA_043742825.1 Caulobacteraceae bacterium | reverse complement strand
TGCAGTTGGGCGGCGATTTAAAGCGCCCCGACGAAAGCAAAGTTGACGCCGTTGATGATGATTGGGACAAATTTGATTCACTGGCAACCTATGACGCTTTCACCAAAGCGTGGCTTTCAGAATGTCGCCGCGTTTTAAAACCCAATGGCGCATTGTGGGTGATTGGTTCTTATCACAACATTTTTCGCGTGGGCACAACGCTGCAAGATTTGGGCTTCTGGATTTTGAATGACGTGGTGTGGCGCAAAACCAACCCCATGCCAAACTTTCGGGGCCGCCGTTTTACCAACGCCCATGAAACTTTAATCTGGGCCAGCAAAAGCCAACAATCGAAATATTGCTTCCATTATGAAGCTATGAAAATTTTCAACGATGATGTGCAGATGCGTTCAGATTGGACAATCCCCCTGTGCACAGGTGGTGAACGTTTGAAAAATGAAGAAGGCTCAAAACTTCATCCAACCCAAAAGCCTGAAGCCTTGTTGCAACGTGTTTTATTGTCGACCACAAACCCGGGAGACGTGGTGCTTGATCCTTTCTTCGGCACGGGAACAACAGGCGCTGTTGCGCGTTCATTGGGCCGCCATTTTATTGGCTGCGAACGCGAACAAGCCTATGTGGCCGCTGCCCTTGAACGCATTGACGCTGTTGAAACCCACTCAACCGACACGTTGAAAGCCACCATTGGCAAACGCGCCGAACCGCGCATTCCATTCGGCACATTGATTGAGCGTGGCTTGATCAAGGCGGGCGAAACATTGTTTGATCACACCCAACGCATCACCGCCAACATTCGTATTGATGGATCCATCGCCAGCAAAAATGAATCAGGTTCCATCCACAAAGTGGGTGCCCATGTGCAAGGTGCGGAAGCCTGCAACGGTTGGACCTATTGGCACATCCGCACCGACAAGGGCCTCGCACCGATAGATATTTTGCGGGCCAAGGTGCGGGCCGAGATGGTCGCCTGATCAGCCGCGATATTGCAGGAAATCGACCTGGGCCACACCCCATTTTCGCCCGTCCAAAGGGCTAAAGCCAGGGCTAGTAAGGGCACCCTCCCCCGCCCCCCTCTCAACGACCACAAGTGCCTGGGGAACTAGCCAGTCCCCTTGTGCCAGCGCCTCCAGAGCCGGGCCGCTAAGATCTCGGCTATAGGGGGCGTCGAGGAAAGCCACATCGAACTTCAACCCCTGCGCTGGCGACCGCGATGCTAGGCGAGTGGCATCCGCGAGCACGATCTCTGACCGCTCCGCAACGCTCAATGTGGATACATTGCCCCGGAGGGTCTCCACCGCCAGACGATCATTGTCGATGAACCGGCAGAACGCGGCCCCGCGCGAGAGTGCTTCCAACCCCAGACCACCGGCCCCGGCGAACAGATCAACGACCCTGATCCCCTGTAAACCTGGTGACCAGGCCGCGTGTTCGAGTACATTGAATAGCGCCTGGCGCGTGCGGTCGGCTGTCGGCCGGGTCGAGTGTCCCTTTGGCGCCACAACTGTGCGGCCTCGTAGCATTCCGCTGATGATTCTCATGGCATAGCCCTTTGGTTTTTCACCGCTCTGTTCGATGAAAGCAGCGACGGTTGGAATCGGCTCTATCATGAACAGGCAGGAGATTTGGGCGGGTTTAGGTGGCTCGGCGTTCCTGGCGGACGTTGACAACCACGACCGCGAGCCATGGCGGGTTGCTGCGGTTCTGATCGGGGGCCTGGGAGTGGGCGCTGCGGCGGCCATCGCCAGCTATATTCTGGTCATGACGCCCTATATCCTGATCATGGACCCCGGTGGCGGTTGGGGGGCCTTTGCCCGTATAACGCAGCGATTGCGGGACCCGACCCTGGATAGCCCTGGGATGAACCTGTTGCGTCAGGCCCTGACCGCTCCCAGCGATGGGCTTTTCCTGTTGGCCTTCGTTATCTTCGCTGCCCGCATCGATGGCCATCGCTTTTCTGCATATATTGGCATTCCCGGTCGCCGGCCCGGGCGGCTTTTGCTCCTGGGCCTAACCCTATCGGCAGTCGCTCTGATACCCCTGATCTCCGGCGACGCAGTCAGAGCAATGGCGCGAGGCACGATCCCGATCCTGAATGCCTCGACCTCTCTGGCGGACCGATCCGTCTATGGCCTGGCCGCACTGATCCTGATCCCCTCGGCCGCTTTGGAAGAGTTGTTTTTTCGTGGCTGGTTGCTGCGCCAGACCGCAGCTTTCAGTCGTCATCCGGCGGTCCTCATCCTATTCCCGGCCTTCGTTTTCGCCGCCTTGCATTTCGAGGCTTCTGGCGATGCCTTCCTGATGCGAACCCTGATGGGGATAGGTCTGGCCTATATGACTTTGCGTACCGGCGGCATTGAACTTTCCGCAGGCGCGCACGCGATGAACAATATTCTCTTTGTTCTGCTTATCGCCCCGGCGGGTGGCGTTGACGGTTCTGCCTCGGCCCTGCCGCCGCTCCTGCGTGATGGCCTGATCCTGGCAGGCTATTTCGCTATGACCGAAGCGGTGATGCGTATGCGACCGCTGCGCCGCTGGGCCGGCCTTAGCTAACCTGTTTTCGCGGCTTTTTGCGCGGGCCGGCAGCAGTTTTCGGCTGCGCGGGCGGGCGTTTTTTCGGTTTGGCCCAGCCGGATTTATAAACCATTTTCTCGGTCGGCGCGACGGCTGGGTTGCCGCCGCCTCCCCGCCCCTTGCCTGATCGCTCGGACCGCGCGCGTGCAACTACGGCGGGCGCCTTGAACTGGGCACGATCACCCGTGGGCATGTTTTGCGGCGCGATCAGCTCACTTAGCTGTTCACGCAGGACGCGGGGACCGACCTCTTCGACCGCGCCAGGCTCAAGTGTGCCCAGGGCAAAGGGCCCGTAGGCGACACGGATCAGGCGATTGACCGTCAGGCCCAGAGCTTCCAAAACCCGGCGCACCTCGCGGTTTTTGCCTTCAGCCAGGGTCAGGGTGATCCAGAGGTTGGCTCCCATCGGGCCTTCCTTTGCCTTGTCCAGAGTTGCCTCGATGGAACCGTAACGCACGCCCTCGACCGTGATGCCCTCTTTCAGCTTGTCCAACCGCGATTGCTCAATGCGGCCACGCGCGCGGGCGCGATAGCGGCGCACCCAGCCTCTGGAAGGTAACTCAAGCGCGCGCGAAAGCTCACCGTCATTGGTTAACAGCAGCAGGCCCTCGGAACTTAAGTCCAATCGGCCGATGGAAATCAGCCGGGGTAATCCGGCGGGCAGACCTGCAAAGACGGTCGGGCGCCCTTTGGGGTCCAGATGGGTCGTCACCAGTCCCTGCGGCTTGTGATAGCGGAACACCCGCGTTGTCTCGGCCGCCTCGATCACGGCTCCGTCGAGAGTCAGGATATCGTTTGCTGAGATCTTGATCGCTGGGGTGGTTAGAACCTGACCGTTCAGGGCCACCCGCCCCTCAGCGATCAGCCGCTCCACTTCCCGGCGCGACGCCACGCCGGCGCGGGCCATAGCCTTGGCCACACGTTCACCCTCGCCTGGGACCGCTTTGACTGTCTGACGTTGTGCGGGGGGGGGAGCGCGCTTTGTCGCGGGCGCTTGACCTGCAGGCGTTTGGGTTCTTGGGTGTTTATAATGACCGACCATGATCTGCCCACCATGCGCATTGCCTTAGGCTTGGCGCAAGCCGCAGCAGCCAGCGGCGAAACCCCCGTCGGAGCGGTCATTTTCGATTCCGTCACCGGCGCGGTGATCGCCTCGGCCGCTAACGCCCCGATCGCCAGCCAGGATCCTACGGCTCATGCCGAGATACTGGCCCTGCGTGCCGCAGGCCAGATCTTAGGCAACTATCGCCTCACAGGCCTTTCTTTGGCCGTTAGCCTGGAGCCCTGCGCCATGTGCGCCGGTGCCATCAGCCATGCCCGCATAAGCCGCGTCATCTTCGGCGCAACAGACGCCAAGGGCGGCGCAGTGGTCAGCGGCCCAAGGTTTTTCGAAGGACCAACCTGTCACTGGCGACCTGATGTTACCGGCGGGATCCTGGCCGAAGAGAGCGCGGAAATGCTGAAGGGGTTTTTCCGCGCCCGTCGATAGTGAGCGCTCAGGGTTTGCGGAACAGGTAGACGAACTGGTCGGACTTGCCACGGATCGCCTTGTCAAACACCAGCTTGTCGCGGGGGTCAGCGGGGTTACGCAGGACATTGCTCTCGCCGACGAAAACAAAGCCCGCTGCCGCCATGTCCTTTTTCACCACTGCCGCGTCGATCCGATGCGTAGTGTCGGTTGAGGCCAGACCGGAGCCGTCGGGGGCCGAGTGGTCGATGATCACATAGGCGCCGCCGTGTTTCAGGGCTTTGAACACCGCCAGGTTGACCGCTGGAACATTTGCGGGCCCCATGAATTTATCATAAAGATCGTGATAGTTCTGGCGCATCCACACCACATCCACATGCGTGGGCGTCGAGAACGCGTTTATCGGCCCCGACATGGCAGTCACATTCGCATAGCCGGCGAGCGGTTTACTACCATCGGCGGGCAGCTTCTCGTCTTCCGCCTTGGCCATTTCCAACGACTGCCACATGGTTACCGAACCCTTGGCTCCGACGGTTTTCGAAAAAAGCTTATCCCAGTAGGGACCGGGGAAGATATCGACGACCTTCTGGCCGGGCTTGAGGTCGATAAAACTCAGCAGTTCAGCAGGCTTGCGTCCAGCGTCCAAGGCGCGTTCGGCGTCAGTTCGACCGGCATCAGCCACCGCAGCGGCAATAGCAGGCGAAGTGCTGGCAACCGCTGGTAATGCGACTGTTGCCAACAGTCCGGCGATGAAGATCGAGGTGACAAAACTGCGCGTCATGAGTGTATCTCCTGGGCCTATGCCCTTTTACCTGATGATAGCGCGGACGGCGGGAAGAGTCAGCGGGCAAGTTTCAGCCGCCGGCCACCATAGGGATAAGGGCGATCAGTTGTTATTCACCCAACGGGGCTGCAGAAAGTCGGTCCCAGCTCCGGGCGTTGATGCCAAAGGCGATCAGCCACAGGCACAGTGCCCCTTCGCCCAAAAGGCAGGGCATCAGAATATAGGGAAACAGGAAATTGGCGAGAGCCGGTTTGAGGAAAATCGAGAAACTGTTGATCAAATAACAAACACCGGCCAAGGCGTAGAGAATGCCCAAGACGCGCGGCAGAAATGTCGATCTGAAGATCAGGTAGCCGGAAACCAGGCATTGGGCACCGAAGAACACCAAAGCCACGCCATATCCCTCCTCGACTGCTCCCAGAGCGTTAAGCGCCATCGCCTGAAGCTGCGCAGGAACGAATACCGCCAAGGTGTGCGAACCACCGAGAAGACGCAGAGGAGCAAGCATGCCAATAAGATTGGTACTCTGAATGGCATTAGACAGCAGGTCAAATAGCAGCGCCAGCAAGGCCAGGGACCGGTTCACCGGTCTGAATAGATTATAGAAAATGACAATGATCGGAATGCCGATGACGAAATTGGTCAGGTCAGCGGCGAACCCCAGACGATAAAGGAACGGATTTTCCACGATATTGCGGGCTGTGGCCATAGCATCTCCGGAGACGATCATCCCCTGGCGGACGATAGCTTCGGCAAACCCCCCTGTAAGGATTACAAACAGATACAGAACACCGGCGATCCTGGCCTGGAGCCGTGCCGTAGACGCGTTGAGGCTTTGGGTCATGACAGTCTCGTGTCCGTTTGCAGTCACCGACAACCCTCAGATCGGCTCGCGATAGCGGCGCAGGCGCACAGCGGCGGCGATGAAACCAGCGGCGACCAACAAGCCCAACCACAATCCGGGCGTGGTCAGAAAACCGACCGGATCAATCCTGACCGTCTGCTCGAGTTGGTTGGCGTCGTCGACATGGCCGGTGAAGTGGGTGGGTGCTGCGAAGGCCGCCGCAAAAACTCCGTTGAAGCGCTCGTTCAGCAGACGGGAGAAATTTGAGGTGTGAAACACCATCGCCTCTATCAGGGAGACCCCTATCGGCGGCAGCACGGCCCAAAGAAACGTCGCCCGCTTGGCCCAACCCGAGACCAGAAACAACCAGCCATAAACAGGCGCATACCACAAAGCGAGGGCGAAAAAGCCATAGAGCAGAAGGCCTTGCAGGTGGAATAAGGGGACTTGTTGAAGTAACAGCCCCGGTGTGCGGTGCCCCAGCAGACCAGTGCCGACGACGACCCACATGATCGCTTGTAAGACAGTGATGATGACGAAAGTGACCAGAGGCAGGACGACCATTGGCAGGCTCAGCTTGGCCAGAACCGTGGTCAGATCGGAAACCGGCAGCGACTTCCAGAACAGGATGCTGCGGTCACGCCGTTCATTGTGAAGAGCCCCGAGACTATAAACCAAGCCTACGATGACGGAGGTGATCAACAGGATACCCGCGAATAAAACGTAAGGGAAGATCGGAATGAGTTCGAGAACGTCCATACCTGAACGCTCAAACCTGATGTTGCCGCCTCCAACGAGGAACCCAAACAGCAAGACGCCCGCAACGATCAGGGGCGCCATGTAGACATGGTTTTCCCACAGCTCACGGCGCACCGACCAATAGAAAGGCCTAGTTGCTGCCAAGGATGATGCAGGGGGCTTGGGATCAGGGAAAGTGTCACCAAGGTCGGTATCGGGCGTGGTCATTGCATGCCTCCTTGAGATTGAGCGCCGATCACGGCAACGAAGAGGTCGGCCAGATTTGGGGTGTGGACTTCGCCGAGCGGTGCCAGGCGGGCGGGTTCGACACCATCAAACAACAGGATGCTGCGGCCAAAGACCTGGCGTTCATGGATCGGTTTGAAAGATCGCGCTTCGGTCAGACGGTCAGGCATGACCGTAACCTCCCGATAACGCGCCGCGAAATCTTCCATCGAACAATTGAAGACGATGCGCCCGGCGTTGATAAAGACCACGTCGGTCAGAATATGCTGAACCTCTTCGACCTGGTGGGTGGTGACCAGGATTGTGCGGTTATGGTCGAAATAATCGTTGAGCAGAGTGTCGTAGAATTGTTTGCGATAGAGGATATCCAGACCCAGCGTCGGTTCATCAAGAACCAGCAGCTTGGCATCTATCGCCATGACCAGGGCCAGGTGCAGTTGCGTCACCATGCCTTTTGACAATTCCCTGACCCGGCTGGTGCGTTTGATTGTGGTCTTGGCCAAAAAGCGTTCGGCCTTGGCCCTGTCAAAGCGCGGATGCACACCGCCGACATAATCCAACGCCTGTGACACCCGCATCCAGCGAGGCAAAACGGCGACATCGGCGATGAAGCAGACATCGTTCATCAGTTGATCCCTCTGGGTCCAGGGGTCGCGGCCCAGCACCTTCAGATCGCCCTGATAGGGGGTCAACCCAAGCATGGCACCCAGAGCCGTACTCTTTCCAGCGCCATTGGGACCGATCAGGCCCAAGATCCTTCCCGGCTCTACACTCAGATCTATACCGTCCAGAGCCACTGTGGTTCGGTAGGTTTTTCGCAAACCCCGCGCTTCGATACAGGACATGGATCAGCCCTCCTTGGGCGAGTTGGCGGTTGTGGCGAGGTCTTGCGACGTCAGGCCGAGACGTTGAATGATCGCGGCGATCTGGGGCCATTGTTCGCTAAGAAATTTCTGGCGTTCGGCCCGCAGCAGTTGGTCCCGGGCACCGATATTGACAAAGAGCCCCAGCCCGCGCCGTTTTTCGATGACCTGCTCATCGACGAGGCTTTGATAACCCTTCAATACCGTTAAGGGGTTGACCCGATATTCTGCCGCCACATTGCGCACAGATGGCACCGGGTCGCCCTCGCGCAACACACCATCAAGGATCAGGGCCACCACGCGATCGCGCAGCTGGCGATAGATCGGCTGACTGTCATTCCATTCAGAGTCCATGTCCGTTCCAGGTGGCAATCAACGGCTAAGCGCCTATACCGACTGCACCTAATACGTTATGGTGTTGTAGTCAACCACATCACCAAAGAAAAATGCACTCTGCCTGGGAAAAGAATAAGGGGGAAAATTTAGGCAACAAAAAATGGGCCGACGCTTACGCGCCGACCCATGTTCTTGTCTGAAACGGCGTGTTGGACCCGAGGGATCCAAAAGCAGCTTAGGCCTGGAGTTGGCCGGCTGACATCTTGCCGTTCTTTGCGTCACGCTCGAGTTCGTACGTGATCTTTTGGCCTTCGTTCAGCGAGCCGAGGCCCGCACGTTCAACTGCGGAGATGTGAACAAACACGTCCTGGCCGCCCGCGTCGGGCTGGATGAAGCCGAAGCCTTTTTGGCCGTTGAACCACTTAACTGTACCGGTAGCCATTTAGATTTAGTCCTTTAGAAGAAGTCGTCGTCACCGCACGGACCTCCGGGCGGTCGATCAAAAGCGGTGAGGATCGGAGTGCGGGCCCGAGGGCCCCAAGGGGGAACGCGGAAGAGCGACCTAACCCAATCGAATTCGATGCCTACAACTATGCATCACTTTTACATGGAATGCAAATGTAGATTCTCCAAGAGCACGATGATTTTAGACGGTACCGTCTAAAATCTGAATCGTGATCTAGAAACAAGAGTTTAGAGCTTGATTCAGCGCTTGCATCTGTTCCGTGGAATCGCATCAAACTCTAGAGTCTCAGATAAGACTTCCAACCAACCGACCAGGGCGTGCGGCTGATTTGACAGGGGCAGCTGATCCCTATGAGTCACTTTTCATCCGAGCCAGTTGGTCGGCCAGAAGCAGGTTGGGCACCCAGCATAGCCAGGCGATGGCGGCATAGGTGTTGTGAAACCCGAAAGGACCCATGACAGCGACAGGCAGGTAGAGCCGAAGCGTGACCCCCGCCAGCGTCAGGGCGAAGCTGCGCACCATCCAGCGTCGGTGCGCGGGAATGTCGCCGGCAACGATGGCAGCAACCGCCCGCGCCGTTGTCCAAAGCCATAGCGCTGCAAGGGTCAGAAAGCCTGCTGCGGCGACCAGGCCGCCGTTGCTGCCCAGCGCGATGGGCAGGGCCGCCAACCCGCCGACGACGCACGCCCCAACATAGACCATGCCCGTCAGGCGGTGGATGGTCGTGTACGTGCGCCGCAGGACATCCAGAAACTGCCAGGGGCCGATCAGCAATGCTGTCGAGGCGGCACCGATATGGACGTAGAAGACCACCGGATGGCCGATGAAATTGGGCTTGAGGGGCGGCGGGACCATCATGGCCCCTCCTGTAAGGTAACGACTTGACGCCAAGCTGACCAGGCTGGCCAGCAGCACCACAACAATCCAGCCCAAACGGCTTTGACGGGCTTTGGGCGCGGCCGGCAGAGATGAAACCAGGCTCATAAGCCACCTCGCAATTTCACGCAGATCGAATATGCGCAGGCCAGAATGCCTGTGCCCCCGCCGAGCACAATCATGGTCTCCGGCCCGACATCTGCATAACTCCTTTGTCATTTGACTGCGCGAGACGCCAAGGCGAGCCCCTAGGTAACCATAGCTGCTGGACAAATTGCCGCGCATGTATACGGTGAATACATAGGAGAAATGTCTACATTGTCAACATCTAAATCGCCTTCGTATCACCACGGTGATCTGCGCTCCGCGCTCGTCAGCGCCGCGCTGGATTTGCTTGAGGAAGGGGACATCGAGAAGATATCGCTGCGGGCGGTTGCGCGACGCGCTGGGGTTTCGGCTATGGCGCCCTATCGCCACTATCCGGACAAAGAGGCTCTTTTGGCGGCGGTTGCGCAAAAGGGTTTTGACAGGCTGAAAGAGGCATTGGCTCTCGCGGATTCAGCAGCACCGTCTAATCGGGCGCTGTTGGCCCAAGGATTGGCTTACGTTCTCTACGCTCTGGAAAACCAAATTCTGTTCAGGCTTATGTTTGGCCCACCGCGGCGCACTGATCATTGCGACCTTAGAGCGTCCAGCCAAACCGCATTTAGTGTGTTAATGCAGCGGGTAGCGCAGGAAACCAGCCCTGATAAACTACAGGCGCGCGTGCTCGGATACTGGTCGCTCGTCCATGGTCTGGCGATGTTGATTTTGGACGGACAAACGGGTGTCGCCGGCCTCCAGTCGCCAAATACTGAAGAAATTGAACGCATCCTGGCGAGTGTGATTGGTTTAAGTTCAGCTCACGCGGCCATTTAGCGTTACGCGTCGGCGATCCCCATCCGGGCGCGTGGGCCTGATCGTTACCTTCACCGCTTGTCAAGGCGACAGCCGGCTTCAACATCTTTGAATTGCTGTTAAAGCAGGTGCGCCAGGGCTTAAAACCGCAGAGAACGCCGAATGAACCTGATCCTCTATGGAATTCCCAACTGTGATACGGTGAAAAAAGCTTGTGTCTGGCTTGCGGAAAACAGTATCGCCTACGCCTTTCATGACTATAAAAAAGGCGGCGTTGATGCTGCACGACTGCGGGCTTGGTGCACAGCCCTGGGCTGGGAGGTCGTTCTCAATCGCGCCGGCACGACGTTCAAAAAACTTTCCGACCCGGAAAAATCAGACCTCAACCTGGAAAAGGCGGTGCAGCTTATGGTTGCTTCCCCCTCGGCGATCAAACGTCCTGTGCTCGAACACCCCGCAGGCTTATTGATTGGCTTCAAGCCCGATCAGTGGGCAGCGGCACTGGGCTATGCGTGAACCAACTAGAGTTCACCGCCCGGTCTTAGGGTCTGGCAATGGCCCGCGCCAGAGCCGGTCTGGCGTAACAGGCGTCGGCCCAGCGCTGAACATTGGTTTGCTGGCTATAGTCAAAGCGGATCATTTTCATCAGGTGCATCACCGCTGCAACATTAAGATCAGCGACGCTAAACGACCCGCCAATCAGCCAGTCGCGGCCATCTAAGGCGGCGTCCAGCACCTTCAGCGGTCGTTGCAAGCTGGCCGTGGCCGTTTCGATTATCTTGGGATTGCGTTTATCCTCGGGCGTGAAAAGTTTCTGGATGACGATCTGCATCTGCAGCGGCTCGATTTCGCTGATCGCCCAGGTGCTCCACTGCCAGGCGCGCGCCTCGTCCGCAGGTGTGCTCGGATACAGCGCAGGTGCATAGGTTTTGGTCAGGTAAAGATTGATCGCCATGGACTCAAACAGCATCAGGTCACCATCGACCAGGGCCGGGATCCGCCCGTTGGGGTTGACCGCCAGATAATCCGCCCTCTTGGAGTCCGCGCCATAGGTGACCGGTACGTGTTCGTAATCGACGCCGCTTTCTTCGATGCCCCAAAGGGCGCGCAGGGCTCTAGAGCCAGAGATACCATAGAGTTTGAGCTTAGACATTTTTAGGCTCCTCAAGTTGCGGGTCTGGCCAACCCTATCGGCGTTTCACGGGCCTCGCCAGGGGCGCGTGCGAGCTAAGTGTTGCCCCGCAACCAGGCAACGAGCGCTTCGAATTCGAACCGTCCGACTTCATACAGGCCGCTGATGAAGGCAAAGGTGTCGGCGGCATTGGCTTTCAGTTGCACGCCGTTGATCGCAAAAAATGTATAGGTCGCCGCAAAGGCGGCTCGTTTATTGCCGTCTACAAAGGGGTGATTTTGGGCTACGCTCTCCCAAAGTGCGGCAGCTTCTTCGATCAGGTCCTGGTAGTAGCCAGTCTGAGGTCGAAACAATGCAGCCTCCAGCAGGCCAGCATCACGCAAGCCATGGGCTCCCCCATAACGGTCGATCTGGTCAGAGTGCATCGCCAGCACTTCGCCTGCCGTGAGATAGTCGGTCATTGTGCGAGCTTTTTATACAACTCCGCATAGGTGTCGTGACTGCGCGTATACGCGGCCATGACATGGGCGCGTGGCTTGGCCTGTTTGCGTTTTTCCAACAAATCGGAAAGCGCTTCATCCATAAGAGATTGCAATTGACGCCCTTCGGCCTCAGCCAATCGGCGCACCTGGGCCAGGGTCTCGGCGTTAATCTGAGTAGCGAATTTCTCGCGTATGATCACGGACATAAAGAGCCTCGTTCAGTATTTTTTCGGCTCAATCGAAACAATCGGACCGCGTAAAGCGAGACCCAAATCGAATTTTCAGAGCGCCCTCAGTGCTATCAAGACAGATCATGATTTGTCAAGATTTCTTGACGCCACTGGCCTGATCAATCGGTAGGGATTCCAGAGCTGACGGCTCTTCGTGTATGTTGGTCTCCCACTAAGATGGCCTGATGTTCACCCGATTGGCCTGGACGCTGGGCCTGCCAGTCCTTATCAGCGGGCGATGATCTCGCGCACGAAAGATACCGACGTCCTGATCCTGGGTGCCGGGCACAATGGTCTGGTCTGCGCCTATTATCTCGCCCGCAGAGGGCTGAAGGTCACGATTCTGGAACGCCGGTCGGTTGTCGGTGGTGCTGCGGTGACCCAGGAATTTCATCCGGGTTTCCGCAATTCGGTCGCCGCCTATACCGTCTCATTGCTGAACCCCAAGGTCATCGCCGACATGGATCTGCATGGCCACGGCCTGCGGATCGTCGAACGCAAGGTGGCCAATTTTCTGCCCCTGAATGACGACCAATATCTGCTCACCGGTGAGGGCCGCACGGCCAGTGAAGTCGCCAAATTCTCGCCCAAGGATGCGGTCCGGTTGGACGCCTTTGGTGAACGTCTGGAGGTCATAGCTGAGGTTCTGCGGGCATTGGTTCTTGAAACGCCCCCCAACGTGACAGACGGCGGACTGCTGGGCGCTCTTCCGCAACTGCTGAAAGGTGTGGGGCTAGGTCGCCGTCTTGGGCGCCTGGACATGAACGCCAGGCGCGATCTGTTGGCCCTGTTCGCGCAATCGGCAGGTGACTATCTCGACGGCTGGTTCGAGAGCGAGCCGATCAAGGCCGTGCTTGGGTTTGATGGTATTGTCGGCAACTATGCCAGCCCCTACTCGCCAGGCTCCGCCTATGTCCTGCTGCACCATGTGTTTGGCGAGATCAACGGCAAAAAGGGGGCCTGGGGCCACGCTATCGGCGGCATGGGCGCGATAACCCAGGCCATGGCCAGGGCCTGTACGGCCCTGGGCGTCGAGATCCTCACCGACACTGCCGCCACCCAGGTGATCATCGAGAAGGGCCGCGCAGTCGGCGCAGTTACTGCGGCCGGTCGGGCGATCCGGGCGCGCGTTGTGGCTGCCAATCTGCACCCAAAGCTGCTGTTTCAGACCCTGGTCGATCCGGCCTGCCTGCCAGCAGATTTCCGCCAGCGGATAGACCTGCACCGCAATGGCTCAGGCACGTTCCGCATGAACGTCGCCCTCTCGGCC
>JAYTXQ010000068.1:0-23410 GCA_043742825.1 Caulobacteraceae bacterium | reverse complement strand
CCGGTCCGCGCCGCACGCGCGTGGCTTGACCTGACGCTGGGCGCACGCGCCGCATTCCTCGCGACAGTCATCCTCTGCTCGAGGAGCATCCACAGGTGTCCTTACGGTTCTTCGACAGCGAAGCCTATAATACCAAGGTCAACGATTTCCTGATGTGGGAGGCCTCCGACTTGACCGCCTATGAAGACGTCATCGACGCCTTGCGCAACAGCCTGTTCTGGGGCGTGTAATTTGCGGTGCTGGATATTCTGCCGGGCGTGGAAAACGGCTATGCTCGGCCCATTCAAGCTTCAGACCAGATCCCGATGATGCGGGTTTGAATCAGTGGCAAGATATCGGCGTTCGTCTGCAGATCACCGTAATGAGTGCTGAACTCGCCCGACTATCCCTTACCCATCGGCCTACTTCGGCTTGACGGTAAAGCGTTTCAGCTCGTGTGCGGGCAAATCCCAGGCAGGGGCCAGGGTCTGCGCCTGTTTATAATCCTGATAGGCGGCGGGCTCGTCCTCCAGATAGTCGTGGGCAAGACCGCGAAAATAATAGGCTTTGGCCAGCTCTCGAACCCCAAGTGCGATCGCCTTATCGAGGTCGTCCAGGGCTTCTTTGTACCGGTGCTGGCCGACGAGCACGGCACCGCGATTGAAGTGGGCTTCGGAAGAGTTCGGGATCATTGGCATGGCCAGGTCGAAATCGTTTTGCGCGGCCGCCAGCTCGCCACGTCGCATTCGGATAACTCCCCGGTTGACCAAAGCCCCGCCCCGCTCGTCGGGCGTCATCAAAGGATTTTGCAGTGCGAGGTCACAAAGGTGCACCGCGTCGGTATCGGTGCGTTTGGAGATCGAAACCTCGAAGCAGACGCGAGCAGTGTTGTCACCGAAAACCTGCTCAGCGGCCCACCCGCAAGCGGGCGATAGCCCCATCGCCGCGACCATCCCAGCCACAATGTGTCTCATGACGATTCCCCTGGGTTCACCCGCAAGATGTCTTGCCATCCTGAGCTGTTTGGATTGAATTGCAATTCAATGCCTGTCAAATCACCGCCTATCAAAAAACCTGCGAGGAAGACCGATGGATACCCTGACCGCCGAAGCGCCCCAGGTCGCTGCCCCCGATGGGGCGATCGAGCACGTCGATGTGCTGATTGTCGGTGCCGGTATTTCGGGGATCGGCAGCGCCTACCACCTCAAGACCCAGTGCCCAGACCTAACCTATGTGGCGCTGGAGTCGCAGGCGTCGTTCGGCGGCACCTGGTTTAGTCACCGGTTTCCCGGCATCCGCTCCGACAGCGACCTCTATACCTTTGGCTATCGCTTCAAGCCCTGGGTCGGGCCGCCCATCGCCGTGGCTCCGGAGATCCGCAAATACCTGGGCGAAGTGATCGCGGAGAACGATCTGGGGCAGCACATCCGCTATGGTCACAAGGTGTTGTCGGCGGTCTGGTCGAGCGCCGACAATCTGTGGACGATCACCGCCCAGGCAGGTGCAGACGGCCAGATCGCGCGATTTACCGCCAATTTCCTCTGGATGTGTCAGGGCTATTTCCGCCACGAGGAAGGCTACACCCCCGACTGGCCAGGAATGGATAGCTTTAAGGGTGTGATCGCTCACCCGGAAAACTGGCCCGAAAGCCTGAATTATAAAGGCAAGCGGGTGGTGATCATCGGCTCAGGGGCGACCGCGGCGACGATGGCACCGGCGATGGCAGGCGCGGCTGAACACGTCACAGTGCTGCAACGCTCGCCGACCTATTTCATCGCCCAGCCCAATGCCAATGAGTTTTTCGACCAGCTTCAGCCGCTGGGGTTGGACAAGATGGTGGTGCACGACATTGTCCGGCGCAAGGTGGTGACGGATTTCGACGCAATGACCCGCCGTAGCTTCGAGGAACCGGAAGTCCTGACCGAAGAACTTCTGGCAGGCCTCGAGACTTATGTCGGACCTGAGATGGTCGCCAAGCATTTCACCCCCACCTACCGCCCCTGGCGCCAAAGGATCGCCATGTTGCCGGACGGCGACATGATGGAAGCGATCAGGGATGGCAAAGTGAGCATGGTCACCGACCATATCGACCGCTTTGTGCCTGAAGGTATTTTGTTAAAATCAGGCGAGGTTCTCAAAGCCGACATCATCGCCACCGCGACGGGGTTCAACCTCAGTGTGCTGGGCGACATCGATTTTGTCATCGATGGCAAGCCGCTGGCCTTTCATGAAACGGTGACTTACCGCGGCATGATGTTCACGGGCGTGCCCAACATGGCCTGGGTGTTTGGCTATCTGCGCAACAGCTGGACCCTGCGCACCGAACTGATCGCCGATTTCGTCTGCCGGCTCTTAAACCACATGAAAGCTAAAGGCGTCGGCAGTGTAGAAGTAGCTTTGCGGGGCGGCGAGCACAACATGCCCCTTGGTCCGTGGATCGACCCGGAGAACTTCAACGCCGGCTATATCATGCGCGGCCAGGCCGGATTGCCGCAACGGGGCGACAAGCCTGAATGGCAGCACACCCAGGATTATTGGACCGAAAAAGACGACTTCCCGTTGATCGATCTGGACAACGAGGTGTTCCGGTATCGGTGACGGAGCGGCTGCTACCAAACAATCCGCGCTTCATAGGCCTTCATCCTGGTGTCGGCCGTGAGCAGCGCCGCATCTTCGGCCACCGCCTGCGCGAGCAGAATTCGGTCCCAAGGATCGCCGTGATGGCGTGGCAATCGTGCTGCGGCTGCGGCGTGACGGGCCGTGATCGACAACCAAGCAAAGTCGCTGGTTGTCAGAGCCTGTTGCAAGTCCTCGGGCATGCGTTGCAAGGCTAGGTCGCGGTCACGCTTGTAGAGAATTTCGTAGGCAGACACCGCGCTGACCAGACAGACATTTTCAGGATCTGAAATCAGGCCTCGTGCCTTAGCGCTCAGGCGGGTCGGCTCTACTGCCGCCCAAACCAGGACATGTGTGTCCAGGATGAGTTTCATGCAACCGGGAAAATCTGCTGATCCATGGCCGTTTCCAGCTCACCATCAGGGCGCAGGAACAGGTCAGGGTCCGTCAAGGGGCCATATTCGGCCCAAATACCCAGGCGGCGCGGCGCGCGGACAGGTGTGGGCCTTGCCGGCGTCAACACGACGATTGGCTTGCCGTCGCGCGCAATGAGAACCTCTTCTCCCGCCTCGGCCCGCGCAACCAGTTCCGAAAGCTTCGCCTTTGCCTGAGCGATATTCATTTGGATCGTCATAGCCGACAGTATAACGCGACGCTCGACGTTGGTCCATGGGCATGGTCCATCATTGCGGACAGCCGAATTCGGCGATTTTGTATGATGGTGCACCGAGCGCGGGACAACATCGGCAAACCGTCCTTCGAGGACTTCATATGCGTCTGCCCTGGCCATCCCTACGGTACTAACTGCTGCCTCGATCACCGGGCCAAGGAAAATGCATTTTCCCGTCGCCAAGCTTGTGTCGCCTGTGGACTTCCGGGCTCGGCTCGGCGATTCTGCGGTCATGTCCAACGTCGCCTATTTCACACCCGGCAAACGCGAGCTGAGCAAGACCGCTAACCGCCTCGCTATTCTGGATGCCGCCCGCGAGGTCTTTGGTGAGATGGGGTTCGAGGCGGCAAGCGTGCGCGACATTATCCGCCGCACCAGTCTGTCCGTCGGGGCTTTCTACAATTATTTCCGCTCAAAAGAGGAGGTATTTGACGCTCTGGCCGACGACGGCGCGCGTCGTTTTCGGCCGATCTTGCATGACTTGGCCGCCAAGGCCACCGACTTTGAGTCCTATCTCCGCGCAGCAGTGCGGGCCTATTTCGACTTTCTAGCAGCGGAGAATGAGAGCTGGATGGTCAGTCGTGCGGCAGGAGAGGCGGTGCCGAAAACGCGCAATACCCCTGAGATGCAGGCGGTGTTTGAGGAGGTGCGCGTGGTGCTTGCCGATGTCATCGACCGGGGTTTGGTCCCGCGCGTCGACCTGGACTACCTGGCCACCGCCTGCATCGCCATTGCTCGCGAGGTTGGCGATGCCATGATGCAGCGCCAGCCTATGGACGTGGCAGGGGCCACGGAGTTTGTCGTCCGCCTGATACTGGGGGGATTGCCCGCCGTGCCTCGCCTGGAGCCCTAAGGCCATGGCTGATCCGGGCATTCAAAGACTACTTCTCAAGGCCGTATTGAGCCTGCCGCGTCCGCTACTGCGCGCCCTGGCTGGCGGCGGGGTTGTCTATAGAGGCGGCAGAACACTCGATCCCCGGCTACAGTTCCTGGCTAGCCAGGCGCAGCGGCGGCCATCGATCGCAGCCTCCTCACCCGTCGAGGCGCGGGCGTTGAACGCGTTGGCTCTGCTGCCTCTGGCGGGCAAGCCAGAACCGGGTGTCGCCATTGAAACCCTGGACGTGCCGGGGTCTAGTGGGCTGATCAAGGCACGCGCCTATCGGCCGCAGCATCAGGATGCCGATGCGCCGCTCATGGTCTATGCTCACTCTGGCGGGGGCGTGATTGGCGATCTGGATAGTTGCGAGGTATTCTGCACTCTATTGGCAAAGATCGTCCGCTGCCCGGTTCTTTCGGTTGATTATGCCCTGGCTCCGGAACACCGTTTTCCTGCAGGCTTGGAAGACATGCTGGCCGCCTATCGCTGGGCGCGAGACAACAGTGATCGTTTCGGCGCGCCGCTTGGCCGCGTAGCCGTGGGCGGCGATTCCATCGGCGGCAATTTTGCCGCTGTGATTGCTCAGGAGATGAAGCGCAACGGCGAGGCCCAGCCGGCACTGCAACTTCTGATCTATCCAGCCGTGGATATGGGCGATGAGCGTGCATCGATGACGATCTATGCCGAGTCGTTTCCTCTGACCCAGGCGGTGATGGCCTGGTTTTGGGGACACTATATCGGGCCTGAAGATTCACCTGGGGATCTGCGCTTGTCACCAGGGCGCGAGGGCGACCTATCGGGATTAGCCCCAACAGTGCTGGTTACGGCTGGCTTTGACCCCCTGGTCGATCAGGGGGAAGCCTACGCCCGCCGGCTGCGCGAGGCGGGAAATCGCCTCACCTATCGTTGCTTTGATCACCTGACCCACGCCTTCACAGCCTATACTGGCGTCATTCCAGGCGCTGACTCTGCCTGCCGCGAGATCGCCACCTTGGTCCGGGCCCAATTGGATGCTTCGGTGTGAGCGTCATGGATGCCCTGGTCGTTGATCACCTGTCGCCGGACTATGCCGGGTGTCAGATTCGCCAGATCGCCCTGCCGCAGCCTGGCCCCAGCGAGGTTCGCGTGCGCGTGCTTGCTGCGTCAGTGAACTTTCCCGACCTGTTGATGACGCGCGGTGAATATCAGCACAAACCCGCCCTACCATTTATCCCCGGCATGGAAATCAGCGGTGAGATCGAGAGCCTTGGCTCTGGGGTCGAGGGGTGGTCGGTCGGCGACGCCGTTGTCGGCGGCACGAGGGTTGGCGGGTTTTCCCGGTTTGCCATCATCTCCGCTGTGGCCATGCGCCGCAAGCCAGAGCGTTTGTCGTTCTCGCAAGCTGCTGCCTATGGCGCGGCCTACCTGACAGCCTATGTGGCTCTGGTGCGCCGGGCCCGCGTGGAAGCTGGAGAATGGGTCCTGGTGCATGGGGCCTCCGGCGGGGTCGGTCTGGCCTGTGTCGACTTGGCCAAAGCCCTGGGCTGCCGTGTCATCGCCGCTTCAGCCTCAGATGAAAAGCTAAAGGTAGTTGCGGATGAATATGCGCCCGATGCCACGATCAATGTGACTGGCGGATTTCGCGAAGCGGTCAAAGCGATTACCGGTGGGCGAGGGGCGGACGTCATCTTTGATCCGGTGGGCGGCGATATCTTTGATCAAAGCGTCCGTTGTATTGCCTTCGATGGCCGGCTCCTGGTTATCGGCTTTACCTCAGGGCGAATTCCCAGCGTCTCAGTAAACATGCCCCTGATTAAAGGCTTCTCAGTCGTCGGCGTCCGCGCCGGCGAATATGGCCGCCAGTTCCCTGATCGGGGCAGGCAAAACCAGGACGCCGTTTGGGCCCTGGCCAATGAGGGCAAGATCCGCCCCCGCGTGCATGCCGAATTCGCCTTGGAAAACTGGCGAGAGGCCTTTGATCTGCTCTCTGATCGCCAGGTCATCGGCAAGGCCGTCATCTGCCCGGCAGATTAAGCCTGCCTTTGGTCGACTTGGACCGCGGGTCATTTTCGTCTTTCCTTTCACAAGCTGCGCCGAATGATTGACAGTCCGTCGGTCTTCCCCTATCCCCGCGCGCTCATTTACGCCCCTCGCCCTGAGGGCTGCGCCTCATTTATGCCTGGAGCCCCGTCGTGAAGCGGACCTACCAACCGTCCCGCCTTGTTCGCAAACGCCGTCATGGCTTTCGCTCGCGCATGGCAACCAAAAACGGCCAGAAAATCGTTGCGCGTCGCCGCCTTCGCGGCCGCAAGCACCTGACAGCCTGATAGCTTTTGCCCTTCGCCGGGCATCGGTGGGGCATGCATGGAACTCGTCTGCATAGAACGGTTACGTCGGCGGCCTGATTTTCTTTTGGCAGCAAAGGCGCACGCCTGCCCGCGCGGTGCCATTGTCGCCCAGGCAAGGCAGCGGGAAGACTCGATGTCTCTGGTCCGCATCGGCTTTACAGCGACCAAGCGAATTGGGGGAGCCGTCCAGCGAAACCGGGCCAAACGGCGCCTGCGCGAAGCTGCGCGTTACCTGGCCCCCCTACATGTTGAGGCCGGGTGTGATTATGTGTTCATCGCCCGGGCTGGCACTGTCGGCCGACCGTGGGGGCGTTTGCTTGACGACATGAAAACCGCATTGATAAAGCTCAGCGCAGACGTGAAGCGCTGATCTATCGGAGGCGAGTCATCGCCAGATTTTTCGCTCATTAAGTTGGCCAGACCGCAGCATGGACAAAGACACACGCAACATGATCGGTTTTGGCGCGATCGCGTTGATCCTGATTATGGCCTATCAATTTTTTCTCGTCGGTCCAGAAATGCGCCGCGAGTCTGCGGCTAAAGCGCAAGCTCAGGCTCAAGCCCTGGCCGCGGCGCCCACCGCCATGACGGCCAGTGGCCCTGCCGTTCCGGTGCACATGTCGCGAGACCAAGCCTTGGCGAGAACCGCGAGGATTGTCGTTGATTCCCCGACACTCACCGGTTCAATCGCGCTTAAAGGTGCCCGCTTTGATGATCTGCATCTGAAAGCCTACCACACCGAGGTTTCCCCGGACTCGCCGCTGATTGAGCTTCTGCGACCTGAAGGCACTGCAGAGGCCTATTACGCTGAAGCGCGCTGGATCGGTGCGAACCTAGCCGGGCTGCCGGACAGTGACACGCTTTGGACACAGACTTCGGGCGGCGCATTGAGCCCTGGAAAGCCGGTCATCCTGACCTATGCCACACCAACCGGGATAGCCTTTACCCGAACCATCGCCGTGGACGACAAGTCTATGTTCACGATCACCGATACCGTCGCCAACCGTTCCGGTGCGACAATCAGCGTCACACCCTATGCGGCGATCAAGCGCCAGGGCCTGCCGATGGTCTCGAACAAAAGCAACCTGGTGCACGAAGGTGCCATCGGCATGAACGGCGACAAGGGCAACATCCTCTTACAAACCTCATATAAAGATTGGAAAAACAAAGGCGAAAAGGACGCGGCTTCCAAGGGGGGCTGGCTGGGCGTCACCGACAAATATTGGATGACCGCCTTTGTCCCTGAGCAGAATGAGGCTGTCCAACAGGCGGTGCGCTTCAAATCTGGGCCGACTCCGGAGGAGGATGTCTATGAGGCTGGCTATCTGGCGGCAGCGCGCAACGTCGCGGTCGGCGGTCAGACAACCGAGACCACGCATCTGTTCGCCGGGGCCAAGAAGGTTCCGGTGCTGGAATTCTACAAGAAAACCCTCGGCATTCCCCGGTTTGACGACGCCGTAGACTGGGGTTGGTTCTGGCCGATAACCAAGCCGATTTTCTACCTGTTGGAACTGTTCTTCCACGGCGCGACAGTGACGCCAGGATTTACCATTCCAGGCGTGGCCAATTTCGGTATCGCCATCCTGATGCTGACCGTTGTCATTCGCGCGCTCACCTTTCCCCTGGCCAATCGCGGCTTTGAGATGGGCGTGAAGATGAAGAAAATTCAGCCTGAGATGCAGGCGATGCAGAAACGCCTGAAAGAGGATCCTGCAGCCCAGCAAAAGGAAATGATGGCCCTTTACGCACGGGAGAAGGTCAATCCGGTCACTGGCTGCCTGCCCATGCTACTACCCATCCCGGTGTTTTATGCTCTGACCAAGGTCTTTACCGTCACCATCGAGATGTATCATGCCCCGTTCTTTGGCTGGATCCACGACCTCTCGGCCCGCGATCCAACGACGATCATGAACCTCTTTGGTCTGATCCCTTGGGATCCGTCTCTGGCACCCCTGGTCGGCGGCATCTTTGCCACATATCTGCACCTGGGCATCTGGCCACTCGCTTATGGGGCGTCGATGATGCTCTCGACCTCGATGTCGCCACAGACCGGTATCGATCCGACCCAGCAGATGCTGTTCAAGCTGATGCCGATCTTTTTCACCTTCATTCTGGCTCAATACGCCGTGGGGCTTTTGATCTATTGGACCTGGAGCAGCCTGATCACCATCACCCAGCAATATGTCCTGATGCGTCGCCATAAGGTCTCCAACCCGATTGACGATTTGCTCGATCGCTTCAGGGCCAAACCGGTGGAAGTCGGGTGACCGATAGCGAGACAGCCGTTTTCGACGCTGAGGCGTTGGAGGCGGCGCGGGTTTTATTTGCCCACCAGGCCGCCTTCATGATGGGTGCGGTGAATATGGACGGACTGCCCGATACCGATCTGCCGGAGGTCGCGTTTGCCGGCCGCTCAAATGTCGGCAAGTCGTCACTGATCAATGCCCTGGTCAGTCGTCACCGGCTGGCCAGAGCCTCGAACGAGCCTGGGCGCACGCGTGAGATCAATTTTTTCACCCTGGATGAGCGTCTGCGCCTGGTGGATTTGCCGGGCTATGGGTTTGCCAAGGTGTCACGCTCTTCGGCGCAAAAGTTTCAGGACCTGGGGCGCGCCTATCTGCGAGGGCGGCCAAATCTGAAGCGGGCCTATCTGCTCATTGATGCCCGCCATGGCCTCAAATCCACTGACGATGAGGCTTTGGATGCCCTGGATCAGGCGGCGGTTTCCTATCAGATCATCCTGACCAAGGCCGATAAGCTGAAAGCCGGTGAGGCGGCGGCTGTCGCGGAACGCACCTTGAGCGCGATTGCCAAACGCCCGGCCGCTTTCCCGCGGGTTCTGGCCACCTCTTCGGAGAAGGGTGACGGTCTGGCTGAGCTGCGGGCGGAGATTGTCAGCGCCGCGTGGGGATGACAAAGACACCTCGTATCGTTTCGGGGCCTGCGCCGGCCTACCTCCAGACTGCCTCAAAGGACCGCTCGTGACCGAACCCCGCGAAGAACCGGGCTGGGCGACAGCCAAGACGCTGGCCGAGGCTCTGCCGTTCATCCAGACCTATGATCGCCAGACCGTGGTGATCAAATACGGTGGCCACGCCATGGGCGAGGAGGCTGTGGCAAAACTGTTTGCCGCCGACGCTGTGTTGCTAAAGCTGTTGGGTCTGCACCCGGTGGTGGTACACGGCGGCGGACCGCAGATTTCACGCATGCTGGAACGGGCGGGGGTCAAGTCTACCTTTGTCGATGGGCTCCGCGTGACCGACAGGGCCACCATGGAGGTAGCCGAAATGGTGCTCTCCGGGGCGATCAACAAGGAAATCGCCAGTTGGATCACGCAGGCGGGGGCGACGGCAGCCGTGCGCGGGGTGGGGCTGTCGGGCAAGGATGCCAACCTGATCACCGTGACCAAGGCGACCCGCACACGCAAGGATCCTGGCTCGCGGCTGGAAGAGGTGATCGACCTGGGCTTTGTCGGCGAACCCAGCCGAGTCGATCCCAAACTGATCCTCGACCTGATCAATTCGGACGACGATTATGTGCCGGTTGTGGCCCCAATCGGGATCTCGGCGGAGGGGGAAACCTATAATATCAATGCTGACACTGTGGCTGGGGCTCTGGCCGGAGCCCTTGGTGCCAAGCGCATGCTGCTGCTGACGGACGTGGCCGGGGTTTTGGACTCAGGTGGTCAATTGATCCGGCAGCTTACCGTTACGCAGGCGCGTGCCGCCATCGCCGATGGAGTCGCTACGGGCGGGATGATCCCCAAGCTGGAAACCGCCATCGCTGCGGTCGAGGCCGGGGTCGAGGCGGTCGTGATCCTGGATGGTCGCCGCCCCCACGCCATGCTGGTTGAGCTATTTACCGAGCACGGTGCCGGAACCCTGGTGTGCGCCTGATGCGGGTGGACCTGCGCCACATCGACACCTGGCTGTTTGACCTGGACAACACCCTGTATCCGCTCGAGAGCGGCGTCGGGGCGCTGATGGATCCGCACATGACCGCCTTTGTTGCGAAGGTTACTGGTCTGGAATGGGAACCGGCCTACAGGCTCCAGAAAGACTATCTGGCCCGCTACGGGGCCACCTCGCGTGGCATGCACCTGCACCATGATATTGAGCCTTTGACGTTCCACGCCGCCTTTCACGATCTGCCGCTTGAGGGTTTGCGGCGCGACGAGGCCCTGAACGCCGCACTCATGCGCCTGCCAGGTCGACGGCTAATTTTTACCAACGCCGATGATCGGCATACGGAACGGGTGCTGGAGCGCCTGGGTCTCGAAGGCTTGTTTGAAGCTGTATTCCACATCGGATCAGGCAGCCTGGTGCCGAAGCCTGCGCCGGAACCCTTTGCTGAAATCATCGCGGCCCACGATCTTGATCCGGCCACGACAGCCTTTTTCGAAGACGCTGAACGCAACCTGGCCCCGGCCGCTGATCTGGGGATGACCACGGTCCTGGTCGGCGCTCATGCCGCTGCCAGCACAGCCGATTTTGTTCATTATCGCACGGCCCATCTGGCACCGTTTCTGGCCAATGCGCGCGTTAGGGAGACTCTGTAGATGACTGCCGACCTGTCCGATCTTCAGGCCCGGATTGAAGAGGGGTGGGGCGCGCGTGACCGCCTGTCACCCCAGACCACTGGGGCTGTCCGTGACGCCGTGGCAAAAGCGCTCGCTTATCTGGATGCGGGCCAGATTCGTGTGGCTGAGAAGGTCGATGGCACATGGATCGTGCGACAGTGGCTGAAGCAGGCGATCCTGCTGTCGTTTCGCATCAATGCCAATCAGCTCATGGGCGGTGATACCGACGGGGTCGGGCCCTGGTGGGACAAGGTGCCGAGCAAGTTCGAGGGCTGGGGCGAAGCTCAGTTCACCGTCGCCGGTTTTCGCGCCGTTCCGGGCTGCGTCGTGCGCCGGGGGGCTTTTATCGCACCGGACGTGGTGCTGATGCCCTCATTCGTCAATATCGGTGCCTATGTGGATACCGGCACGATGGTCGACACCTGGGCGACGGTTGGTTCCTGTGCGCAGATCGGCAAGGGAGTTCACCTTTCGGGCGGCGTCGGCATTGGCGGCGTGCTCGAGCCCCTACAAGCGGCCCCGACGGTTATTGAAGACAACTGCTTTATCGGTGCCCGCTCGGAAGTGGTCGAGGGGGTGATCGTCGGCGAGGGCTCGGTCCTTTCCATGGGGGTATTCATCAGTGCCTCCACCAAGATCGTCGATCGTAAGACCGGTGAGGTACATCGCGGCTTTGTGCCACCCTATTCGGTGGTTGTGCCAGGGGCCCTGCCAGACCCGCACGGTATTGGCCCCAGCTTAAGTTGTGCTGTGATCGTCAAGACCGTAGACGCCCAGACCCGGTCCAAGACCAGCATCAACGATCTGCTGCGGGATTAGGAACGCCTCAATGTCTATCGACCCCGTTGCCCTTGCCCGTGACCTGATCCGGCGAGCGTCGGTGACCCCGGTGGACGGTGGGGCCATGGATGTTGTCGAGGCGGCCCTTTCGACGTTGGGGTTCACCTGTCGGCGGATGAAGTTTCGCCAGATCGAGAATCTTTATGCCCGCCGCGGGTCGGCGCGGCCGAACCTGTGTTTCGCCGGCCATACCGATGTGGTGCCGCCAGGCGATGCCGCCGCCTGGTCGCTCGCTCCCTTTGCCGCTGAAGTAACCGAGGGGGTGCTTTTCGGGCGCGGTGCGGTGGATATGAAAAGCGCCATCGCGGCCTTTATTGCCGCCATACCGGCTGAGGTTGCTGGCTCCATCTCGCTTCTGATCACTGGCGATGAAGAGGGTGTCGCCGAGGATGGAACGTGCCAGGTGGTGCAGGCCCTGGCGGCGGAGGGCGAGGTGATCGATCACTGTTTGGTTGGTGAGCCTACCTCCAACGTTGTGCTGGGTGATATGATCAAGATCGGGCGGCGCGGCAGCCTCAACGCCGAGATTCTCGTCGAAGGCGTGCAGGGGCACGTGGCCTATCCGCACAAGGCGGCCAATCCGGTGCCAATCCTGATCGGGCTCTTAGCCAGGCTTGGCGCTCGCGAGCTGGACCATGGCTATACTGGATTTCAGCCATCGAACCTGGAAGTCACCACCGTCGATGTGGGCAACGCCACCACCAATCTGATCCCGGCAAAGGCCTCAGCCCGGCTGAACATCCGCTTCAACCCCAGCCACACTGGTGCCGCTCTGTCCGACTGGCTTGCGGACGAAGCCCGTATAGCGAACCAGGGGTTTGAGGGCCGGGTGATCGTCACACCCAGGATCAGCGGCGAGGCGTTTTTGACTCTGCCTGGCGATTTCACCGCCGTGGTCGAACGGGCAATATCCGCTGTCACCGGGATGGCCCCAGAGTTGTCGACAACCGGCGGCACCTCAGATGCCCGGTTCATTCGCGCCCTTTGCCCGGTCGTCGAACTGGGTCTGGTCGGCGCGACCATGCACGCGGTGGACGAGCGTGTCTCGGTGGCCGACATCCTCACTTTGTCGCAAATCTATCGACGCCTGATCACCGATTATTTCGCCACGTTTTCATCGTAGGCGACGTCGGTCAGATAGAGGCCCTGCGCCGGAGCTACCGGCCCGCAGGCGGTGCGGTCACAGGCGGCGAGGGCGGCACCAAATGCCTCAACGCTCCAGCGACCAAGGCCCACCTGCACCAACGACCCGGTCATGGATCTGACCTGGCGATGCAGGAACGAACGGGCGGCAAAGATCAATTGAACCTCGTCTTCTGAGGTGGTTACGTAGGCTTGATCCAGAGTCTTAATCGGTGACGCCGACTGGCAGGCGGCGTCGCGGAAGGTGGTGAAATCATGCAGCCCGACCAGGGCCCGGGCGGCGGCGGCCATGCGCGTGGTCTCCAGGGCCTGTTTGACGTGCCAGACCTTTCCGCGATCCAGAGCCGGTGGGCTGGGGCGGTTGAGGATTCGGTAGAGGTATTGCCGACCCACGGCTGCAAAGCGGGCGTGAAAGGCGTCAGTGACCGCCTCGCTCGAGAGAATACAAATGGGGGCCGGCGCGAGGTGGGCGTTGATCGCGCGCATGACCACGGACGCCGGCCAGTCTCTGGTCAGGTCAATGTGGATCACCTGACCTGTGGCATGGACGCCCGTATCGGTCCGGCCAGCCGCATGCAGACGGATGCGCTCGCCGCAAAAGGCCAGGACGGCCTTTTCAATCTCGCTTTGGATTGTTGGCAGGGCCGCCTGGGCCTGCAGGCCACAATAGGGGCCGCCATCATATTCGACAGTCAGCCGATAGCGCGGCATCAGGAGAGCTGAGTGCCGGGGCCAAGGGCAAAGCCGCGTAGGAACTCTTCGGCGTCCTGGGCCTCGCGGCCTTGTCGCTGGGCGCGCAGAATTTGCACCGCTCTGGTTCCGCATCCCACCACCAATGTGCCGGCCAGCACACGGCCTGGCTCGCCTGTGGCATCGGCGGGCTGCGACAACAGGGCCTTGATCCGTACCGGTCCCTTGTCGGAAGGCGCGATGAACCAGGCTCCGGGTGAAGGGGCGAGGCCGCGTATTTTGCGATCAATCACCTCGGCCGATTTGCTCCAGTCAATCTGGGTGTCTGCGGGGCGAATCTTTCTGGCATAGGTCGCACCCTCCTGAGCCTGCGGGATCTCCAACGCCCCGCCACGCGCAACCGCCGCCAGAGCTGATACCATCAGAGCCGCACCTGCAGGGGCCATACGGTCATGCAGGGTGCCCGCCGTCTCCCAAGCATCGATACGCAGCGAGGTTGAGGCCAGGATCGCCCCCTCGTCCAGACCCTCGGTCATGCGCATGACCTGAACAGCGGTGACCGCATCGCCGGCCATGATCGCCCTCTGAATAGGTGCCGCGCCGCGCCAACGCGGCAACATCGAGCCGTGGAGGTTAAAACAGCCCAATCTAGGTGCATCAAGAACCGGGGCATTGAGGATCTGGCCAAAGGCCACGATGACAGCGGCATCCAACTGCAAGGCTGAAAATGCAGCGACCTCTTCCGGCGCACGCAAGTCAGCGGGCGTCCTGACGCTGAGGCCCCGCTGTGCAGCAAACGAATGCACAGGCGAGCGTCTCAAGGTCTGTCCGCGGCCGCGCGGCGCAGGGGGCTGGGAATAGACACAAGCAATCTCATGGCCGGCCTCCATCAAGGCAGCAAGAGTGGGCAGTGCGAAATCAGGGGTTCCAAGAAAGGCAAGGCGCATGACTCGCAGGCTTTAGCGCCACACGCCCCGGGGGGAAACCCACTCCATAATTGGCACCCGTGCGATTTCGTATATCGATCTGTGCAATCGTTGATAGAGGCTTATCATGACACCGGTTGGGCCCCGAGCCATATTGACGATGAAAGACATGGCCGCCCTGGCCGGGGTGTCCGAATCTACAGTTTCGCGCGCCCTCGCTGATAACCCAGCTATTGCCGTAAAGACCCGGGCGCGCATTAAGGCGTTGTCCAAGCAGCATGGCTATTTCGTCAACCCGGTTGCGCGCTCGCTGCGATCTCGCCAGAGCGGCACCCTGGCGGTGGTTATCCCCCTGTTTCACGACGCCGCGCAGCACCTGTCGGACCCATTTTTCTCATTGATCCTGGGCCATCTCGCCGATGCGGCCGCGTCGCATGGCTACGATATGCTGCTGTCAAAGGTGTTCGATCGCGATCAGGAATGGGTATCTCGGGCCGTCGATACCCGCCGGGCCGATGCCGTCATCGTTATCGGCCAGAGCCTAGCCCACGATGCAATTGATCTGGCCGCCCGCCGAGGTACGCCGGTGGTCGCCTGGGGCGCGTGTATCGCGGGGGCTTCCTATGCCACAGTGGGGTCCGATAACCGCATGGGAGGCGATCTGGCTGCGTCTCACCTTCTGGATGCCGGACGCAGACGCCTGGCCTTTGTGGGGGATCGGCGGGCCCCTGAAATTGTCCAGCGTTTCGAAGGATTCGTTGAGGCACACCGTCGTCGCGGCCTGTCGTGGGACCCAGCCCTGGTCGTTGATTCCCATTTCGAAACGGAAACTGCCTATCGGGAGACCGGCCCTCTGATCGTTCAGGCACCTGATCTGGACGGCGTTGTGGCCGCTTCTGACCTGATCGCCATCTCGATGATACGGGCACTCAACGACGCCGGTCGCAGTGTGCCCCAGGATGTCGGCGTGGTCGGCTTTGACGATACCCCGGTCGCTGCGCACACTAATCCGTCCCTCACAACCATCCGCCAGGATGTCCAGAGCGGCGCGGTTCACCTGGTGGATCGGGTCCTGCGACTTGCAGCCGGTGAGCCGACGGAGTCCTTGGAATTGCCGGTGGAGCTGATTGTCAGGGGTTCCTCGCTCAAGTCCTAACCGGCAATTGCAATCGATTGTTGAAAAAGCTGTCGCGCCTGCTAAGGTAGAACGTTCAAGGAAGGCGTGGAGGTTGACTCTGGTTTTGCGCATCTGTGTCGGCAACTCCGGTTCCGGCGGGGTTGGGCCGTGACGTCTGCCTGGTTGGCGCAGCATGTCGCGATTGTATGCATCGGGGCTGACAATCAATCCCCCCAGATTACCGCTGCGCATGTGGCACCCATTCTGGCCGATCACGACCTCTGGGATATGTGGCCCCTGGCCCTTGCGGATGGGGCGCCGGCACGCTCAAGCGGTGGCGGCGCGCTTTGGATGATCCTCTCGGCCCCGCATGATCCTGACCCCGATCTGCGGCATGACTGAGCGCGCATTCGTCTGCTGCTTGAGCGAGACGCTGCATGGACTGATCTGGGCGACATCGTGGCGGAGCGCTTTTCTCCCGGCTCGCGGCAATGGTCTGGATCTGCGGTCCTGGAGCCGAATACCGGTGAAGTTACGCTGTTTTTCACCGCAGCAGGTCGGCCGGATGCCCGGCCGCTTCCGCCGGCTGGACAGCGCGTTACTTCGGCGGCACCCTGGCCCTGCGCTTACAACTGAGCCTGGACGGCGACCGCACGGTCTTGGTGGGGTAGGTTTTTTCTGCAGAAACCCCAGATCGCCCAGGCACAGAAATATTTCGCGGTTGAGGCCCGCCGCCCTAGGCAATTAACGCCGCCCGCTCCTCCCCGCTGAGCACCCGCCACCGCCCCTGCGGCAGGTCTCCCAGTTCAATCGGTCCGACGCGTACGCGCAGAAGGTCGAGCACGGTCAGACGGACCAGGGAGCACGTGCGGCGGATCTGGCGGTTGCGGCCTTCGGTGAGGATGATCGTCAGGTCTCCGGGCGCGGTCTGGATGACGGTCGCGGGTTTCAATTGTCGTTCGTCCAGTCTCAGTCCGTGCCGCAGCAATTTTAATTTCGCCGCAGTAACCTCCCCGCCGACCCGAACCCTATATTCTTTTTCCAGCACAGATTCCGGGCCGATCACCGCCTTCGCGACAACGCCGTCTTCGGAGAGCAGGAGCAGGCCGCGCGAATCCATATCCAGCCGGCCGACCGGGGCCAGACGACTGTCTCGGTCGGGGATCGTTGGGCTCTCGCCGACCAGTGTCCTGCGGGTGAGCAGGCGCACAGCGGGGGTCTGCCCAGGTTCTGGCTGCGAGGAGACGATGCCGACGGGCTTGTGAAACATCAGCGTCAGGGCCCCGGTAAGCTGGCTGTGAGCGGCGTCAGCGAGGGTAAGGCTTTGGCCGGATGCGATCTTGCGGCCCGCGTCGGTGACCACCTCGCCGTCAATGCTGACCAGCCCTTGCGCAATCAGGCCCTCCGCTTCCCGGCGTGAGCACACGCCGTTCTGCGCCAGCCAGCGGTTGACCCGTTGGGGTTCAGCTTCGTCATAAACTCGGGTCCAGGCCATAGTGGCGAGCTTATACCGACTCTCCCGAGCACAGACTCACATCTTTCAGGCACATCCCGTAGCGCCAGCGCCAGCGCCAGCGCCCTCGCCCTTTGGCGTTTGGTCGTACCGCCGGCGTCTCGCCGGCTCTTTCTGACGGCGGCGCGAGTGACAACGTTCGGGTAAAAATGCCGGCGAGACGCCAGCGATACGAGAGGCGTATTCTAAATCCAACGCCTATGGGCGAGGGTGCCGGCGTTACGCGCTAGTCTCGGCAGGCACGGGTCAATTGATTCGCCAGTTGGACTCAGAAGGTTTTGCGCAGCAACGCGAACGGGGTATCGCCTCAGTCTTCAACGGAGCAAGGCGTGGAAGATTTTGATGTTGTAGTGATCGGGGCCGGGGCGGCAGGGATGATGTGCGCCATTCAGGCTGGCAAGCGGGGCCGTAAGGTGCTGGTGATCGATCATGCCCGGGCCGCTGGTGAAAAGATCCGTATCTCCGGCGGCGGTAGGTGCAACTTCACCAATACCCGCACCAGCCCGGCGGAATTTTTGTCGGGCAACCCCAGGTTCTGCATCTCCGCTCTGCGACGTTATACGCCCTTGGATTTTATCGCTCTGGTTGAGCGGCATGGCATTGCCTGGCACGAGAAGACCCTCGGGCAGCTTTTCTGCGACGACTCCTCGCGTCAGATCGTCGAGCTCTTGCTCGCGGAGATGCGCGGTGCCGGTGTGGTTTTACGGCTTGGTCAAGGGGCCGAAAGTCTGGAGAAAACTGGCCCGGGATTTAAGCTGATGTGTGCTGGCCAGGATGTGGCCTGCCGTTCTGTTGTCGTCGCCACGGGGGGCAAATCGATTCCCAAGATGGGAGCCACCGGCTTTGGCTATGATCTCGCCGCCCGGTTTGGCCTGAAAATCGTCCCAACGCGCCCAGCGCTGGTGCCTCTGACCTTCGAAGTGGGCATGCTGGAGCGTTTGAAGCCCATGGCGGGGGTCGCCCTGCCGGCGCGCGTCACCTGCGGCAAGGCGGCCTTTGACGAATCCATGCTGTTCACCCACAGGGGCCTGAGCGGTCCAGCGATTCTGCAGATTTCCTCCTATTGGCGCGAAGGCCAGGAGGTTGTGGTCAACCTGGCCCCAGGCCTGGAAATATTCGAGATGCTGCGAACGGCTCGCCGTAACCACCCCCGCCAGTCTGTCGCTACCATCCTGTCAGAGCATCTGCCGCGCCGCCTTGCAGCAGCCATCAGCGATTGGCAGGGGGGCTCAGGCAATATTGCCGATACCTCTGACAAGAGTCTCAGAGCTTTAGCCACAGCGGTCAATGACTGGCACCTCAAGCCAGTAGGGTCCGAAGGCTATCGCACTGCCGAGGTTACGGTTGGCGGCATAGATACCGATGAGCTGGACTCGCGCACTATGAACGCGAAGTCCGTCGCCGGCCTCTTCTTCATCGGCGAGGTTGTCGATGTCACCGGCTGGCTGGGCGGTTACAATTTTCAATGGGCCTGGGCCAGCGGCTGGGCAGCCGGGCAGGTGGCCTAGAAAACGGTGATTGCTACATTGAAAAAGCCTTATCCTGCGAGCGGCGAAGGTATTTTGTGCCCCATCCTCTGTCTTACTCCTCTACTGGAACCGCATAGAGTTCCAGGCGGTGGTCGACTAGGCGGTAGCCCAGGCGTTTAGCAATAGCCGTCTGCAAGGCTTCGATCTCATCGTCGACAAATTCGATCACTGCGCCGCTTTTCATGTCGATCAAGTGGTCGTGGTGGGCGTCGCTGGCTTCTTCATAGCGCGAGCGGCCCTGACGAAACTCATGCCGGGTGATGATGCCCGCCTCTTCAAATAGACGCACAGTGCGATAGACCGTGGCGATAGAAATGTGAGGATCGACTGCATGCGCGCGGCGATGCAATTCCTCAACGTCCGGATGGTCGGCGGCCAGGGACAGCACGCGGGCGATCACCCTGCGCTGGTCGGTCATGCGCAGACCCTTTTCGACACAGAGTTTTTCCAGGTGATCCAAAGGCGAGGTCCAGGCGGGAGTGAAACTCTCCTTTAGGCCTGTAGCGCGCATCTGTTAAGCGCCTCGCCGCAGGATCAGGGCGTCGATACCTCCTGATGCAGTGCTATAGTACCTGCGTCGTCGACCCACCTGGATGAAACCGGCGGCGGCATAGAGGCCAAGGCCGGGGGTATTGTTTGCGGCAACCTCAAGAAAAACGGCGGTAGCTCCGACTTTGACGGCCGCAGCAATGGCCACGTCAAGCAGCCGACCGGCGAGCCCCTGACGGCGGTACTCTGGGGCAATCGCTAAGGTCAGGACCTCCGCTTCGTCCGCAGCCTGCCGGCAAAGGATGAACCCCGCCCCCGGCACCTGAAACGCGAAGGTTCCAGGCATGATTAGGAGCGTCGAGATCTCATCTGCGCTCCAAGATGCCTCGAAAGCGCAGGCGTGTAGTTCTGCCAGGTCAGATGCATCGGCAAGGCTCGCGGGCTGGACTGGGGACACGCGAACAGTCTATCCCACTATATCTTCCAGCGCGCGACTTGGCGTTCCGTGGACGGGACGCCAGACGAAGGGCATCGAGACAGCTGCGCAGATGCCATAGGTGCCGGTCAGGCCGATACTGGTCAGTCTGATCGGGAAGGTCATGGTGGTGCCGGAATTGGCCAGCCACTGGGCTAGGCCGCTGGCGGCCAGGGCCGAGCTGCGCGAGCGTGAAATCCAATAGCGCGCCCGACGCCGACAGATGCTCAATTCGGACCTCTCGGGGCGGCAACGAGATTGTGCGAGAGTGTCGACCAACGCGACCCATTAACTCCAGGCCCGAACCGGCTTTGTAGAGTGTTGGTGCACCGAGACTGAAATAGGTGGAACCCGCAGCTTGAGCGGTTACCTGCACTGACGCAGGGCCAGTAGCACAGGATACCAGGGAAAGTGCCGGCACCATCGTGCGTGACTTGGTTGAAAATTCCTTCATGCAACCTGAGCCTCCTGGTACGCAGAGTGCGTTAAGGTGTGTGTAGTTCCCAAAGTATCGAACGGGCTTTGATGCCGAAAGACATGCGTGGCGTTCGATGAACCAATAGGTCAGTCGAGTTCTTGAGGGACAGCATCCGCGCGCCTAAAGAAAATCGTTACACGTAAGCCTTTGCCCGGCTGCGAATCGACTTTAACCTGCGCATTAGCATTTTGACGAAGCGACACAACAATTAGGTTGCTCAGTTTCCCCGACGGGGGCCAA
This sequence comes from Caulobacteraceae bacterium, assembly GCA_043742825.1. Lineage (GTDB taxonomy): Bacteria > Pseudomonadota > Alphaproteobacteria > Caulobacterales > Caulobacteraceae > Acaudatibacter. The sequence continues at coordinate 2,922 of JAYTXQ010000068.1, read as the reverse complement.
ATAGAACCGGGAGGAAGCCCAACGCCATCGTCGGCCACGATGACGCGACATCCTGCGTCATCGACCAGACTGTGCATCATGACTACGCCGCCATCACGGCCCTTGAATGCGTGTTTAAGCGCATTGGTCAGCAGTTCATTGACAACGAGACCCGCAGGCATCGCTACGTTGATCGATACCGGCCAAGTATCAACCTGCAGATCGAGGTGGATTCCCTCGATCGCATGAGCCTGAATGACGGCTGATGCGACCTGGCTTAGGTAGGCCCCAAGATCAACGGTCGCAGATGTCCCTTCGTCGGACAGGGCCCGATACAATAGGCCAAGCGCCTCAATTCTCCCGGCAAGCCGATCAAACCGCTCATCCTTTGCACCGTCAGGCACGTTGCGCGCTTCGATGCGCAGGAGCGCGGTGATCATCTGCAGATTGTTGGCGACCCGATGTTGAAGCTCACGAAGTTGGAGATCCTTATCGCGGATATGCTGCTCGAAATCGCTCACATCCACGTCGCTGCGATTGGCCAGCCCAACGAGAGCGACCAATCGGAAAACGGGTGCGCCATCATCATCTTGAATGATGTTTGACCAGGCATCGGCCGTGCGCACCTCTCCGCCGTTTTCGAAGGCGAAGGGCCCAATATAATCCTGCTGGCCGACGAGAGCCTCGCTGAGCGGCCGCTCGTCATTTGGTCCTGCGGCGCATCCACGCAGGGATGTCCAGGGCTTGCCTTCGAGGTCCACCGCCGCTTGGCCGGTAAGTCGTTCGAATTCGATATTTGCGTAGACGACCCGTTCGGCTGGATTAAGTTCAGATACGGCGATTGCTATCGGCACCTGATCGAGAAATTGCCGGAATCGATCACTCTCAAGCACACCCGCCAAATCCGGCGTACTGAGCAATTGCCCTACCTGCTCGCCATGGTCGGTCATGTGTCTGTCCCGCTGTGCCTTTCACAACGCCCGCGTCGGGAGAACCAAAGGGATAACGCCGAATATACTCTCGAGAGGCACTGTCAAACCAAATTCGGTATTGGGGCAGTTTGAAATCAGCCGGGGCGTGTCGACTGAGGGAGGGCGTGCAATGGCACCGATGACGGGCTTCCAAGTCGCCCGCCGTTTAGGTCGCTACGGAATTTTTTGGGTTCACCTCCGCAACCCCCGAGGGCATCGCGCTGGGGGAAACATTGTTAAACGGGCGGCATTTAGGTGTTTCGCTCACGCATCACCTCGTCAGCCGAATAGGCCGGGGCCGCCGGGCCGAACGCTGACTACCCCGTTGTATGGTAGGCGTCTCCTCGGGTGGCCACGTCCACTGCATGGAATCGATGCAGGGCGGTTTCCGCCGGAGCCTAGTCAGCACCATCCACACGCCCGCGCGCAACGGAGCCCCAGCGACGCACACCCTTGGCATCGACGGGGGCATACTTCTCTCCGAGCCCGGCATGCATGAGAGCGCCCGCTAGGCCGCCCGTCGCGCCACTGGCGGCGGCGGCAAACAACGCGCCAACGCCTGCGGACACCAGCTAGCCACCACCACCGGGCCGAGCCGGAGGATGGCCATCAGGCCCAGGCCGGCTAGCAGTCCGCCAGTTGCACACAAGCCTCCGCCAATGGCGGCTCCCATGCCAGCATCTTCACCGGCGTTCCGGGCTATCACTTTGCTGGCAAGCGGCCCGTGATGGGTATGCTCGCCGTCTGCGTTGCTGGCGACGACGCTGATGTCGGCACGGGGGGACGCCTATCGCCACAAGCTCGGCCACTGGCGCGCGGGCATCGGCGAAATGGCGCGTGGCGACGCTTCGCGATCCGCGCGGTTCCGGTTTTGGATAATGCCGGTAATATCCGCGAATGGGTTGGCGTTCAAAGCGATTTTACCGAAGCGCGTTTGCAGCTTGCGCGCAATGCCGAGACTTTCGCCTTGCTGGTCCGTAATTGCCCTTTTGACATTTATGCTGTCGATAAGGCGCTCAGGCTTGTGGAAATCAGTGAAGGCAGGGCGAAAGCCTTCGGCAAGATCGATCCCTTGATCGGACGTGACATTGCTGAGGTCCTCAGGCTGGCCTGGGGCGAACCCTTTGCCAGCGAGGCGCTTGTGCAATTCGAGGAGACCTTGGAACCGGGCCTTCCCTATGTCAGCCTGGGCTCCACAGATCAACGGGCCAATATTGACGCTACCGAAGCCTATGATTGGCACCTCAAGCGGATCGCATTGCCCGATGGCAGCGACGGCGTTGTCTGTTATTTCTATGATCTCTATGAGCGGATCAGTCTCGAAGACGAGCTTCGCCAGGCGATCACTGACAAAGAATTGCTTGCCCGGGAAATTGAGCATCGCGTCCAGAACAGCCTCGCAATTGTCTGTAGCCTCCTAAATCTCCAGCGGTCGATTGCGCGCACGGTCGATACAAAGGATGCGCTTACGGCCGCGTCGGCGCGGGTTCTTGCGATAGCTCGGCTCGTCAGAGTCTTTACAAGGATCAGGATATTGCAACGATTGAGTTCGGAAAATATTTACGTGATCTTTGCCAATACATCGAACAGACACTTGGTGGAGGCAAGATAGCTTTTGATGTACAAACCGACACGGTTCAGTTGCCAGGGGCTAAGGCGGTGCCGCTCGGTATTGCCGCTAATGAGCTGATAACAAACGCTTGTAAATATAGCGGTACCGGCGCGGAATTCCGCGTCGTTGTCAGGCTCGCGGCACAGCCACAAGCGCCTGTTCTGACACTTAGTGATACCGGGCCAGGTGTTCCAATTGATTTTTGCCCCAATAACGCGAACGGTTTGGGCCGTAAGGCAGTCAACGTGCTCGTACGGCAAATCGGCGGAACTGTCGCCTCTTCGAAAGCTGGCGGCGAAGCGCGATTTGAAATAGCCGTGCCGCTCACCGGAAATTCACCCGTCGATTAGCTTGGCATTA
>JAYTXQ010000067.1:0-25118 GCA_043742825.1 Caulobacteraceae bacterium | reverse complement strand
ACCTATGGCGGTTTTGTCGGTGATACCCTGGCCTCGGCACTGCTGGCCAACGGCGTGCATCTGATGGGGCGCTCATTCAAATACCATCGGCCCCGCGGGGTCATGGCATGCGGATCGGATGAAGCCAACGCTCTGGTCACGGTGATCCGCGATGCGGCGCGCGTCACCCCCAATCTGCGGGCCACTCAGGTGGAACTGTATGACGGCCTGGTCGCTACCAGCCAGAACCGTTGGCCAAGCCTTGCCTGGGATATAGGCGCAGTAAACAGCCTGTTGGCGCGGTTCATTCCGGCAGGATTTTACTACAAGACCTTCATGTGGCCAGCCAAAGCCTGGGCGCACCTCTACGAACCGGTGATCAGAGCCGCAGCCGGGCTGGGGGTTGCGCCGACGGCACCGGACACGGATGTCTATACAAATCGCTATGCCCACTGTGATGTACTGGTGGTCGGGGCCGGCCCAGCAGGACTGGCGGCAGCGAGCGCGGCGGCGGCCCAAGGCTCGCGGGTCATCCTGTGCGATGAGCAACCTCGATCAGGCGAAGACTTCGGGGCCCTGACAAGTCATCCTCGGGTGAGAATATTGAGCCGCACGACAGCGTTTGGCTATTATCCACACAACCTGATCGGCCTCTGCCAAGTCCTGACCGATCACCTCGGTGATCCCACCCCCGACCAACCGCGTGAACGCCTGTGGCAGGTTCGGGCCAAAGAAGTGGTTCTGGCGACCGGAGCGATTGAGCGACCGCTGGTCTTTGCCGGTAACGACCGGCCAGGCATCCTGCTGGCCGGTGCCGCCCTTACCTTTTTGCAGCGTTATGGGGTCAGTGTGGGACGACGCGTCGCCCTGGTGACAGCGCACGACAGCGCTTACGACGTCGCCCTGCAGATGCAGGCCGCCGGTATTGGCATCGCCGTTGTCGCCGACGTGAGGCAAGACCCCGATCCCGCCCTTCTGGCGAAGGCGCGCGCGGCCGGCCTGCGCGTGATCACCGGCGCGCGCATCACCGGGACCTCGGGCCGGCTGCGGGTAGCGGCCCTGCGGCTGGCCGGTGGCAGGCGTATTGGCTGTGACACGATCCTCATGGCCGGCGGCTTTACCCCCAACATCAGCCTGTTCTCGCAATCCAGAGGCTCGCTGGTCTGGGATGAAGACCGCCTGGCCTTCGTGGTAGACAAATCGCCTGAGGCGGTGCGTGCTGTGGGCACCTGCGCCAGCGAAGGCTTGGCTGGCCCGGGCGTCATCGGTGCGCCGGCAATGCAAGGCGGGGCCGGCGAGGCCTTTGTTGATTTTCAAAATGACGTGACAGTCAAAGATATCCTGCTGGCGACCCGCGAGGGCTTTGCCTCCATCGAACATGTCAAACGCTATACCACCATCGGCATGGCCACAGATCAGGGCAAGACCAGCAACCTCAACGCTCTGGGTGTCGTTGCCCAGGCCCTGGGGGTTCCCGTACCCGATGTTGGGCTGACCACCTTTCGCCCCCCCTACACGCCTGTCAGTTTCGGCACCCTGGCCGGACGCTCGCGCGGACTTCTGTTTGACCCGGTACGGACAACGCCCCTGCACGGCTGGGCAGAACAGTCCGGTGCTGTCTTCGAAGACGTGGGCCTATGGAAGCGCGCCCGTTATTTTCCCCGGGGCCAGGAGGACATGCACGCCGCCGTGGCCCGAGAGTGCCTTGCCGTGCGTGGGGCTTGCGGGATCTTTGACGCCTCAACCCTGGGCAAGATCGAGGTGGTCGGAGCGGACGCGGCCCTATTCCTGGAGCGGTTCTACATCAATGCCTGGGCAAAACTTGGCATAGGGCGTTGCAGATATGGTGTTCTGTTGCGCGAGGATGGGTTCGTATCTGATGATGGGGTCGTTGGCCGCCTGGCCGAAGACCGCTTCCACGTGACCACCACCACGGGCGGCGCGGCGGCGGTGATGGCGATGATGGAGGACTATCTACAGACCGAATGGCCGGACCTTCGGGTGTGGCTGACCTCGACCACCGAACAGTGGGCGGTGATTGCCCTCCAGGGTCCTAAAGCTCGGGATATTCTGTCCCCTTTGATTGAGAACCTGGACATTTCGCCTCAGGCCTTCCCGCACATGTGCGTCGCTGACGCCCAGATCGGCGACATTCCGGTGCGGCTGATGCGGGTCAGTTTCACAGGTGAGCTTGGGTTCGAAATCAATGTCCCAGCCGGTCGTGCTCGCGAGGTTTGGGACAAAGTCTATGCTGCTGGGCAAGCGTTTGGCCTCACCCCTTACGGCACCGAGGCCATGCACGTCCTGCGGGCGGAAAAGGGCTTTGTCATCGTCGGCCAGGAGACGGACGGCACCGCAACGCCCGACGATGTCGGCCTTAGCTGGGCGATCGGCAAAAAGAAGCGGGACTTTGTTGGCAAACGGTCTCTGGACCGACCGGCAATGCGCGATTCAGGCCGCAAACAGCTCGTGGGCCTTTTTACCCATGACCCGAACACCGTCCTTGAGGAGGGAGCTCAGCTTTGCGCCACTGCCGCAACCCAAGTGCCCATCCCCTTGATCGGGCATGTGACCTCCGCCTATTTCAGCCCCAGCCTGGGGCGTTCAATCGCCCTGGCCATGCTCGCCGGTGGTCGGGCAAGGGTGGGCGAAACCATCTATGTGCCTATGGCTGACGGCCGCATTCCGGTCACCGTCTGCGGGACGGTCTTTATCGATCCGCAAGGGGAGCGGGTGAATGGCTGAACCGATTGCCCGCACCGGCGATGCCCGCCGCTACAGCTTGCGCTGCGCGCCTGAGGCCCTGGCCGAGGTTCAGTCGATGCTGGGTCTACAGCTACCACAAACGCCATGCCGGGCCTTTGTCGAAGGCGATCGCGCGGCCCTGTGGCTGGGTCCGGATGAATGGTTGCTGTTGCTGCCGACGACCGGGCCGGTGCCGTCGACGCCGCTCATCCCTGGCCCATATAGCCTGGTGGAAATCAGCGACCGGCAGATCGGCCTCGGCGTCACAGGGCCCCAGGCCGAGACGATCCTGGCCATCGGCTGCCCTCTCGACCTTGATCCGTTAGCCTTCCCTATGGGCATGTGCACCCGAACCCTGATCGGCAAGGCCGAGGTGGTGCTGTGGCGGCGCGAGCCGGAGCATTTCCACATTGAGGTCTGGCGCTCATTCGCCGCCTATGTCGAACGCCTGCTAGCGGCTGGCGCAAGCGAAGCGGACGGGTAGCGGCGTGCAGGGTGCTTAGCGATCAGTAGCGGGAGCAGGTTCAGCCATTCCAGCTGGCCAGCGCCCGTCCCAGACCTGTCGCCAGGCCGCGAATTCCGAGGGGCGGATACGATAGCGGGCGAAATTGCCTTCGTGCAGGCTGGTGAGTTCGGCTTCCACCTCCTGGGCGAAACGGTCGCGGTCGCGTGGGCTGATCGTCTTCAGCGTCCCGGCGGCGATGCGCGCCAGCACGTCACGCCGTGCGACGCGGGTGCGGACGAGATCGGCCACCAGGTCCCGCATGGGCTCTCGGTAAAGTAGCCGGAAAGGGTCCGGCTCTCCAAGCGTCTGGCGCACGGCGGCGTGGCGATCAGCAGAGCGCGCATAGGCCCAGAGAAAAACGTCCTTGAGAAGGCTGATACTGTTAAGCTCATACACACCCAGCATGGCGTCGATATAATCGCGTCGCGGCACGTCGGTGAAAGAGAGCGGCACCAGGTTGCCCAGAACAAGGGGGATGTTCGCCGCCAGCCGCGACACCCTTTTGTTCACATTCTCAAACGGTTGCAGGTAGGGTAGATGGACCATGACGAAAAACGCCTGCTCGTACGGATCGCTGATCGCAGCGACCGTCGCTAGAATCTGATCGAAATTTTCCTCGATCAGCTGCGGCAGTTCCAAAGGATAAAAAACCGACCGTTCAATGCCCACCGCGATACGGCGCAGCCTGCCGGCCGCGTAGCGGTCACCCAGCAGATTGTTGGCGAGCAAGGCGTGCAGATTAAGTAAGGTGTAGCGATTGAAGCCGATGTCGTCGACCCCGTTCACCAGAAATTCGATCGCGTCCTTATGGTTCAGAATCATCTGGGCTTCGCCCTGCGATCGGCCCTCCGCTTCCTTGCCAAACTCGATGAGGCGTTTTGTATCTAACAGCGAATAGGTGTTGCCCTCCAGGCGACTGGAATTCCACGCGAAATCGATCAACTGCCGGCCCAGAATCTGTTTCGCTAAGGTTCCGGCCGGCTGCGCCGCGATTGGTTGGCAACCCACCGCCGCCAATTTCGCGCGATCCTGTTCGGTTAGGTAAAAGGTGACATTCGGCCGGTAAGCGTCGAGGAATGCGCGGCTATAGCCGACCGGCTTTCGCGCGCCCAACGGCAGACGAACATAGTCACGAACCGCCGCGCCCGCCTTGGACAAAAGCACGATGCTGTCATCATCGGCACCCTCGAACACCCCGCCATAGGCGCACGGAGCCATTGCGAAATCGGGCATGCGATATCGCGCCCACCGCCCCCCACCTTCCATAACCAGCCGACCGCCCTTGACCAGATGGCGTAGCCGATATTGCAGGGTGCGGGGCGCAACGGGGTTGGTCAGGCCGCGCAATATGTCGGACGAGGACACGCCCGTTGCGGCCCGTCTGACGAGATCTTCCAGAGCCGTGAGAGCCGCCTTGGGGATGTGGTTGGCCAATATCGGTATTCCTGCGCGTAGGATATATGCGCAAGAATGACGAATTTAGGCACAAGAATCAAGGCTAGGCGCAAGATAATTTGTTACGCGCAAAATTGGAGGCTGCTCAGGGTCGTCCTTTGCGAAATACGCTTGACGCCGCGTTTGCCGTCCCAAAGGCTCTGAACGCACCGTTGTTTCGCGGTGCCTCACGCATCTGCGGTCACGGCTTCCAGATACGGGCGTATCTTTGTCCACACTCCCACGCGCATCGCCGACGCAGCGAGGTCCGCCGGGGCCGCATTGCGCTGACGCGGGATCCCACGCAGGCTTTCTATGGCGAGATTGCGTCCTACGAGGCGGTCCTGAAAAATGTCGCCGTCACAATCGCTGAATTTACAAAGCGGCAATTTGCTCGAGTTCACTACCTGTCAATCGCCGCCCATTCCTGACCCCCTATCGGCATCCAAAAGGAACCCCCAATCACGGGGTGCATATGAGCAGCTCTGCAGCAAAAACGTCTCGTCTGCCCCCTACCGGCTGCCGCCAAAGTGGACGGTTGCGGTCAGGCCCCAGGTGCGGGGTTTGGCGTAGACGCCAGCGACGAGGCCCGCGAACAATGAACTGTCAAAGGCATAGCTGCGATAGGCATGGTTGGTTAGGTTGTCGATAAAGCCGGCGATCTCCCATCGCTTGTCCAGACTGACAAAGCCGATGCGCAGGTTTTGTACCGAATAGGCCCGCTCACGCTCAACCGGCGCGCACAGAACGGTAAAGCAGAAGGCCCCCGAATAGAGGATATCCCACTGCACTGAGCCGGTGCCGCCAACCAGGGGGAACTGATAGCGCGCCAGGGCATTGCCTGAGGCGTGGGGAGCCTGGGGCAGATTGTGCGTCACTACCGTGGCCAGATCGGGCAGCAGAATATTGAACACCTTACTGTCGAGAAGCGACGCCCCGACCTGCAGGGTCAGACCCCGGATCGGATGGGCATTGACCTCAGCCTCCAGGCCATATTCACGAGCGGCCAGATTGACTACGTTCTGCACCGGGCCGTATTGGGCGAAGGCCTGGTAGTTACTGTATTTGTAATAGAATCCATCCAGGTTCAGGCTGGTGCTGCGGTTAAGCGTGAACTTTTCGCCCACTTCCCAGGCGTTCAAGACCTCGGGTTTATAAGGGATGCCATTGAGGAAAGCCGCCTCGGTGCCCAGAACCGGCGTGCCGGTGGAGAGGGTAAAGCCACCACTTTTGCTACCGCGGTTATAGCTGGCATAAAGCAACAGATTATCCACCGGCTTGAAGTCGATCTCCGCCCGCGCCGTCAGGCCGCGAAACGTCGGGGTCGCATTGGCTGTGGTCACAGTGATTCCGGTGCCGGGTTGAACCACACCGCCTTCACTGAAGCTGATCAGGTTGGGGCTGAAGGTGACCGAAACACCCGAGCTGGGCTCGCTGCCATAATAGGAGGCACGCTTGGCATCCTGCCAATAGCGCAGACCACCGATCAGCTTGATCTTGTTGGTGAGCCTATACTCATCCTGAGCGAAAAAGGCGAAAGACCGGGTGCGCTGGCTAAAGGTAATCGTGGGGTTATAGCCATTGAACGGGGTGGCGAATTTGCCGGTATAGTTGCCGTTGATGATCATGCGAAAGGCCCCGAACACCAGCTGATGGCGATCGAAGCTGCGGGAAACGCGGAGTTCCTGAGACACCTGATTGACCCGCGCCCCCTGATAGAAAAATACCCCGCCATCGGGAGAGGCATCGCCCCCCTCCTGGTAGTATTTGTTCATGTGCTGGTAATCGCTGATCGAGACGATATCAAAGCCTGCGAGCTTGCGCTCGATGCGCAAGGTGGTACCAAAGAGCTTGCGGTCGACGAAAGAGTCTGTGGTTTCCTCGGTTGCCCAGGGATTGCCGCCCCGCGACGGAGTGATGGCACTGTTTTGAAAGCCCGTGGCCGTGCTGCCCGGTACCGGCGTGCCGCCAAGCACCGCGCCCGAATAGCCGCAGGTGACAGTGGGACTTAAGAACTCACCCTGGAAATTGGCATTGGGACAGGCCGGTTCGCTGGAATAAAGGCCGGCCTGCCGTTCATGATTGGCGGCGGAATAGCGGGTTGTCAGACGCAGTTTGAGCTGATCATTGGGCTCCCAGGCGAGAATGCCACGCAGGGCCCAGTGGTTGTTTGCGCCGCGGTCTGGCACGCCGGGGACCAGGGATTTGATATAGCCGGTATCGCGATCGTAAATGCCCGACAGGCGCGCCCGAACAGTGTCGCTCAGCGAGCCGGAGATCCCGCCTTCAGCTATGGTCTGATTGTAACGGCCGTAAGTAAAGCTGCCATAGCCTTCGAAATCCTTGGTCGGCTGGTTGGATATGAATTGAACCGCGCCGCCCGTAGCGTTGCGCCCGAAGAGTGTGCCCTGGGGTCCGCGCAGCGCCTCGACCCGGGCCAGATCGAAAATGGGGAAACTGGCGGTGGTGATCGAGCTCGCATAGGCGTCGTCCTGATACACGGCCACCGGCGGCTCTTGTTGGTCGCCATAATCGTTTTGCGACACGCCGCGAATATTGAACACCACCTGAGAGGTGGAATAGGCGTTCATCTTCAGGCTGGGGACGGCGCGGGTGATATCCGTTGCCGTCGTCAGGCCGAGGTTCCTGATGTCATCCTTACCAAGCACGGTGACGGAAATGCCGACGTCCTGAAGCTTTTGCTCGCGGCGTTGCGCGGTGACGATAATCTCGGCCACCGAACTGGCAGCGTCCGCAGTTGTTGCGGTTTCTGCCGCCCAGCTGGTCACTGGCGATGCGCCCATGATTGCGGCCATCGCCGCGCTGGCGCATAGGACAGCTCGTTTTGTCACCACTAAAGACCCCATGAAACCCCTCGATTTTTGTTTGATTATGGGATTTAGAGGCTCTAGCACAGGCGGGTCGAGTTCTTGAACAAACCCGACAAGATATCTGCATACAGGCGACGCCTCAGGCGGGTAGATTTGGGCCTATGACCGTGTTCATCGCGCTATTACGGGCCGTAAATGTCGGGGGCACTGGCAAATTGCCCATGGCCGAGCTGAAGGCCATGTGTGAAGCTGAAGGTTTTGGTAGGGTTCAAACCTATATTGCCAGCGGCAACGTCGTCTTCGAAACCGAACGCTCTGACCAAGACGTTCAGACCGTAATTGCGGCTCGACTTGAGGCCTACGCGGGCGGGCCGGTGGGCGTCATGGTGCGCACCGCGCTGACACTGGCGTCGGTTCTGGCCGACAACCCGTTTGCCACAGCGCCCGGCAACCGCGTCGTCGCGATTTTCTTGAGTGAACCTCCGTCGCCAGATTGCCTGGACGCCCTAAGGGGCCGATCAACAGAAGAGATCAGCCTCGGCACCCGAGAAATCTACGTCCACTACCCAGAGGGGATGGCCAAGACGAAACTCATCATCCCCGCCGCCAAGTCAGGAACGGCTCGGAATATGAACACGGTGGCCAGGTTGGTGGCGATGGCAGTGTCCGATCCTCATTAACATGTCTAGCCGATGGCCTGCGACTTTGGGGTGCGTAAGCGCGTAGGTGGTCCAAGACGCCTTGTCCCGCTACACCCCTAGCTCAGACTCGCCTATACCCTCGCCATGCTCGTCCCTGCCGCCCCCTCTCCCCCCACGCTTATCGGTGCCGCCTTGATCGCCGACGAGGTTCGACGCCTGCCTGATACGCCCGGGGTCTATCGGATGTTCGGCGAGGATCGGGAGTCGCTCTATGTCGGCAAGGCGCGGTCCTTAAAGAAGCGGGTGATCCAGTATGCGCAGGGCCGGTTCCACACCCAGCGCATCGCCCTGATGGTCGATCTGACCCGGTCGATGGAATTTACCACGACTCGGACCGAGACTGACGCGCTACTGCTTGAGGCCAATCTGATCAAGCAATTGAAGCCGCGCTTCAACGTGCTGCTGCGCGACGACAAGAGTTTTCCCGAGATCGTCATCCGCCGTGAGCATGCCGCCGCGCAACTGCGCAAACACCGGGGGGCGCACACGATCAAGGGTGACTATTTCGGCCCCTTTGCCAGCGCCGGGGCGGTGAACCGGACGCTCAATACCCTGCAGAAAGCGTTTCTGCTGCGCTCATGCTCCGACAGTGTCTACGAGGCGCGCACACGGCCCTGCATGTTGCACCAGATCCGCCGCTGCGCCGCACCCTGTGTGGGGTTTGTCTCGCTGGAGGACTACGACGCCCTGGTCGGCGAGGCCGAAGCCTTTCTGCGGGGCAAGAGCCGTCTGGTAATGGCGCGGATGAGCCATGACATGCAGACCGCCTCAGATGCCCTTGAGTTCGAAACCGCCGCGCGCCTGCGCGATCGTATCCGAGCCCTGTCTTCGATTTCCCAGGGGACCCAGATCAACGCCGAAACTGTGGACGAGGCAGATCTTTTCGCTCTGCATCTCGAGGGGGGCCAGGCCTGTGTTCAAGTGTTTTTCTTCCGCGCCGGCCAGAACTGGGGCAACCATGCCTATTTTCCCCGCATTGATCGCACCGACGAGGCAGCGGAAATCATGACTGCTTTTCTGGGGCAGTTCTACGAAGACAAGCCTGTGCCGAAACTGATCCTGGTCAGCAGTGAGCCAGCTGAGGTCGACCTGTTGCGCGAAGCCTTGGCGTTAAAGGCCGGCCACAAAGTGGAGATCAACAAACCGGCGCGGGGGGAAAAGCGCCAACTGATCGATCACGCCTTGACCAATGCGCGCGAGGCCCTGGGTCGTCGGATGGCCGAGGGCTCAGCCCAGACCAAGCTGTTGGCTGGTGTCGCTGACGCTTTTGGCCTGGATACACCGCCTGAACGTATCGAGGTCTATGACAACTCGCACATCATGGGCACCAACGCAGTGGGGGGTATGATTGTTGCCGGCCCCGACGGCTTTCAGAAAAACCAATACCGCAAGTTCAATATCAAAAGTACCGAGCTGACCCCAGGCGACGACTACGCCATGATGCATGAAGTGTTACAACGTCGGTTTTCCCGCCTGGCCAAGGAAGAGGCCGCCGGTGGGACCCCGCCGCGCCCGGATCTGGTGTTGATCGATGGCGGTGCTGGCCAGTTAGCCGCAACCCTCGCGGCTATGGCCGATCTGGGGGTCGATGATATCGCCGTGGTTGGCGTGGCCAAAGGGCCTGACCGGGATGCCGGCCTTGAGCGTTTCTTCATCCCCAACAAGACTCCGTTCATGCTGCCGCCGAAAAGCCCGGTACTGTATTATCTTCAGCGTCTGCGCGATGAAGCGCACCGCTATGCTATCGGCACCCATCGGGCGCGGCGGGCGGCAGATATGCGCAAGAACCCTCTGGACGAGATCGACGGCGTTGGCCCCGCCCGCAAACGCGCCCTGCTGCATGCCTATGGTTCAGCCCGCGGCGTCTCGCGCGCCGCAGCGGAAGACCTGGCCAAGGTCGAGGGCGTCAGCCAAGCCCTGGCGATGCGCATCCACGGCTATTTCCGCAAGGCCTGACGGTCCCACCCGCCGCCCAGCGCCGCGATCAGATCGACAGCTGTGGTCAAGCGGGCCGCTTCAATACCGAGGGCGCTGGTTTTCGCTGACAAGGCCGTGGCCTGGGCGACGACGACTGTCGTATAGTCCACCGTGCCGGCGCGATATTGGTTACGGGCAATCGTGTCATTGGTATTGGCAGCGGCCAGAGCCGACTGGCGCAAAGTCTGTTCGTTGGCCAGGACACGCTGCGCGGCGAGGTTGTCTTCAACCTGAGCCAAGGCGGTCAGTACGGTTTGGCGGTAGGCAGCAACGGCCTGGTCATATCCCGCTTTTGCCCCAGCGACCCTGGCACCACGTGCGCCAGCATCGAAGATCGTTTCCGCCGCCGACGCGCCAAGGGTCCAGGCAAAATTGCTGGCGTTGAACAGCCGGCTGAGCTGGCTTGATTGAAACCCCTCCTGTCCGGTCAGGGTCAGGTTGGGGAAATAGGCGGCGGTCTGAACGCCGATCTGGGCATTGGCTGCATTGGCTCGCCTTTCTGCAGCGGCGATGTCGGGGCGGCGCTGCAACAGGGTTGAAGGGGTGCCACCGGGAAGCGTCGGCAGGGTCAGGGTCCAGGGCGCGGGAACCAGGGTCAGACCGGCAGGGGGCTGGCCGATCAGCACCGCTATGGCGTGCTCAAGTCTGGCGCGCTGTTGGCTCAAATCGGCATCACTGGCCTGAGTGGTCTGTAGTTGGCTCTGGGCGCTTAGCACATCGCTTTTGGCTGCGACCCCGGCGGTATAGCGGTTTTGGGCGATGTCGAGCGAGCGGGCATAGCCGGCGACGGTGTAATCCAGAATGCGCTTTTCCTCATCCAACTGGCGAAGCTGGATATAGTCCAGCGCGAGATCGACCTCGAGGGCGAGGCGTGCATTGCCAAGGTCTGCCCGGCTGGCGGCGGCACCGGCCTTTGCCGCTTCCAGACCGCGACGCGACGCCCCCCAGATGTCGGGGGTCCAGGTGGCACCGGCCCCGGCCTTGTAGGCGTTAGTCGTCGGTGATGGGCCGCCGCCAGACCGGCTTGCCGATCCGGTCAAGCTGATGGTCGGGAACAGCGCCGCCCTTTGTTCGCGCACCAGCGCCTGGGATTGGTGCCAGGCCGCCTCCGCACCGGCCAGAGTCTGATTGGCCACAGTTAGCCGATGTTCGAGATCGTCCAGTATCGGGTCGCCGAACGCCGTCCACCAATCAGCGCGGTCGGCAGCATCGGAGGGGGTGGCGGCCACCCAACCGTCCACCTCTTTGAACTTCGCCGACATCGGTGCCGAGGGGCGATGATAGCTGGGGCCGACTGCGCAACCGCCAAGACCGGCGAGAATGACCAGGCTGACGGATATCGCGCGTTGGCACATGGGACCTCTCATAGGGTGACCGCGGGATTGGTCACTGACGGCGATGGCCCAGGCTTTGGCTGGCGGCGGAAGCGATCAAGGTACAGATAGACCACCGGCGTTGTAAGCAGAGTCAGAACCTGGCTCACCAGCAGGCCGCCGATGATGGTTACGCCCAGGGGCTGGCGAAGTTCCGCCCCTTCGCCAAAACCGATAGCCAGCGGCATGGCCCCCAGGATGGCAGCGAAGGTGGTCATCATGATCGGGCGAAACCGGGTCAGTGCGGCTAGGCGGATGGCCTCCTGTGGGGACAGGCCCTGATCACGCTCCGCCGCCAGGGCAAAATCAATCATCAGGATGGCGTTTTTCTTGACGATGCCGATCAACAGAATGATCCCGATCAGGGCGATAAGGGAAAATTCGATATGGAATATGATCAAAGCGATCACCGCGCCGATTCCGGCGGAGGGCAAAGTTGAGAGTACCGTAAGGGGGTGCACATAGCTCTCGTAGAGTATGCCGAGGACCAGATAGATGGAGACCAGCGCGGCCAGGATCAGCAATGGCTCGCTCGCCAGGGACTGCTGGAATACCTGAGCGGTGCCCTGAAACCCGCCGTGAATGGTGGCCGGCATACCGATCCGGTCTTCGGCCTGCCTGATCGCTGTGGTGGCGTCACTGAGGGATTTGCCGATGGCGAGGTTGAACGAAATTGTGGTTGCGGGCTGAGTGTCCTGATGGTTTACCGACGTCGGCGTCGCCTTGTCGGCCCATGTGGCGAAGGCGGAAAGCGGGATGATGGTCTCTGCTGTTCGGCTGACCGCGACGCCCTGTGACGCGCCGCGCGCCGGCGGTGCGGAAGGCCCCGTTACTGCGGCAGCCCCCACAGCGACGCTCGAACCCACAAAGGCCTGGGCACCGGGTTGGCCGGCTTGGGCAAGGCTTGCCGTGCCATTGCTACGGGCGCCCAACACCGCCGCAGAGGCCACAGTTGCGGCGGCTTTAGCCGCCTGACCGTTGCTCACATAGACATCCTGCAATGCCGTTGGATCGGAGGCGAAGGCGGGATCGACCTCCATAACCACATGATACTGATTGCTGTCGCGATAGATGGTCGATACCTGCCTCTGACCAAAGCCGTCATAGAGCACGTTGTCGATAGCGCGATTGGTCAGACCCAGGCGCGCAGCCTTGTTGTAGTCGATGTTGATGAAGGTCTCGAGGCCGTGATCCTCTTGATCGGTGTTGATATCGACCAATGCCGGCTGGCTCTTCATCGCCTCGGCCAGACGCGCGGCCCAAGTGTGAAGGTCACCCAGATTTTCGGCTTTCAAGGTGTATTGATAGGTGGCGTTGCTCTGTCTGCCGCCGGTTTGCAGATCCTGGACCGGGTTGAGAGACAGACTCGCCCCCGATACCTGGGCCAACTTCGGGCGCAGACGCGCGATCACATCCTGGGACTTTTCATGACGCTCGGCTTTCGGCTTTAGCGAGGTGAACAGAAATCCACCCGATCCGCGCCCACCGACAAAGGCCACCACCGTCCGAACCGCCGGATCGTGCCCAAGGATGGAAACAAAGCGTCGCAGGCGCATTTGCGTGATCGAAAACGAACTCGACTGATCAGACTGCAGACCGCCAGCAATCTGCCCGGTGTCCTGTTGGGGGAAGAAGCCTTTGGGAGCTACACCATAGAGAAAAACGTTCAACGCGACATTGATCAGCAATATGCCCAGCACCACCGGTTTGGACGCCAAAGCCCAATCGAGCGCGCGTTCATAGATACTCGTCATGCCGGCAAAGGCGCGGTCCGACAGCGCCGCCAGCCGCCGGGGCCGTTGCCCGGCACGCGGACGATCGATCAGAAAGGCACACATCATCGGCGTTGTCGTCAACGAGATCAGTAGTGAAACCAGGATGGCGGCCGAGAGGGTAACGGCGAACTCGCGAAACAAACGCCCGACGATGCCGCCCATCAATAGAATTGGAATAAAGACGGCAATCAGCGAAACGCTGATGGAAAACACGGTGAAGCTCACCTCCCGCGCACCGATCAGGGCCGCCTGCAAGCGCGACATGCCTGCCTCCACGTGCCGGGTGACATTTTCCAGCACGACGATGGCATCATCGACGACAAAGCCGGTGGCCACGGTCAGAGCCATCAGGGAGAGGTTGTCCAGAGAGAAGCCCAACAGAAACATCACCCCCACCGCCCCCAGCAACGATACCGTCACCGCGACGCTGGGAATCAGAACGGCGCGGCCATTGTGCAGGAAGAAGGCGACAACCCCGATCACCAGCAGGGTCGAGATGAGGACACTGCACTCCACATCGGCCAGTGACGCGCGGATGGTGATCGTTCGATCGACGGCAACCTGCAGGTCGACGTCTTCGGGCAAAACCTTTTTCAAGGCGGGAATCAGGGCTTTGATCCGATCCACCGTGCCGATGATATTGGCTCCTGGCTGGCGCGTCAGGACGACGGTGATGGCCGGCCGGCCATTGATCAGTCCGATATTGTGAACATCCTCGACGCCATCGTTGACCTGAGCAATATCGCTCAAGCGGACCGTCGCGCCTCCCCGCGCCACAACGATCAGTGGGGCGAAATCGGCCGCCTTGACGCCGGAGTCGTTGGTGTAGATCTGAAACCGCAATCCGCCGTCGTCAATGACGCCCTTGGGGCGATTGGCATTGGCCGAAGCAAGAGCAGCCCGAACGTCCTCCAGCCCCACGCCATATCGCGCCAGGGCCAGGGGGTTCAACTCCACCCGCACAGCCGGCAGGGAACCCCCGCCGATGTTGACATCACCCACCCCCGGCACCTGCAAAAGCTGTTGTTGCAGCACTGTGGCGGCAACATCATAGATCTGGCCCGGCGTGCGGGTTTTAGATGTCAGAGCCAGAATGACGATCGGAGCGTCGGCTGGATTGACCTTTCGATAGATGGGATTGGCGCGCAAGGTCGCTGGAAGGTCAACGCGCGAGGCGTTTATCGCCGCCTGAACATCGCGGGCCGCACCGTCGATCTGGCGGTTCAAGCCAAATTGCAGCGTGATCTGGGTCTGACCGACACGGCTGCTTGATGTCATCTGCGAGACATCGGCAATGATCCCCAGGTGCCGTTCCAGCGGAGTCGCAACACTTGTCGCCATGGTCTCGGGGCTGGCACCGGGCAGGGCCGCTGACACCTGGATCGTCGGCAGATCGACCTGAGGCAAGGGCGATACCGGCAAAAAGAAGAACGCCGCCCCGCCGGCCAGCGCGATGCCGACGGTCAACAGCACCGTGGCAATCGGACGACGGATAAAGGGGGCAGAAAAGTTCATTGCTCAGCGCGCCTCAGGTCACGCTGGCAAGGGCTCAGCCCCGGGTGGTCGACGCAGGCGCCGGGCCAGGGCGTCAAACTGCAGATAGATGACCGGGGTGGTAAACAGGGTCAGAACTTGGCTGGCGATCAGGCCGCCGACAATACTGATGCCCAGCGGATGGCGCAGTTCGGAACCGACGCCCCAACCCAGCATTAGCGGCAGGGCGGCGAACAGCGCGGCCAGGGTGGTCATGACGATGGGGCGAAACCGCAATAGTGCGGCCTGGTGGATGGCGGCGCGTGCATCCATGCCTTGCGTGCGCTCTGCGTCCAGAGCGAAATCGATCATCATAATGGCGTTCTTTTTGACAATGCCGATCAGCAGGACGATGCCGATGATGCCAATCACCCCCAGGTCCTGGCCAGCGATCATCAGGGCAAAGAGCGCGCCAACCCCGGCGGATGGCAGGGTCGACAGGATGGTGATCGGGTGGATGTAGCTTTCATAGAGAACGCCCAGGACGATGTAGACGGTGATGATCGCCGCCAGGATCAGCCACAGCTCATTGCCCAAGGACGACTGGAAGGCATTGGCCGCACCCAGAAACACGGTTGTCAGGGTGGCGGGGACGCCGATCTCTTTCTCGGCTTTCTGGATGGCTGATACCGCAGCGCCCAGCGAGACGCCAGGCGCGGTATCAAAGGCGATATTTGCTGCCGGGAACTGGCCGACGTGGTTGATTTGCAAGGGCGCGGCCCTTTGCTCGATTGTTGCAATCGCCCCTAACGGGGTCGCTGTGCCGCCCGCAGCAGGCAGATACAGCGATGCCAGTGACTCGGGCGAGGTGGTTTCTCCAGGATCGGTCTCCAGGATCACGCGCTCCTGACTGGATTGGGTGAAGATGGTCGAGATGATTCTCTGACCGAAAGCTGAATACAAAGTGTCATCGACACTCGCCGCCGTTATGCCCAGGCGCGCAGCGGTGTCACGGTTAATGCTGACAAAGGCCGCCAGACCCTCATTCTGCAGATTCGAGCCAAGGTTTCTCAACTTTGCTTCTGAGCTCAGGCGGGTGAGGAGTCTGCCGGTCCAGGTCGCGACAGTCGCGGTATCGGCACCTTGCAGGGCAAACTGATACTGGGTTTTGCCAGAGGCCGCATCAATGGTCAGATCCTGAACCGGTTGCAGTGAAAGCTGAAGTCCGGGCAAGCCACCGGCGGTTTGGCGCAGGCGTTCGAGGGTCGTCGTCAGTGAGCTTGTGCGCAGGCCGTGGTCAGTCAGATTGATCAACATCCGCCCGCCATTCAGCGTGGTATTGGTGCCATCGACGCCGATAAAACCGGTCAGACTGGCCACGTCGGGATCTTTCAGCACACGGGCGGCCAGGGCCTTTTGCTGCTGCGCCATTGCCGCGTAGGAGATCGACTGCGGGGCTTCGACAACGCCTTGAACCAGGCCGGTATCCTGGGTGGGAAACAGGCCTTTTGGGATCACGATATAAAGCAGCACGGTCAGCAGTAAGGTTATCCCAGCGACCACCATGGTCGGGGTCTGTCGGTCAAGCACCCAGGTCAGGGCGGTGTCGTATCGGGCAATGACAGCTTCGATGGTCTCACGGCTGCGACGGGCGAAGCCGGACTCTGCAGCTTGGCTGCGATCCCGTAGCCACAGGGCCGACAGCATCGGGACCAGGGTCAGGGATACGACTGCGGAAATTACAATCGTCACCGTCAGGGTAATGGCAAATTCCCGAAACAGCCGACCGACGACATCACCCATGAACAGCAGAGGAATCAGAACCGCGATCAGCGACACCGTCAGAGAGATGATGGTGAAGCCAATCTGCTGCGCGCCTTTCAGGGCCGCCGCCATCGGTCGCTCGCCCGCCTCGATATAGCGGGTGATATTCTCGATCATCACGATGGCATCATCGACCACGAAGCCAGTGGCGATGGTCAGGGCCATCAGGGTGAGATTGTTAAGCGAGAAGTGCAGCAGGTACATCACCGCAAATGTGCCGACCAGCGACAACGGCACGGCGACCGACGCGATGAAGGTGGCGGGAATACTACGCAGGAACAGAAAGATCACCGCGACCACCAGGGCCACGCTGAGAAACAGTTCGAACTCGACGTCGCTAACCGAAGCCCGGATACCGGTGGTGCGGTCAGTGACGACCGTAACGTCAATGCCGGCGGGCAGCCCCGCTTTCAACTCGGGTAGCGCCGCCTTGATCTGGTCGACCGTGCTGATGACATTAGCACCGGGTTGCCGCTGCACGTTGAGCAGGATCGCCGGCGTGGTATTATAGATGGCTCCCAATCGCGTGTTTTCGGCTCCCGCCACGACATTCGCGACATCGCCGAGGCGGATCGGCGCGCCGCCGCGATAGGCGATAATCTGTCTGGCATAGTCATCGGCGGTGAGCAGTTGGTCATTGGCATTGATCGAGTAGGACCGCGTCGGTCCGTCGAACGTGCCCTTGGCCCCGTTGGCATTGGCCGAACCGATCGCGGTATTGACGTCCGTCAGACTGAGACCCAGGGCCGCCAGCCGCTGTGCCTTAACCTGGATACGCACGGCGGGCCGCTGGCCGCCGCTGATTGAGACCAGACCGACACCCGAGATTTGTGAGATCTTTTGTGCCAGTTGCCGATCAGCCAGACGCTCCACATCGGTCAGGGCTATGGTTTTGGACGTCAGCGCCAGGGTGATGACTGGCGCATCGGCCGGATTGACCTTGGCATAGGTCGGCGGTGCGGGCAGGTCGGCTGGCAACAGGCTGGCTGAAGCATTGATCGCAGCCTGCACCTCCTGTTCGGCGACATCCAGGGGCAGGTTGAGGTTGAACTGTAGGGTGATCACCGACGATCCACCCGAACTCACCGAAGACATGCGGCCAAGTTCGGACATCTGACCAAATTTCACCTCCAGGGGTGCTGTCACCGTCGTCGCCATTACCTCCGGGCCGGCACCCGGATAGAAGGTTTGAACCTGGAGGGTGGGGTAATCGACTTCCGGCAGAGCCGAGAGCGACAGGAAATGAAACGCCACGAGGCCGGCGAGAAGGATGGCCGCCATGAACAGGGAGGTTGCGACCGGCCTGATAATGAATGGCTGAGACGGATTCATCGCTCTAAGTCTGCCGATCGAGGACTGCGCCTGCCTCGAGGATCACGGTCGGTCACCGCGGCGATGGTGCTGCAAACGACGACCGTCGAGGTTTGGCGATTTAGTAGATGCACCGGGCAGGACAACCTTGGCGCCTTCCTTCAGTCGATCTCCGCCATCGCTGATCACCACCTCGCCCACCGCAAGCCCGTGCGAAATCGACACCGTCTCTGCAGTAGCCGACCCCGTAGCGACCAAGCGTTGGTTAACCGTGGCATCGGCTTCCAGCACCCAGACAAAATCGCCCTGTGGCCCGTGTCGGACCGCCGAGGTCGGGACAATAATCTGATTTTCCATGACTTCGACCAACAGGCGCACACTAACAAATTGATTTGGGAAAAGACGGTGATCGGCATTGGAGAAGCGAGCCTTGGCTTTCAAAGTGCCGGTGCTGGTGTCGATGACACTGTCCAGAGCGGTCAGAGTGCCGTGAGCCAGAGCCAAACCGCCAGCGCGATCGAATGCCGTGACCTGCAAATGCCCGACCGACATATGGGACGCGACGGTCGCGACCGAGGTCTCGGGCACGGCGAAGACCACATCAATGGGCTCCACCTGGGCGACAACCGTGATCGGCGTGGTGGCGTTGGCAGCGATCTGGTTGCCCGGATCAATCTGGCGCAGTCCGACGCGTCCGGCCACCGGCGAGGTTATTCGGGTGAACGACAGGTTCAGTCGCGCATTGGCGACGCCCGCACGATCTGAGGCCAGAGTGGCTTCATATTGGCCCACCAACGCGACTTGGGCATCGACCTGTTGTCGGGCTATCGAATCCTGGGCCAATAGCGCCCGATATCGGGCTAAATCGGCTGCCGCATTTCGCAGCAAAGCTGTGTCGTGCAAAAGCTGGGCCTGGGCCTGCTGCAAAGCGATTGTGAACGGTCTCGGGTCGATTTGAGCCAGAACCTGGCCCCGACGGACCCATTGACCTTCGCGAAAAGCCACAAGGTCTAGCGTCCCCGACACCCGGGCGGTGATATTGACGGTCGCCACAGCCGTCACGGTCCCCAGTGCGTCGAGCTGGACGGGGATGGATCCCAGGGTCGCCTTGGCAATGCCGACGGTCACCGCAGGACGTCCGCCACTACCGCGCTCCGCCCGCGCTCCCGCACCGCTCTGTCCTTTGGGACTTGTTGAGCGTGCCCAATAGGCCAGGAAAAGCGCCACAAGCAGGGCTATGACGATAGCGCCGACAATCTGCACGGCGATCCCAAACCGGGTGGGCGATTTTCGCTCTGCTAAACGGCCGCGCGGCGACAGTGTCGGGTCACTCATCCCAGCTCCAAGGCTCATATGTCCTGCCGGGCGCGGCAGATGCACGACCGTTCGGGTGTATCTATACGATTTAGTGCCTTGCCACAGGTTCACGTCGCTTCAAATGCGAGCTTGATATGGTGCGGGAAAAAGGGTCCATCGGGTGGGGGTCGCCAGCCATGACCTGGAATCTTCAAAGCCGGGGTGGGGCTAGCGTTATGAGGGCAATAATCACTGGAGGCGGGGGGCAGCTCGCCACCGAACTGGTTCAGTCCATCCCCACGGGGTGGTCGGTAAGCTGCCTGACGCGCAACGATCTGGATATAACCGATGCTGACACTGTGGCGGCAGCTGTTGATCGGCTGGCTCCCGACCTGATTATCAATGCTGCGGCCCACACCGCTGTGGACCGTGCCGAAAGCGAGGCGGACCTGGCCTTTGCGATCAACCGTGATGGAGCCGCCAATCTGGCGCGGTGCGCCACCCGCCGAGGGGTAAAGCTCGTGCATGTTTCGACCGATTTTGTCTTTGATGGTCATGCCAGCCGCCCGTATCTGCCAGGCGACACGGCCGGCCCGCTCGGGGTTTACGGGGCTTCAAAACACGCCGGAGAAATTGCCGTCGCCCAGTATGCGCCAAACGCCCTGATCGTCCGCACCGCCTGGGTCTATGCCGCGCATGGGCGAAATTTCCTCACCACCATGTTGCGCCTGATGGGCAAAGAAGAGGAAGTCAGGGTTGTCAGCGACCAGATCGGCACCCCCACATCGGCAAAGACCCTGGCGCGCGCGCTTTGGGAACTGGCACAATCGCCGGCGACCGGAATTTTGCATTTCACTGATGCCGGCGTCGCCTCCTGGTATGATTTTGCCCAGGCGATTGCGGAGGAGTCGTTTGCCAGCGGTGTGCTCAAAACGATGCCGAGAGTCACACCGATCAAGGCGACGGACTATCCGACACCCGCACCGCGCCCTGGATTCAGCGTCCTCGACAAGAGCGAGACCTGGGCCTTACTGGGCAAGCCGCCGGTACATTGGCGCGCCGCTTTGCGCGAAGTATTGGTCCCGCTGTCGATCTAGCGGCCATGCCTATAACGACACATGCAAACGTGCCTGCGGCCCGGGCGACCGGTGCCACTGTAGCCGCTTCGCTTGTTGTGTGTTTCGTCTTCATGCCCTGGATCTATCTCCTGGTCGCCTTCGGCCCGACTGTTGGCCCGCTATGGAAACGCGAGGTGCTCGAACACATTGGCATGGAATGTAGCGCCAACGCGGTGGTTATGTTGAGCGCCATTCGCCTTACCGCGCGGTTTGACCGACGTCTGGCGCAGATCATTTTGCGCACTTTGGCGGCTCATGGGGCGCTGGCCTTCATCACCCTGATATTTCGACATTTCTATTCGATACCGATGATGCTGGTAGGGGCAATGATGTCGCTGGTTCTTGGCATTGCGGTGACCCGGTTTCGCCAGGTAACCGGGCGGGCACGGGTGGGCGTGTTGGGGCCCTGGCACCCCATCGTCGATGATCAAAACCTGATTTGCAATGTCATCCGTGACCCCGACGTGTCCCTGGCGGCCTATGACTTTCTGGTCTTGACCTTCCCCGGTCAACCGCCGGCGCGGTGGGTCAAAACTGTGTCGCGTGCGCTGCTGGCAGGCAAACGCGTCCGTCATATCAGCGAATTCATCGAAGAAGCTCAGGGGTTTGTCGCTATTGAGCACTTCCACACCGACCACCTGCCGACAGGCGGCTTGACCAGTTATGTGGCTCGCAAACGTCTGCTCGACATTGTCCTGGCCCTCATCTGTCTGCCCCTCGCCCTGCCCCTGGTAGGCGCTGCTGTGATTGCCATCCGTTTGAGCATGGGGCGGCCAGTATTGTATCGACAACGCCGTGTTGGCCAACACGGTCGCGCCTATGAGATCCTGAAATTGCGCACCATGCGGAGTGAAGCCACATCGACGGAGGCAAATACCACCTCGCTCACGGATCCCCGGATCACGCCTCTGGGCCGATGGCTGCGCCACTATCATATCGACGAAGTGCCGCAGCTTTGGAACGTTTTGGCTGGAGACATGAGCCTCGTGGGGCCTCGCCCGGAATGGACAGCGCTGGTAGATACATATGTGCGCGAGGTGCCAGCCTATGCCTATCGTCATCTGTTGCGGCCCGGTATTACGGGGTGGGCGCAGGTGCGAGCTGGCTATGCCGCTGATATCAACGACACGCGGGTGAAAGTCAGCTACGATCTGTATTACCTCAAGAATTTTTCATTCTCGCTTGATGTTCAAATCCTCCTGCTGACGCTTTGGGATGTCCTCAGGGGCCGTGGGGGGCGTTAGGGTGATCGACACTATTTCGGACGGAAAAATCCCTGAACCAGTTCGTGACCGGCGACACACGTTCACCCGGCACAGGCTCAAGCTGCAACCACTGCGCAGCGCAGGCTTGGGCCGGCACGCTTAAATCGAGAGAAAGCGCCGTCCAGACTTCGCCAGTCGCAGACTGCGCGCTATGCACCAGCTCTCTGCCATCTTCGGCGCATCTTACAACCCAGGTCAGGGACTGACGATGATCCTCGCCCTGCCATTTCTGGCGACCGTTCAGCCGCCAGGATCCCGGTGCCAGTATGAGAAGCTGGCGGGTGATCTGAGGCGTGGATACGCCGTCATAGTCGATGCGAAGGCCATCGGGGCCGCTCTGCACACTGACGCCCGCGCCCGCTGGGGCGCTCCAGGTCATCGGGTTGTGTCCCCTTAGGCTGGCAAAGTTCCGGTCACGAAGGTAGGGGCCATCACAACACCTGGGGCCCGCCACCTGGGTCCAGCGCGCCTGCGCCAAGGCATAGTCGCCCGCAGAAACCAGACGTTCAAAATAGGGTGAAATCTCATCCTCTTGTGGAGAGGCGGGACCATGCCGCAGCGCGACCAGGGTTTCGCCTGCGGCCCCAAGATCGCCGTGTGCAGCAAGCGTTTGCAGAAAGGCTTCTCGCCACCAGGGCCTTCCGTTGAGGTGATCGACGATCGGAGCTCGCCCAGCATCTGAGGCGTCAATCGCCATGAGCAGCGGGAAGAGTTTTGGACGCAACTCGCTATCGCTATCGACCCGCAACAAAGCATCGGCTTGATCCACGGCCTCGGCGAGCCGGCCTTGCACCAGCCGCTGGCGCAGGAGCCACGCTGCGGTCGCGCCATCTCGCCAGGACCTGTGCCCGGCAAAGCTTAAGACCATGTCGGCATCATCGTTTCGGCCCTGAAGTTCCAGTGCCCAACCCATGCGCCGCAGAGATTCACTGTCCAGAGGATCTGCCGTCACCGCCTGCTTGGCCTCAGTCAGAGTCAGAGCTACTGTGGGAGTGGTCGCCGGCGGCAAAGACTGGCCAAGAATACTCCCCGTCAACACCACCAGAACGGCAAACTGTGCCAAGCCCCCCCACTGGGCCCAGCGCTCAAGACTTCGAGACAATTCGTCCCGCCTGGGAAGCGATTTTAGCAAGGCTGAACCCACGTTTGGCCTTAGCGTTCGTCGCCGTCCCATAATCATAGTCGTAGGCATAGCCGTAGCCGGTTCGAGGGGGGCTATAGCGTGTGAGTAAGGCCCCCAGCAGGTGGCTTCCGTTCATGTTCAACCGGTTGAGAGCCTGATGTACCTGTGGCCGCCGAGACCGCCGGCACTCGATAACCAGCAAACACCCGTCGGCTACCGCGCCGATGGTCGGTGCATCGGCCAGACCCATCACTGGCGGCCCGTCGAAGATCACAACATCGAACCTTGAATTCGCCTCGGCGACCATGGCTTTGAAACGCGGACCGGCGAGGAGCTCGGCGGGATTGGGCGGCGTCGGGCCCGCAGGGACAACGAACAGATTGACCTGTTCGGTTGGCTTGGCCGCATCCGTCAGGCTTATAGCACCGGTCAAAACGTGGCTCAGGCCGTCACGGTTTTCGATGCCGGTCAATTTGTGCATCGTTGGCTTGCGCATATCGCAATCGATGATCAGGGCCCGATAACCCAGCCGGGCGACGTTCTGTCCCAGGGCAAAAGCGGTTGTTGACTTACCTCCGCCCGGCCAGGCGCTGGTGACAAGCAGACTGCCCGGAAACCCTTCTGCAGTTGAAAATTGCAAGGCCGAGCGGAGGGAATAATAAGCTTCTGACAGCGGGGATCGAGAGTCTTTCAGGGCCGAATAGGCGGAGGCCCGGTTTTTCAGTGTCGGGATTGTCCCGAGCATAACCAAGCCGAGCTTGCCTTCGATATCGGCAGGTGTGCGAATAGCCTGGTCAAAGATGTCAATGCAAAACGCCAGACCCACCCCGAGCAGCATGCCGGCAAGTCCAGACAAGACCATGTTCATCATTGGTCTGGGATGGGATGGAAATTTCGGTGCCTCAGCGCGGTCGACGATAGAGATATTACTTGCAGCGACTCCGCCTGCTACCCCGACCTCTTTGTAACGCTGCAACAGGCCATCATAGAGGGTGCGATTGGTGTCCACCTCCCGCTGCAGGATCGTATATTGTATGCTGCGGCCACGGAGATCCAGGACGGCGGTTTTCAAGCCCTGGACCTGGCCACCAAGGGCCTTTTCGTTTTGCAGGGCCGCCAGATACTGCTCGTGCAGCGCACCTCGAATATTCGCCGCCTCCAGGTTCAATTGGCGTTCGGTTTCGGCGATCCGCGCGCTCAACTGCGTCATGTCGGGGTAGTCGGCCTTAAAGATCTTAAGTTTATCCTGGTACTCAGCCGCAAGTTTGGCGTGTTCCTTGCTCAGCTCCTGGATTGTTGGGCTTTGCAAAATTTCCGGTACACCGAACCCGGTTGTAGCCTGGGTTTGACGCCAGCGCTGTTCGGCCCGGATGCGGTCGGTCCTGGCTGACGCCATAGCGGCGCTATAGGCCTCAAGATCCGTGCCGGGCAAAGAGCGCGTATTGTCCGGGCTGGTGTTCTGACCATTGGCCAGGGGAATGATCTGCTTGGCTGTGGCGTAAGCAACGAGGTCCCGCTCGCTTTGCTCCAGCTTAGTGCGCACCTGGCCCAACCGGCGCTCGAGAAATTCCCGGGCATAGGCCGAAGCCTGGTATCGCTGGTCAAGGGCCGAGGCGATGAAGGTCTCAGCATAAGCATTGGCGATGCGGGCCGAGACCGCCGGATCGGGGCTGGTAAAACCCACCGTTACCAGTCGCGAGCCACGTTCGGGGACCACAGTTTCATAGCCCTGCAACAGATCAATCACTTCATCGCGGCGCGCCGAGGCGTCCAGGTTCAGTGTCCCGTTGGCATTGGACTTTGTGCCCGCCATGGCGCGAATAAAGTGGTCATCAGCGTCGAGACCCAAGCTTTGCGAGACCCGGATCGAAAGGGCGCGAGATCTGAGCATTCCGTATTGAGTCTGAAAGAACTCATCACCCAGATTGTCCGCTGATGTGGCGGCCTCAGACCCGACAATCTTTTCCGCCTCCCGGTCGATGCGCAAAACGGCTCTGGCGGTATAGGTCGGCTGGGTCACCAGTGTCAGCGCAAGGCCAAGGGCGAGGGCGCTGACCACGCTGACCACAATGATCCACCGATGCCGCAGCAGCAGGCTGGCATAGGCGGCCAGTCCGGGCCCGGTCCCGACACGCCCGATATCAGGGCGCGAGGCCCCAGGCTCAAATCTGGCCGGCAGTCGCGCATCTGCCACAGCGGGCAGATTCGCATCACTCTGGACCCGGCGCCCTTTGCCCCCGTCTCCCGCGCCAAATTGACTGATGCTTTCGGACACGTCGGCGCGCGCGTCTAGAGGAATGTCAGGAAGGACAGGGCTGGCAAGGTCTGGATAAAGCCCCGCCAGAGCGATTTGGAACGCGACCCATCAACTATGACGACGTCATTGCC
>JAYTXQ010000066.1:0-13226 GCA_043742825.1 Caulobacteraceae bacterium | reverse complement strand
AGCATAATGCGCGCTTCCATCAGATCAACTTTCTGCTCCTATTATGCGTTGCCACCTGTTCAGATTATCGATTGACCATGACCAGACATAAGAATAGTTTCAATATGGGTCGCAAAATATTACCCGTCAAGTAATTATTCTAATAGGTTCGCGATGGCAAACACCTCGGCAGGCAATAGGGTGCGGTGGGGCACCGAGCAGCGCCTCGAATTCATTGAATTCCGAATCTATTGGGAAGGCGGGATCAATCGCTCGGAGATAATCGAACGCTTCGGAGTTTCCACGCCTCAGGCTTCAAATGACCTGACACGATATCGGGAGCTAGCGCCTGGAAACCTAGAATATGACGCCAGCGCAAAGCGGTATCTGGCGGGAAAGACCTTTACGCCCCGGTTCCTCGACCTCGGGTCCGGCCGTTATTTGGCACAGCTCAAGGCTCTGACCGAAGGGACCCTTGATGTCGACGAGACCCAGTTGGGAGCCCTGCCGCTGGCAGCGGCTATGCCCATCCCTACCCGGCAGGTAGTTCCGGACATCCTGCGCGGCCTGCTCGCGGCCACGCGCAACAGTGCCTCAGTCGAGGTGAGCTACCAGTCAATGAGCCCCGAACGCCCAAATGTCGAATGGCGACGCATTACCCCACATGCCTTTGGCACAGACGGCCTGCGCTGGCACATCCGCAGCTATTGCCACATCGACCACAGTTTCAAAGACTTTATCCTGTCTCGAGTGCGCGGCCTGCGTGGCGAAGGCCAGCCCGGTGCAGGACCGGCCGATGACCGCGACTGGAATACCACGTTCGATGTTGAGCTCGAACCCAACCCGCTGCTGTCCGAAGGCCAGAGGGCCGCAGTGGCATGGGAGCACGCAATGCAAAAGGGCCACGTGACTCTCCGCGTGCGCCATGCCCTTCTCTATTATCTGCGCAGGCGACTGCGGTTGGACGTCGATTACGATTCGCCAGCTGAAACGCCGATCATCGTGGCCAATCGCGTTAAATTTGATCAGGCCTTGGCGTCAGCTAAGGGCGATATCGTCGGGTAGGGGCACCGATGATCGTTGGCGCATCAAGTGCCGGATCGAAGGCTTTTGGGATGATTTTTGATTCGGGGGCGGCACCCACCCGCTAAAACTAAGGCGGACCAAAATCGATTTATTTCGCTCTTGATCAATGAGATAATCGTAGTCAATTGCCCTATCGGAAGCGCCCTGGTAGGCCCGGTAGGACTCGAACCTACAACCAGACCGTTATGAGCGGCCGACTCTAACCATTGAGCTACGGGCCCGTTTGCCGGGGGCGGCGTGAGGTATCATGCGCGGGCGCGTGATTAAAGCTCCCGTTCACATTGGAGCGTATAAGAACGCTGCCGGAGTCAGAGGAGTTCAGACCATGTCTTTAAACTTGCGGTTTTTGGCGATCACGACGGCAATGTGGATGTCGGCAACATCCCTGGCATCGGCCCAGGCTGTTACCCCTCCGCCCGGCCCTATGCTGGAACTGACCGCCAGCGGTGAGCAGGACGCGGTGCCAGATATAGCGCAAATGCGCCTGAGCGTTGATGCTGCGGGCCATACAGCCGCTCAGGCCATGGCCGGTGACGCACAACGCATGACCCAGGTCCTGGCGGTGCTCAAACAGGCGGGGGTGGCTGGCCGCGACCTGCAGACCTCAGGGCTTAGTCTCTCACCGCAATATGTCTATGAACAGAATCAGTCTCCGCGCCTGACGGGGTATCAGGCGTCGAACGGATTGATCGTCACTGTCCGCAACCTAGCCCAATTGGGACCCGTTGCCGATGCGCTCGCCGGGGCTGGGGTTACCAGTATCGGCCAGATCGAGTTCGCCATGGCCAACCCTCAGGCGGCGCAAGATAGCGCTCGCGTCGTCGCCGTCAAAGCCTTGGAGGATAAGGCTGCGCTCTATGCCCGTGCGACAGGCTACCGGATTAAGAGCCTGATTAAACTTCGGGAAGGTGGCCCTGCGTCCATATCGCCCCCCAATCCCCAGCTGATCGGTGCCTTTCGGGCTCAGGCTGTGGCGACGCCGATCGAGGCAGGTGAACTCAAGGTTCGGATCGAGGTCACAGGCGTGTTTGAGCTGGAGCATTAGCTCCAGGGAACAGCGCCGCGCCGCGCGCTGCGGGCATTCAAGGCGACGCCCTGGGCCAGGCGTAATGCCAGGTGACTGGCCAGTCCCGTCAGCCGTGAGGCCGGGGCCCAGGCCAGAGATGATGCCGCAGCCAATGCCGGAGTAACGATCCGCTGTGTGAAATCTGCGATCAAAGCTGGCGCAGTGATGATGGCGATCAGCTCCTCTTCGGCGGCGAGGCTGACGAAGTCGAAATTGGCTGATCCGACAATCAAATGCGTTTCATCAATCAGCAACCCCTTCAGGTGACTCATGCCGGGCGTCAGACTCACCTGAAACCCAGCCTTGGCCGCAGTCGCCAGCAAAGCATCGCGGACAATCGGCTTGTTGTTCTGGGCGGGCGTAATCAGCTGCACAACGACACCACGTTTGGCTGCCTCGCGCAGAGCGTCGGTGAAGGGAAAGCTGACATAGGGGCTGATCACCGTGACGCGCTCACGTGCCATGCGGAGCAGATCGAGTATTCGCTTGATAGAGGTTCTATTGTTGCGTCCATCCCAGGACTGTAGCGTCAGATCGTCAAACTGCGCCTCAGCAGCGCGCGGCCGGCCGGTGAAGGTGGCTAGAAAATCATCGCTCAAAAAATCAACCGCTGGTCCGCCCTCCAGTCGCAGCATGAAATCGTGCCAGGCAAAATTGTGATCGGCAAAATTGACCCCGCCCAGATAGGCAATGTCATCGGCGATGACGAGTTTCTTGTGATTGCGTGCTGGGTATCGCCACCATCGATGCGCTACGGGATTGGTCACGCGCACCCCAACGCCTGACGTGATCAGGCCATTGAACATCGTGCGGGTCGCCTGGACTTCCGCCTGCAGTGTCCAGTCCCGGCGCGCACGCGCAGACGCCAGCCACCGATCATTGATCACCAGACGCGAATAGTCATCGACCAGGACACGGCGGTCGATGACGGGGCTGGCGGACACCACGGCGGCGACACCCTGTCCAGCCGCATCGCCCTCAAAGGTCATGGCCTGAACGTAGAGCCTATGGCGAGCTTGCTGCATGTCTGCCTGGGCGCGGTCCCAGAACGTTTCCGCCCCCACCAGGAGCTCAAATTTGGTCATCACCTGGCTCCATCGCACGCGATATTCATATCATCATTGCCGGGCACCCCACGAGCCAGCTAAAAGCGCCGGGGCGGGCGAGTTCGCCCGGCGGGGCTATAGCATGACAAAACCTGTACGTGTGACGTTGCTCCTGTCTTCGCTGCATGGCGGCGGAGCTGAGCGCGTCGCGGTACATCTTCTCAACCGCTGCGATCCCAAACTGGTTGATGTGCGGATGGGGCTGTTGCGCAAGGCCGGCCCATTCCTGGCCGACGCCGACGAGAGCCGTATTGACGTATCGAACATCGGCCAGAGATTCCTCGCCTTTGAAGGGCACAACTCCAGTTTCTATCGGCCCGATAAACTGATCGCCGGTGCCGTGCTTGCGCCGGCAAATATCGCCGGCATGATCAGGGCCCATCGCCCGCACGTGGTGATGAGTTTTCTCAAGGGCATGAGTGTTCTGACCTATTTTGTCCTCAAGGGCATGAACCGTGGGCGCCCGCGCTGGATTGCCCGCGAAGGCAATAATACCGATGCGGTGATCGATGATGAATTGACCAGCCCGACGGGGCGGGCCTTGATCAAGGGGCTCACCCGTCGCTGCTATCGCGCGGCTGACTGTTTTCTGGCCAATTCGCATGAAATGGCCCGCGGTCTGCATCAGAAGCTTGAGTTGGACGATTCACGCATTCGGGTGATTCACAACCCGATCGACCTGGCCAAAATTCAGCGCCTTGCGCGCGAACCTCTGCTCATCGCTCAGGACAGACCGTTTATTATCACCGCTGGTCGTCTTGAGTACCAAAAAGGCCATGACCTGCTGCTGAAAGCCTATGCTGACAGTCCGGCGGCCAGAGCTCTGGATCTGGTGATTCTGGGCCGTGGCTCGCTTGAGGATGACCTGCGCCGCCAGGCGAGTGAACTTGGCATCGCCGACCGGGTGAAATTCCCTGGCTTCACCGAAAATCCATGGGCGTGGTTTTCTAAGGCTGAATTGTTTGTTTTGCCCTCACGGTGGGAGGGCTTTCCCAGTGTGGTTGCCGAGGCACTGGCCTGCGGCGCTCCGGCCCTGGTGACCGCCTGTGACTTTGGTCCCCGGGAGGTGATTGAGCAGGGGATCAGCGGATGGGTCGTGCCCCCTGAGGATGCGACGGTTTTTTCGTCCGCCATGCAGATGCTGTTGACGACGCCTGACCTGACCCAGAAATTCCGTCAGAATGGTCCTCCACGCGCGGCCAATTTCGACATCGCGCGGATGGTCGATGCCTATACCGAACTGTTCCAGGAACAGGCCCTTGCGCTGAGGCAACTGCGCATCGCCGCATAGGTAGATCCTCTAAAGGGGACGCCAGTTTTACGCGCTCAGGCGCTCCGCTTGGCCGTGAGCCGTTGCGTCATCGACATCAAGCCAGAACCGATCGCCAATGTCATAGGTCTGGGCACGGCCTTGCAATGCCAACTGCGTCATGCCGGCGGAAATACTGCCCGCGCCACCCGCGTTGACATCGGTCTGCAGGGCTTCGATCAGGGGTCGACCGGCCAGGAACAACCCGGTGTCAAAGGCATTGTAGTGCGGGATCAATTTGCCAATGCAGTCTATGTTTCCAGCTGAATCGATCTGAACCCGCGTAACGTCCTCCAGATCGACAAGGGGGTTGTCCAATCGCCGGTCTATAGCCAGAATAACCGTGTCGGGCGGGCAAGCTTGAACCATCAGATCGGCCAGGACAGCGGGATCAAAAAGATGATCGGCCATCAGCAGCACAAACCGATCATCCAACAAGCGTTCGGCAGCCAGGACGGAAAGTCCGTTCGACCGTTTCCAAGCCAGATTGCGCACCGGCGTGATGGTAATGTCCCGCCGCGCGGCGAGGCGTTTGAGAAAGGCTTCCAGGCGAGCGCCTTCATAGCCTGTCACCACCACAAACTCGTCGATACCAGCATGGTGTGCGGCTTCGATCACCCGTTCGATCAAGGGAACGCCGCGAATGAGGGCCAGGGGTTTAGATCTGGCGACCGACCGTAGCCGCGTTCCTTGGCCCGCAGCGACGATCAGCGCCTTCACTGGGCGGCGACCTGCATTTCCGGCTCGATGAAGGCATCGGTCATGCGCATGGCTTCATCATCGGTGAACTGAACCGGAGGATGTTTACAGAAAAAGGCCGACGGACCGATCAGAGCCCCGGCATAGCCCCGTTCCATGGCCACCTTGCAGCAGCGGATCGCATCGATGACCACGCCGGCGGAATTGGGCGAATCCTCTACCGACAGGCGCACCTCGATATTCATCGGCACATTGCCAAACAACGCGCCCTCAAGCCGCAGAAAGCAGAGCTTGTTGTCGTTCAGCCACGGCACATAATCGCTCGGACCGACATGGATATTTTCATCGGCCAGGCGTTGCGCCATCACCGATTGAACCGCTTCGGTCTTGGATATTTTCTTCGACAGCAGGCGACCACGGTCCATCATGTTCATGAAGTCGGTATTGCCGCCGGTATTCAGCTGATAGGTCCGGTCCATGCGCACGCCGCGCTGGCGCATCAGGTTGGTCAAGGCGCGATGCACGATGGTCGCGCCGAACTGGGCCTTTACGTCATCGCCGATGATCGGCAGGCCCCGCGCCTTAAACCGACTTTCCCATTCCGGGTCACTGGCAATGAACACGGGCATGCAGTTGACCACGCCGACGCCGGCTTCCAGGGCGCATTCCATATAAAACCGCGTGGCATCCTCAGATCCGACGGGCAGGAAGTTCACTAGGACCTCGACATTCGCTGATTTCAAAACGTCAACTACGCTTGCCATATCCGGCTCAGCCGCTTTGGAACGCACAAATGTGCGATCAATAGGCATGCCTTCCATATGATCGGCCATGCCATCGAGCACAGCGCCCATCTTTACGATGACGCCGGTTTGCGGCACTTCGGAGAAAACCGCAGTGCAATTGGGTTTGGCGAAGATCGCCTGACCCAGATCCAGGCCAACCTTGCGCTCGTCTATATCGAACGCGACTACGAACTCCATATCAGACGGCTCATAGCCGCCGATGTCCCAGTGCATTACGCCGCCGATATTGTCGTTGGCAGAGCGATAAAACGATACACCTTGAACCAGAGAGCTCGCGCAATTTCCGACACCGATGATCGCTGCGCGAATCTTTGCCATGTATTTTTCCTTCGGGGAGGCTTGAATACAAAGACCGATCATACGCCCCCGGACGCATGAATCGTGAGTGAAACTGTCCTATTGGACGTGTGAAGGCCGGAGCCTGATGACTTTGCACCGGGCAGATGCAAAATCATCACCCTCCTTAACTGTTACATTCAGAGCAGGATTCAGACCCCTTGCAGTTCCGTCATGGATCGTTCTGCTCTAGCGCGCCTGACGCAATGTCACAAGACTGCCATAGACAACACTCTAGGACCGGAAGCTGAGGATGAAATCAAGACTTGATCCCCAATTCAACCGCCAAATCAATCCATCGCCAGGGCGGCCAAGGGAAATTGAGGAATCGACAAATCGGTATTTGGTCCATCCTGTCTCGCGTTTTCTCGTCGATGGTCTGGCGCGAACGCCGGTCACGCCCAATCAGGTTTCCGTGGTCAGCGTGGCTTTCGCCGCCGCCGGTGCCTTTAGCTATTTGCGCCTGGAATGGCCATGGTCCGCCATTATCGGTTTGATCGCCCTGTTCGGCTGGCATGTTCTGGACGGTGCAGATGGTGATCTGGCACGCCGGACCGGGCGGGCCTCGGTCTCTGGAGAGCTTGTCGATGGCATTTGTGACCACCTCAGCCAAGCGCTGATCTATGTGGCCTTCGCCCTCATCCTGCAAAGGCATTTGGGTGCATCGGCCTGGGCCATTGCCGCCACAGCGGCTGTCTCACATTTCGTGCAGGCCAATGCCTATGAGACCGGACGCAAAACCTATCGTCGCTGGGTCTATGGCGCGGCGTGGATGCGCCAGGGCTTCAGCGGCGCCAACCCGATGCAAAGGGCACTCAGCGGCCTC
Source organism: Caulobacteraceae bacterium (assembly GCA_043742825.1). Lineage (GTDB taxonomy): Bacteria > Pseudomonadota > Alphaproteobacteria > Caulobacterales > Caulobacteraceae > Acaudatibacter. The sequence goes on along the minus strand of JAYTXQ010000066.1, from coordinate 6,013 downwards.
TACCTTCTACTGTCCGACCTGTCTGACCCTCGTGAAGCCGAAGTCACCGCAGCCATGACGGCGTCAGGAGGGGGCACACCAACTGACGCGGCCCGCGAGCTTTATAAGAATCTCTACGCTCCACTGGTCAAACAGAGCTTCATCCTCAGCAGCAATACGCGCACAATCGTCGGATTCCTCAGCATGCTCGCTGGCGATCCAATCTGGTTTTTCCTGTTTGAGATCGTGGGGCTCAACCTGGCCCTCGTCTGGCTCTGGCTGTCACGCACGGCCCTCGCCGACCGTCTGAAGGTCGCTATCGGCGCGCGTCAGTGAATGATCGCTTTATTCCACTTATCGCCGAATTAACCGCGGTTTTTCTTACGCCGCCTTGGCTCCAAATTGAAGGCGGGCCAGGCGGGCATAGAGGCCGCCTCGGGCAAGAAGGTCTGAATGGCGACCCTCTTCGACGACTGTGCCGGCGTCCATGACCACGATACGGTCAGCTTCGAGAACGGTCGCCAAGCGATGCGCGATGACCAGCGTGGTGCGCCCCTCCATGGCTTCATGCAGTGCCTGTTGCACCAGGCGTTCATTCTCGGCGTCCAGGGCACTGGTTGCCTCGTCCAGCAAGAGGATCGGTGACTGTCGCACCAGGGCCCTAGCGATGGTCAGCCTTTGCTTCTGGCCTCCCGACAGGGTTTTAGCGTGTTCACCGACCAGGGTCTCGAAACCTTGCGGCAGGGCGTTGACGAACCCCTCGGCCTGAGCGGCGATAGCGGCAAGACGCACTTGCTCGGTGCTGGCTCCCTCGCGGCCAAAGCGGATGTTGTCGGCCGCCGAGCCGGAAAAGAGCGGCGCATCCTGCGCCACCAGAGCCAGGCGTGCCCGAACGTCACGTGGATCGGCATCCTTCAGATCGACACCGTCGATGCGCACAACGCCGGTGTCGGGATCATAAAACCGTAACAACAGGCGCAGGACGGTGCTCTTGCCGCCGCCGGAAGGGCCAACCAGAGCCACCCGCTCGCCAGAACGGACGTTGAGGGTAAAGCCGTTCAGGGCCGGGGCCCCGCGACGGCCAGGATAGCTGAACCGCACATCTTCAAAGTTCAAGGTTCCCTTGGATGGTACCGGCAGGGGTTGCGGATAGGTCGGCGGGGCGATCTGGGGCCTCGCATCCATCATGGCCGCAACCCGCTCTGCCGCGCCTGACGCCTTCTGCACCTGCCCCCAGACTTCGGAGAGGTCCTTGACCGAATTTGCCGCGAAGAACGCCAGGGCCAGCAGTTGGATCAGTGCGCCGCTTGACATGCGGTGTTGCACGACGACCGCTATGGCCGCCTGGAACAGGACCAAAAACATGCCGACGAAGATCAGGCCAATCATCACGCCCGACAACAGTCCGCGAGCGCGCAACTGCGAGCGCGACGCGATGAAGGCTTCTTCGACCGATTTGTTAAATCGCGCCGCAAATGAGTCCTCCTGTCCGAAAGCCTGGATCGTATCCAAAGCGCCCAGGCCTTCACCCGCATAACCGATCGCTTCGGCGAAACGATCCTGAGCGCGGACGGAAAGTCGCTGAATCCGGCGACTGAGCAGGAACATCGGCGTCAGCAGCATCGGAATGAGTAACAACACCAGCCCGGTGATGTCGGGGCTGACGATCACCATCAGCACCATCGACCCGATCAGCGTCAGCAAGTTGCGCAGTGCCACAGGCACGACATTGCCAACCACGCCTTCGACCATGGTCATGTCGGTGGTCATCCGCGACAGGATCTCACCGGTGCGCAGCTTCATGAAATGTGTCTGATCCAGCCCCAGCACGTGGCGAAACACAACCTGGCGCAAATCGGCGACAACACGTTCACCCAGCTTGTAAAGGAAATACAGACGCAAGCCGGTCGAAACCGCCAGGATCGCCGCAACCGCAGCGGCCAGGGCAAAGGCTCGGATCAGCGCGTCTCGCGAATGAACGGCAAAACCGTGATCGATCACCCATCGCATGCCGCTGGTTAGACCCAGAAGAGCAGCCGCGGATATCAACAGGAACGACAGTCCCAGGATCGCGTCGGTGGGGTGAGCCGCGACGAAAGGAATCAGTCGCCGCAACGGTCGCAGGTCGCGGCCCCGCTCACGCCGCCAAGTGTCAGCCCGGAAGGCATCCTGCATCAACGCCCCCAGGCTGGGACGCTCAGATCTGGCCGTATCGTTGAGGCCCGGTTCGTTCATCTGTGTCCTTTGAGCCGGCGGTGTTTTCGCCGGTCCCCGCTCGGTGATTGGGCTCCTAGCCCGTGTTCTCTACCCCAGAACAGACAAAACCTGAACCCAAAGACGAGCCCTAGGCTTTGGCCAGGACCTTTGCCTCGGGGGATTTCACAGCCAGCCGTCGCGATTGCGCATCATCGCCGATAATGACGGGGCGCTATGGCTTGTGCCATATGGCGACAAATCCGTCACCTCGCGGAACGATTTCTTTGGACGCTTAACTTTGACCCCTACGCCTACCCAGCCTCTTTTGCCAACTCGCCCTGGTAATTTTTCCACGATTACCGGGGCCTTGGACTACGCCGCGCGCTGCGGCACCGGGATTAATATCCATTCCTTGCGTGGCGAACTGGTCGAGGCCCTCACTTATGAGACCCTGCGTCAGCAGGCGCTGGACATCGCCGGTCGCCTTCTGGCCCAGGGTCTGGTGCCAGGAGATCGGGTCGCTCTGGCCGCTGACAGTGACGGAGATTTTCTGCGGGCGTTTTTTGCCTGCCAATATGCCGGTCTGACCCCGGCACCTCTCCCGCTACCGGCACCTCTGGGCGGGCGCGAAGCCTATGTGGCCCATATTCGTCGGATGATGATTGCCGCAGGGGCCAAGGCGATGTTTTCACCCAAATCCCTGGTTGATTGGTTCGCCGAGGCGGCGCTGGATTTACCGATGCTGGCGTCAGGCCTGATCACAGACTTGCCACTCGCTGAGAACCACGACTTACCAGACCCCGACCCCGCGGGCCTGTGTTATCTGCAGTTTTCGTCCGGCAGCACACGATTTCCTCTGGGCGTCGCAGTGACGCAAAGTGCGCTGATGGCCAATATTTCGGCCATTGGCGGTCCAGGCCTTGGGGTCTGCGCTACCGACCGAACAGTTTCCTGGCTGCCGCTCTACCATGACATGGGACTGGTGGGCATGTTGCTCACCAGCGTCGCGTTCCAGATGTCCCTGGATCTGCTGCCCACCGGCGCGTTTGTCCGCCGGCCAAGCCTGTGGCTGGACCTGATCTCAAGTCGTCGCTGCACCATTACCTATGCGCCAACCTTTGGCTATGAACTTGCCGCTCGCCGCGCTGGAGCGGCCAATCTCGAAACCCTGGACCTTTCCTGCTGGCGCGTCGCGGGACTCGGCGGCGATATGATCCGTCCCGCACCCTTACGCGCCTTTTCGGACGCCTATGCCTCGGCACGGTTCGATCCTGCGGCCTTTGTTGCCAGCTATGGAATGGCGGAAGCCACACTTGCCTTAAGCCTGACTCCATGCGGCCAGGGTCTGACCACCGACACTGTCGATATCCAGAGCCTTGAGCACGACCACCTGGCCAGACCAGCAGATGCGACCTCGGCGCGGACGCGTGAATTTGCCCTCTGTGGCCGGGTTCTGGTCGGCCACATCTTAGAGGTTCGCGACGCCCAGGGGCAGGTTCTGCCTAACCGAGGCGTTGGCCGGATATTCGCCTCAGGTCCCAGTCTGATGCGGGCCTACTTCGGCGAGCCAGAGGAAACGGCACGGGTCGTTTCACCAGGGGGTTGGTTGGACACCGGTGACCTTGGCTACACCCTAGACTCGGAGATCGTTGTCACAGGCCGTGCCAAGGATCTGATTATCGTCAACGGACGCAACGTCTGGCCCCAGGATCTTGAATGGTCGGCAGAGCACGAAATTACCTCCCTGCGCAGTGGCGATGTGGCCGTCTTTTCGGTCCCGGCCATCGACAACGAGCAGGTCTATGCCCTGGTGCAGTGCCGGACCCGCGATGAGGAAGCCCGCGCGGGCCTGCGAACTTCGGTGGCTGCCCTGCTGCGCAGTCGCCATGGTCTGGAGGTCCAGGTGGTTCTGGTCGCAGCCCACGCCCTGCCGCAGACATCATCTGGAAAGCTTAGTCGATCGCGGGCTAAAACCCTCTATCTGGCCGGGGCCTTCGAGCCGGTATCGACCTGATCGTGCCGCAGCCGATTGTGGCGCTGACCGGTGCCACCGGTTTTTTAGGCAGGCGGCTGGTGCCGGCACTCAAGGCTGCGGGGTGGCACGTGCGGGCGCTGCGGCGCACAGTGTCTTCGGGGTCAGTCGACGATCCTGAGTGGGTGACCGGAGACCTGGGCGATATGACCAGCCTGGTGCGCCTCGTCGCCGGAAGTGATCTGGTTATTCACTCCGCCGGCGCAATCAAGGCCCGCCGCCGCGAGGATTTCTTTGCCGCCAATGCGGGGGGGACGCAGCGTCTCGCCCTGGCGGCGGTTGAGCAACGCCTCATCCTGGTTTCCTCACTGGTGGCGCGCGAACCGCAGCTTTCAGACTATGCCGCCAGCAAACGCGCCAGTGAACAGGTGGCTTTAGCCCAGCATCCGGACAGGTTGACGATCCTGCGTCCACCGGCGATCTATGGGCCGGGAGACCGGGAAACCCTGGCGCTTTTTGCCGCAATCGCCCGCCTGCCAGTCATGCCCCTGCCAGGCTCGCCTGCCGCGCGGCTCGCTTTGGCTCACGTTGACGATGTGGTTGCGGCAATCCTGTACGCGGCGTGTGACGATTTCGGGCCCGGCCCCTTTGCGATCACAGGGGCTCAGCCGTCCGGGTACAGTTGGCGAGAGATTTTCACAGCGGCAGCGATGGCGGTTGGCACCCGGCCACGCTTGGCTCCCGTTCCTGGCTGGACAATCTCGTTGGCGGGGCGCTGCGCCGAGATTGCGGCGGCTTTCAAGTCAGAGCCAGCAATTTTCGGGTCTGGTAAGGCTCGCGAAATCCTGCATCCCGACTGGACAGTGAGCCCCGGTGAAAGGCTTCCAGGCGTGCCCGTAGCTAAGATGTCTCTATCTGACGGGTTCGTCCAGACTGTGGCCTGGTATCGCGAAAACGGGTGGCTGCTGCGGGCCAAGGTTGAATGAGGCGCCGCAAACCTGATACGGAGTCTTGATCTGCCTTTGGTGGGCGAAAACGGAGTGCGGGCATGCCGCCCATGCGGGATGAAATTTCGGAAATCTTCGAACAGGTCCTGGGCCGCCGTGTCGAGATCAGTGAGACGACAGATATAATTGAGGATTTGGGGCTTGATTCTCTGGGGGTGATGAATTTCGTCATGGCGATCGAAGACTTCTATGATATCTCGATACCCCTTGATCGGGTTGCCGAGATTCGAACGGTCGGTGACCTGATGCACGCGGTCGAAGACCTGCGAAGCGGAACCCCTGCATGACGATCCTTGCGAAATATAGTGGCCACAAACTTGTTTACGACGCCCTGCGGGATGGGGGTATCGATCCGACGAACGTTCGATTTAACAGCGTCAGCTCGCCGACCCAGGGCAAGTTGAACGGTAAGCCCGCGATCCTCCTTGGGACCCACAACTATCTGGGTATGACCTTCGATCCTGATTGTATTGAGAAAAATGTCGAGGCCACTCGTGTGCTGGGTACCGGAACCACCGGCTCACGCGTCGCCAATGGCAATTATGCGGGCCACCTGGACCTGGAAGCGGCGCTGGCGGATTTCTATGGCCGCAAGAGCGCGATGGTCTTCAGCACCGGCTATCAGGCCAATCTGGGAATCATTTCCACTCTAGTGGGTCGCGGCGACCATCTGATGTTGGACTCTGACAGCCATGCCAGCATTTACGACGGCGCAAAGCTGGGCACTGCGGAGGTGATTCGCTTTCGCCATAATAACCCCGAAGATCTGTTCAAACGGCTCAACCGCCTTAAGGGCATGCCGGGCGACCGCCTGATCGTTGTCGAGGGCATTTATTCAATGCTGGGCGATACCGCGCCT
>JAYTXQ010000065.1:0-5991 GCA_043742825.1 Caulobacteraceae bacterium | reverse complement strand
AACGGTGTGGGCTGTTCCACCACCTCGCCCACGGTGGGCAGTCCTTTCAGGCGGGCTGTGACCGCACCACGAAACTGTGCCGGCAGTTGGCCGATCTGGGCACCGGTGAGCTCAGGTGAAACGTAGTTGGCCGCTTGCACCACAAAGGTGACCGCCGTCACAGTTGTCGTCAGGGTATAGACGTCCATCACCCTGCGCACGAAATAATTGACCGCATAACAGGCGTTGGGGTTGACCAGATTTCTTTGCGTCGTTGATACCGACTCCGAATCTTCAAAGCTGCTGATCGTGATCGAGCGTTGCATCTCGGTATATTGCGAGGCTTGATGCGAGACAGACAGGAACTGGTCAGAGCTGGCCCAGGCTGAGATGGTTGTTGCGGCGCTTGAACTGGAAGCCTTGGAACTGCCGCTGCTGCCGCCGACGCCGCCGAAAAGCGGAATGCTGATGCCGCCGCTGACCGACGAGGTCGAGCTTTGTGACTGGTTGTTGAGGAGTTGTACCAGAACACTCGAATCCTGTGACGTATTCTGCTGGTAAACTGCCGATACGAACTGTGAGAACGAGGTTTGCGAGGAAAACCTTGCCGTTTCCGAAGTGGTGCGCCGATGCCGATCACTCTGATACAGCGTCATCGTCTCGCCCGGCAGCAGGGTCAGGGTATAGGCGAGGGCCCCATGCTGCTTGCCAACTAGACACAGACGGTGGGCATAACTCACATGCACGGTGATCGTCCCGCGACCGCCATCGCGGAGGCTCGGTCCGCTGGTCAGAGGAAAAACAGCGGTCTTAGTCTCATTGAAGGTTATGCAGGCGGGTTCTATCCGCCACGGTGGATCACAAGGGCTCTCGCAGCAGGGATCCTGGATCGGTAGGGTGATCGGCGTCGTTCCATCACTGGGATCGAGTGTGGCGGGGGATATGTCAGACATGATGCGCTCCTGGCACCCGGCGGGGTACCGCGATAAAAATGATCGAAATTGGCTGTTGTTATCGGGTCTCTTGGAGCCTGGAAGTTCAACTCGTTCATGCGCTTACGCAACAAGGTCAGCGTGAATACTGCGTCAATTCAGCGTCAAAACTCACTGACTCGATGTGCTGAACTTGTCATTGTCCGCATCCGAGCCCGACGATCTTCAAAACTTGTCAACCAATGACGGGATATGATCTCTTTGATCGAGGGTGCGTAGGGCCGGTAAGTGTTGCATAGTCTCTGCGAATCCTGGCTTCATCCGACAGGTGTCGGTGGCGCGCAATGAAATCAAAGATCAAGACTCCTTTGAGACCGCCGAGGGTTCAGTACGCCGTCTTGCCCTGGCGGGAATTTGGCGAGGGCCGTTGCGAAATCCTGCTGATTTCGTCGCGCGAGACCAGGCGCTGGGTCATTCCCAAGGGCTGGCCAATTCGCGGCCTGTCGCCCAACTTCGCTGCGATGCGTGAAGCCTATGAGGAGGCTGGCGTGGAAGGCTATGCTTCGCTATCGGCGATCGGAAGTTATTCTTATGACAAAGTCCTCGGCAGCGGACGCGCGCAGTCGGTCGTCGTCGATGTGTTTGCCCTGCAGGTCAGCCAGGAACATGCCGAATGGCCCGAAATGGCCGAGCGGGAAAAGCTTTGGGTGGCGCAGGTCGAAGCCGCAGACCTCGTTGTTGAGCCGCAACTCCAGACCTTGATCCGAGAGTTTCGCCCCTATGGCTAGGGTGCCCTAAACCGCCAAAGCCTGATCTGTTGCCCGCACCAGTGCATCAACGATCCCCGGCTCTGTCGAGGCGTGCCCGGCGTCCCAGATTAGATCGAACCGCGCCTGCGGCCAGGCGGTTTTTAAGGCCCAGGCCCCGGCCATCGGAGTCACGACATCAAACCGACCCTGGACGATCCACCCTGGGATGTGTCTGACCTTGCCGATATTTTTCAACAACCAGCCATCCTCAGCCAAAAAGCCGTGGTTGACGAAATAGTGACACTCGATGCGGGCAAAGGCGACGGCAAAGTCGGTTTCGTTGAATTTCGTGGGTCTGGCCTGAGGGCCGCGCAACGACAGGGTATCTCCCTCCCATTGGCTCCAGGCCGCAGCGGCTCGCGCTTGCACTTTGCGATCAGGATCGGTCAGGCGGCGGTAATAAGCCCCCATCAGGTCGCCCCGTTCGCCTGCGGGAATTGGCGCGACGAACCGCTCCCAGGCATCGGGAAACATCATTGATGCCCCGTCCTGATAAAACCAGTTCAACTCGCGCTGGGTCACCAAGAATATGCCCCGCAGGATCAACCCAGACACCCGCTCCGGGTGCCTAATCGCATAGGCAAGGGCCAGAGTTGAGCCCCATGAGCCACCGAACACGCACCATTTTTCGATGCCCAGATGTTCACGTAGTCGCTCTATATCTGCGACCAGATCCCAGGTGGTGTTGTTTTCGAGCGAGGCATTGGGTCGGCTCTTACCGCACCCGCGTTGGTCAAACAGGGTCGTGCGCCAGCGCGACGGGTCGAAAAACCGCCGCATCGTCGGGTTGATCGCGCCGCCTGGGCCGCCGTGCAACACCAGGGAGGCCCGCCCATCGGCCGCGCCACATTGTTCGAAATAAACCTCATGGCCATCGCCGACATTCAGCCATCCCGACAGGAACGGGTCAGTTTCCGCATAAAGGCCACGCCGACCATGCGTCGATAGGGGGGCAGGGGGGTTGGCGATGCGATCCATACCCCTCCTTTAGCCGATAAAGCGCCTCGCCAGCCAGTCCATAAGGACGCGATTGACCTCATCGGGTTTTTCTTGCTGCGTCCAGTGGCCAGATCCCTTGATCAGAACCTTCTCCAGATCAGCGACATAGACCTCCATTCCATCCGCAGCCGCAGGGGGCAAGACAGCATCCTTCTCGGCCATGATCATCAGCGAGGGAACCAATACCTTCTCAGGGACCCCCTCGGCCGCGTCCCAGTTGCGCGTGAAGTTTCGATACCAGTTGATGCCGCCAGTAAAGCCCGTCCTGGTGAAGGTGTCTGCAAACACGGTCATTTCCTGCGGGCTGAGAAAATGCTCGCGTGGATCAACTGCCGGATCATAGTCTTTCAGGGCGTTCACCAGAGCGAAGCTGGAAACGCCGGTGTTGGCTTCCCCCTCGCCCAGGGCACCCCCCGCAAGACCCCCGCTGGCGGGCCCATCGCTGGCAAGGGGGCGGCGCAGGAACATGTTCATGGTCTTGGCCGCATCGGCACCCAGGATGGCGTCGGCTTCGCCGGACCGCTGGAATTGCACAATGTACATCTCTTCGCCAAATCGGCGACGCATAATTTCGATCGGATCGGCCGGCGCACGTGGGATGAAGGGAGTGTTCAGTCCGATCACCCCAGCGACCCGGCTTGGGTGGTAGAGCGGCATCTGCCAGACAACGATGCCCCCCCAGTCGTGGCCACAAAAGATCGCTTTGTCGATTTCAAGATGGTCCATCAAGCCAACCAGGTCACCCATCAGGTGCGCCAGATCATAGCCCTCAACCTCAGCAGGGCCTTTGGTCAGGCCGTAGCCGCGCTGGTCTGGTGCGATGGCCCATATTCCAGCCGCCTCAAAAGCCCGCAGTTGATGACGCCAGGAAAAGGCCAGTTCCGGAAAGCCGTGACAGAAAATCACAGGTATGCCCCGACGCGGTCCAACCTCGTAATAGGCCATACGCACACCATTGGTGTCGGCGAACTGAACAGGTGGCATCAGGTCATCAAGCGCGGTCATCTTTTGACTCCAAAGGGTTCGACACGAATTACGTTCAAATCCTCCGACCGGGCTTGAACCGCACAGGCATGCTTTTGGGACCGGAAATGAACGTTGAGGGCAGGTATTCGGGGGCGGAGGGAATTTCGAAATCCTGCATCCGTATCAGAACTTCCCGGAGGATGGCATCGATCTCAAGATGTGCCAGATGTTGGCCCAGGCACACATGCGGGCCACCACCGAAGGCGATGTGGGCATTGGGCGAGCGCGCCAGATCCAGGGGCCTCAGGTCGGTCGAATTGGGCCGGATCGCGATTGGCAGCACCGAAATACATTACGACCTTGTCGCCTTGGGCGATCTCAGTCTGACCGATCCGTGTATCCTGGGTGGCTGTGCGTCGCATATAGATGACCGGGCTTGTGTAGCGCAGCAGTTCTTCGCGGGCGCTGGCCAGGCGGCCATCCACGTCGGCCATCAGCCACGCCCATTGCTGCGGGTTTTGCGTCAAAGCCAGCATGCCGCCCGACAACAGGTTACGCGTCGTATCGCCGCCGGCATCGATCAGGAGCATAAAAAAGAGGAGAAATTCCGGGTCTGTTAAACGTCGACCGTCAACTTCGGCGTTCAGCAGGCGCGTGGCCAGATCATCGCCGGGCCGCGCGCGCTTTTCGGCGATGACGCCAGCGGCATAGGTGAACATTCCGGTCATAGCGTCGCGGATCGCGCCGGGTGGCATGGTTTCGGGGGCCGAGTGGATGGTCTCGGTCAACCTGTACAGCTCTCGCCCATCCGCTATAGGCAGGCCCATGATCTCTGCGATGACGTAAGACGGCATTTCTCCGGCCACGTGGGCGACGAAGTCACACTCTCCCTCTTCGATCACATCATTGACGATTTGCCTGGCCAGGTCATTCAGGCGCAGGCCTTTTGTATTGGCGGCGGGCTTGGTAAACTGCGCCCAGATCAGCTTGCGAAACGCAGTATGATGTGGGGGGTCCATCATCAGCATCATCTGGGCCCCACCCAGGCTCATCTCCTCGCCAGGCGGCGGGTCGGTGATCAGGATCGTTGGATGCGACGAAAAGTTCTGGAAGTCGTGGTCCACCGCAAATACGTCGGCGTACCGCGTCAGGGCCCAGAACCCGGGTCCGTCCGCCTCCGGGTTGTGGAACAAGGCCTGCGAGTTTCGCAATCGCCCATAAAGCTCGGCCGGATGGCCATGAGCAAAGGTTGCGGGATCCAAAAGGTTCAATATCAGTTTACCCTCCCTAAGGTCGTACCCGGCTTTTCCATCACTATAGCGACCGCCCGGCAAAGAGTAAGTCCTGTCTTGGTTTTCGTCGGCAGGGCCTCACCTCGGATCGACGCCGCGTGCGGCCCAGGCCATCACAGCCCAGCCGATGAGAAATAACAGGCCCCCAACTGGTGTCGCCAGGCCCAGAATGCGGGGGGCCCCCAGGGCCAAGGCGTAGAGTGAACCACTGAATAGTGCCGTGCCCGATAGAAAGAACGCTGGCGCGTAGCGCGCGCGCTTGGCCCCGATCTGCATTAAGGTGGCACAGGCCAAGGATGCGATGGCGTGCATGAACTGATAGCTCGCAGCGGTCTTGATCCAATCCTTGGCCCGGGGGTCACTGAGGCCATGCGCGGCGAAGGCACCCATCGCCACGGCGACGAAGCCGCTCAACGCCGCCAGGGTCATCCAGTTTCGCCGTATCCACATTCAGGCACTCTCCCGCAGTCCGTTACTATCGCCTGGTCACTATGACAGCCCAATCCGTGTTGGTCCTGAAGGATTATCTAAATTTCACCTCGTTTATTGAATGTCTTTCGATTGCCACCTAGGCTGAGATCAGTGAGGAGACGCCCATGACCCCAAAGCGCGGCGACGATTTTTCTAAATGACCTTGCACCAACAATTGACCGACTACCTCACCCGCACCCAAGGCGCGATGGTGGTCGTCGAAGATCTGGCCCGGATTCCGGGCGGTGCTAGTCGCGAGACTTATCGTTATGATGTGATCGTCGACGGCGCTCGCAAAGGTTTCATTCTTCGCCGCGATCCTGTCGGCAGCTTGATCGACACGGATCGCCGCATCGAGTTCGCTGCCATTCGCTCCTTTGCGGGCAAGGGCGTCGCGGCACCTGAAGCCATTGTGCTTGAAACCGACGTAACAGAGCTGGAGCGCCCCTTTTTCATCATGGCCCGCATCGATGGTGGCCTGACCGGAAGTCCGTTTCAGGCTGACCCCTATGGCGAACACGCTCGGGTTCTGGGCCAGCAGTT
>JAYTXQ010000064.1:0-5785 GCA_043742825.1 Caulobacteraceae bacterium | reverse complement strand
GGCGTCGGTAGACAGGTGCAGTTCAAAGCCCTCGAAGCGGATATGCAGGTCGGTACAGTCCGACCCTTGAAATGCGGCGACAATAGCCTCGACATCTTCTGGTCGGACGGGATCGCTCATTCCGCCGGCACGGCGGCGCCGTCCCTCAAGGCCTCAATCAAATCCCGCGTCAGGCCTGCGCCCTTGCCCGCCAGACGCCTCGAGGATCGTTGTTCCAGCCTGTATAGTTCTTCGACTCGCGGATCATCCAGGTTCCAGGCTATCCAACTGTCGCTGAAGCCCTCGAATACTTTGGACATCACCGCCGGTTCGACGGCCGCAGCGCGCTCATTATATTGCGCCAGGGTCAACATCCCCTGCGTCGTCGTGTAGCGGTCCAGCTTGCCCGGATGGTGCGTCACGCCCTGCACAATCGTGCTCAGTGATCCGGGGATAGCCGAGCTCGCCGCGTTTGCCGGAATATGCGACAGGTAGCGCGAGGCGGCATTGTTGTGCTGCATCATGCTGTAGCCTGAGAGGTGCTGGGTCGGCAGATCAACCAGCCCCACCATCTCACCCAGGAAATCACGGCCAAATTCGTCATTGAACAGCGACCGGAACCTGTCGGCGCGCACGTCGATTTTCATCCAATCATCAACATCATAAACCCCGGCGATGTGGGCAAAGTCCTTGATCATCGAGAAATAGACGATCGCTCCGGCATCCATCATCTGGTCGCGTGACCATCCGGAAACCCGTTTCCACAGCTCAACCGTGGCGTGTTTCAGTTTCTGGGTCAGGCCCTCGAATGTGTCGGCCAGTTCCTCAGGCGAGCCCATGCCGACCGGCTCAAAGCCCTGCGACAAGACATCGGAGGTATAGAGGCCGACGCCCACCAGGTTGTCGGCGGTGAATTCAGGCTTCGATTCGAAACTGCCCCAATCGTCCATCAAATAGAAATGACAGTCCTTAACCTCCATGGTGACGGTCAGATTGTTATAGGGGATATCGGCGGCCACGCCGTCGAGCCAGGGATAGTCGCCCTGCGCCAGGTCGGTGAACTCACGCACGATCATCTCGCGATCAGCGGCGATTTTATACGGACCGCTGTTATTGAGGGTGACGCGGCTTTCGCACGACACCAGGAACCCATACTGCGACACCGCCGCCAGAAAGCCGTGAGCCGCCTTGTGCAGGCGATCTCCAGCCACACAGCGATGCAGATCGGCGTGAAACACCTGCACCCGCCGCTCCGGCAAAAGCTGGACACGCTGGCCAAATTCGCGCGCATTCAGGTGCCCGTCCTCACGCTGCTGCGCCAGCTTGAAGCGCCGCCAAAAGCTCATGACATAGGCGACATCCTCAGCCCCGTCCTCCGGGCGCAGCATGCCGAAATTTATCAACATCTCGCGGCCAAGCAGATAAAACGTCGGCAACCCCCATCCCGGCAGATTGCCAAATTTGCCGCCAAAGTTCCGCGCCCGGTCACCGATCTGCTCGGCGCTCATCCGCGCCTCGATTTTACGCAGCAATGCCGGATAGCGATAGTAACAGTTCAGATAGGACAGCAGCATGTAGGAGGGGACGGGAAACAGTTTGGATTCCTGCACCGTCCGCGTCACGCACAGCCAAAATGTATCTTCGCCAATGGTTTGAATGGCGTTATTGGCTTCGAGGATGCGATTGAAATCCAACGTTGAACTGACGCTTTGCATCTGACCCCTAAATCTTCTGCGATGGTCTCCGAAACTTTATAGAGCACACCGACCCCTGGTTCAAGTATTTCGTAGGGCGTAATCGTCCGACGATTTTGGCATGGCGGTCACCGCCGGATCGCCAGCTGTGAAATGGGCGATCTGCGCGCTATTCCCCCATCAAGGTCCTTTGAAACTCCGCCGTGTAAGACTTCACCGAACCGGAGAGCCGCTGAGCTCCTGCCATGGCGGCGTTAAACGCGGTCATATGCGGGGTCTGGAAATGGGATGCGAGAGCGGCGTCATCGGTCCAAATCTCAAAAATCACAAAGGTGTCAGGGTCGGCAAGATCTCGGGAAAAGGTATAGGCGATACAGCCCTCTTCCTTGTGCGTGGCCTCGACCATAGTCAAAGCTGCGGCGGTCAGGCGATCAATTTCGCCGACGGCCATTTTCAACGTTCCTTGAACGACGATCATGGGGGTGTTTCCTCTGGTTGTGAACGTCAGTCTATAGCGTCAGTCTCGCCTTTGACCATGCCGTGTCGGCCAGTATCATCGGCGCAACACAGGGCGTCAAATTGACGCAGCTTGGTGTTCTCGCCACCGGATTTCACGGTGACGACCTTTGGCGGTCGCGTGGTAAAACTTGCTGGTCTCAAAGGCGACGTGATCATCCTGAATTTCTGGGCGACGTGGTGCGGGCCGTGCCGACGCGAACTGCCGGAATTGGAGCGCTATTTTGAAGCCTATAACAAATACGGCTTCCAGGTTTTGGCGATCGCGACCGAAGACTCGGTGCCCGAAAGCAAACTGCGGCCTCTGGCGCAGCATCTGAGGATCCCACTCATCAAACACCTCAAGGGGCTCTATCACGCCCTCGAAGGGGTCCCGACCAACTATATCATCGACCGTTCTGGGATGCTGGTCTATGCCAAGGCCGAAGCCTCTAGCCTGGAATCTCTGGACGCGGCCGTCATGCCGCTTTTGCTCCAGCCGGTGCCGCCGGTGCCCACGACCGGCCCGGCACTCTCTGTGACAGCGGCAAAATAGCCCGACGAGCCTGCCCTATCCCGCCGCCTTGTCCAGCGCTGCAGCCAGATCGGCCAGGATGTCATCGATATGTTCGAGACCGATGGAGAGGCGAATATAGCCGTCGGTGACGCCGGTGGCGGCTTGTTCCTCGGGTGTTAATTGGGAGTGGGTGGTGCTGGCCGGGTGAATGGCCAGGCTGCGGGCATCGCCAATGTTGGCAACATGATAGAAAAGCTCGAGACTATCGATGAAACGGCGGCCGGCGTCCTTACCGCCGGCCAGTTCAAACCCCAGCAGCCCACCAAAACCCCCTTCGAGATACCGCTCGGCCCTGGCGCGCGCCTCTCCAGTCTGTACCGAGGGATGGATGACGCGGGTGACGTCAGCACGACCCTTAAGGAAATTGGCGACCGCTTGGGCGTTCTGACAATGGCGACTCATGCGAAGGGGCAGCGTTTCGAGGCCCTGCAGCACCTGAAAGGCGTTGAACGGCGACATCGCTGCCCCCAGATCACGCAATAAAACCGTTCGCGCACGGATGGCGTAAGCGATTGGGCCCATCGGCTTGACCGCCTGGACCCAGATCGCCCCGTGATAACTTGCGTCTGGGGTGTTCAGCAGCGGCTGGCGCTCTGGATGGGCTTCCCAATCAAAATTGCCACCATCGATAATCATCCCGCCGATCGAAGTGCCGTGACCGCCAATATATTTGGTGGTCGAATAGACGATGACCGCCGCACCATGGTCGAACGGCCTGCATAGGATCGGCGCGGCGGTATTGTCCATAATGAGCGGAATGCCGAGCGGCCGGCCGATAGCGGCCACCTCAGCGATGGGAAAGACCTGGAGTTTTGGATTCGGCAGGGTCTCAGCAAAATAGGCGCGCGTGCGATCATCAGTGGCGCCGCGGAAATTCTCCGGATCAGTGGGATCGACAAAGCGCACTTCGATGCCCATCGCCGTGAAGCTGTGGGCGAATTGGTTCCAGGTGCCGCCGTAAAGATCGGTGGAGCTGACCACATTGTCACCGACCTGGGCCAAGTTCTGCAGCGAATAGGCGGAAGCTGCCTGCCCTGAAGCTACGGCCACACCCGCCACACCACCCTCCAGCGCGGCCAGGCGTTCCTCCAGGATCGCTGTCGTCGGATTACCGATGCGCGTATAGATATTTCCCATCTCAGCCAAGGCGAACAGGTTGGCCGCATGCTCGGTGTCGCGAAACTGGTACGAGGTCGTCTGATAGATCGGTGGTGCCACCGCCCCCGTCGCTGGATCGGCCCGCCAGCCGGCGTGCAGGACGATAGTCTCAGGGTGACGGGTGGGACGGGTCATTTTCACGCTCACGGCAATGTTGCAGATTGATGCAGACTACTGCCGCCGGCGTGCCTCGCCAAGCTTAAGCAATCCAGAACGGATGCGAATCTGTGATTATCGGTTGAACCCACCACGGGTCATCCGGGCGGTGAAGGCTTTGGCGGCGAACCCGGATAGTTCCACAGGGCGACGGAGGCTGATCGGTAGTGCCACGCCAGCGCAACCAACGGCGCCGCGTGAAGGGCCGCCCACAGCCAGACGTCGTCCAGAACGGTATCGGCCAGGACCATGTTGACCATAAAAGGCGTCAACAGCACAATTCCCATCGGCGCGGTCCGGTAAAACATCATCGCCACGCCGGACACCAGCCACGTGAAGATGATCAGGTCAGTCACGAACCCGGTCCTTTCCATGGCCGCGTAGAAGCTCGCGGAGGCTGGGCTCATGGCGCTTTCCCAGTGGGGATCGGGCAGGACGCCAGCATATTGCAGCACCGACGCCGCACCGAGAGCGACAAAATATCCAGCATAGAGTCGACGCAGCCAACGCCAGAAAATCGGGTCCCTCATTGTGTACCCCTCCGCCTCAGATCCGGATTTCATCGTCCTCCGCATATCATTCGATCAACAAATGATCCTGGACCAGTTATTCGTCCCAGAAGAAACTATCCCGTAACGCTGGTGCCTTCGCCGGACCTTTTCTGCATGCAACGCTACGCGGGCGGTCGAGCACAGGCCGGCACAGTGCAGAGTGACGGTTGAGGGAGTCAATATTTGCCCGGTCGGCCCAATTGGGTATACCATGTAATAAAAGCTAACTGCGCCAGGCGGACTGGCTGTCCAAGGAAGGCGAAATGAAGCGAAGTCGAGCCATTTCGCTGCTGAAACAGCACGAGACGGAATTTCGCGGTGCTGGTGTGGGTGCCCTGTTTTTGTTTGGTTCTGTCGCCTGAGATCAGGCGCGCGCCAACTCTGATGTTGATGTTTTTTTTGATCTGGAACGGCCGCAGGGCTTCACCCTCTTTACGCTCGCGGCACTGCGGGATCGCATGCGGGATATACGGGGCACGGATGTCGATCTGATGACGCGCCAAGCCATTCATCCGCGACGGCGCGCGCAGGTCGAGGGGTCGGCGGTGAAGGTTTTCTGATAGGCGACAAAACCTCGCCCGACAGCCTATTGGACATTCTGGAACTCGACCGAATTGAACGCCAGACCGCGCACCTCACCCAAGCGGAATTTCAAGATGCCGTCGATGTCCGGGACGCCACCGCCTGTCGAATTTTGTCGATCGGGGAGGTCGCTAAGGGTCTCGACCCAACTCTAAGTGCGCGCCACCCATCGATCCCCTGGCCTCAGATTGCCGCCATGCGCAATTTCCTGGCACGTGAATACTTCATTCGCAAGAGCGCCATCGTCTGGGAAACCGTGAAGGTTGACATCTCAGAACTCGCCGCAGTCTGAATGGTCGAATTGGCGCGAATGGGGTTCGGGCCAGACCTGACTCGACCACAGCCTTGTGCAGGCTAGTGGGAAAACTAGCGCCGCCTGACTTGTGATCCAATCTGTACGGTTCTTTGCATTCATCCCGGAAACTACGAGGCCAATCGTAATGGATGCCAGGCAAACGAGCGAGCGCCCGCGGAGGATCTCTCGGCGATCCGTGTATGTCAATCGGCATCCAATCGGGACCCCCTATCGGCATGCAAAAGGGACCCCTCTGGCGGGTTGTTTTTCGGGGCTTGAGGCGTAGGACGGGCGGAGC
>JAYTXQ010000063.1:0-60936 GCA_043742825.1 Caulobacteraceae bacterium | reverse complement strand
TATCTGACGCCGGCTGCGGGTGGCTGGCAGGCATCGCTGTTGGACGTGACAGCGCAGAAACAACTTCAGACGCAACTGGCGCAGCGAAATAAAATGGAGGCGATCGGTCAGTTGGCGGGGGGTGTCGCCCATGACTTCAACAACCTTCTGACGGCGATTCGCCTGCGCGCGGACGATCTGATCCTGCGCCACCCCCTCGGCGACCCGGCCTATGAAAATTTGAGCGAAATCCGCCAGACCGTCGAACGCGCTGCCGATGTCGTGCGCCAGCTGCTCAGTTTTTCACGCATGGCTACCGTTCGCCGCGAACGCTTGGATTTGGGCGAAGTCTTGAGCAGTTTCCAGGTTCTGCTCAGGCGTCTGCTGCGTGAGGACGTGCAGCTCATTACCGAATATGGTCGGGATCTGCCCCAGGTTCGCGCCGACCGGGCCATGTTAGAAAATGCCGTGATGAACCTGGTGGTCAATGCTCGCGATGCGATCGCCCGTCAGGGAGGAGGGCTTATTACGATGCGCACCATGCGGCTGAACGCTCCAGGTGCGGCGGCGCTGGGGTATGACGGACCGCCCGGTGGAGACCTCGCTTTGATCGAAATCAGCGACGACGGTCCGGGGATGGACGCGGAGACCCAGGCAAAGATCTTCGATCCATTTTTTACCACCAAGGCCGTGGGTGAGGGGACAGGGTTGGGCCTGGCGACGGTCTGGGGGATCGTCAAACAGCTGGACGGGGTAATTGTCGTCAAATCTGCGCCTGGCCAGGGCGCAAGTTTTCGTATCTTTCTGCCAGAACATGCCCCGGTCCTGATCACGCCGGTAGTGGCAATCCACCCCCCCCAGACGGTCAGAGATTTGTCGGGTGTCGGCCGGATTTTATTTGTCGAGGATGAACTGGCGGTACGCGGCATCGCCGCCCGGGTTCTGCGCGGCCGAGGCTACGAGGTGATCGAGGCGTGCGATGGTGAAGAGGCACTTGCTCTGGCGGCAGAAAACGCTGGCAAGATTGACCTGTTGATCACCGATGTTGTCATGCCGGGTATGGATGGTCCCACCCTCCTCAAGCTGGCCCGCACGCACCTGGGACCTATCCCCGTGCTATTCATCTCTGGCTATGCAGAAGCTGATTTCTCGAACCTGCTCGAAGATGATGTCAACGTGAAGTTCTTAGCAAAACCCCTTGATATAAATTCACTTTGTGAACAAGTGAAGTCTGCGATTCAATCTGCATTGCCATCTATATGAGCCCGAACATGCCACACCGTCGGACGGCTAGGGTTTTGTTATTCGATGCTGATGACCGCATTTTGCTGATGAAGGGGCGTTTGCCGAGCGACCCTGACGCGCCGGGTGTGTGGTTCACCGTAGGTGGCGGCGTTGAGCCTGAGGAAACTTTTGAGCAAGGCGCTGCGCGGGAGATTGTTGAGGAAACCGGATTTGCCGACGTCATCCTCGGGCCTGAGGTATGGACGGCAGAGCGCGTGCTTAAAGATCGCAAAGGTCGCCCGGTCCTGTTCAAGGAACGATATTTTGTTGCCCGATGCCAGGCAGCACCGCTTTCCCGCGCCGGATGGCAGGCCATGGAACACGAGTTCATCGATGATATCCGCTGGTGGTCGGCAGAAGAGTTGCTGGCAACTCTAGAGCCGGTTTTCCCAGAAGATTTGCCGTCCCGATTGAGCGACGCCGCAGCACAGGCCCCGATTATTCGACGCGCCGAAGGCGCAATTGCGCCGCCAATTCCTCATGCCGCCGATGGGTAATATTGTATGGGACAAGCAGCACCAGTGAGGCGACGCCTAGGACGGCAGCGACCGGACCCCAGATGATGACCAGGCGGACAAGCAGGTCGGGGGGCAGGATCGCGCTCGTATGATTGCCCTTGGGAAAACCGATCAAGTCCAGGGCGACGCCTGCCACTAAGACGCCCACACCCGTTGCCGCTTTGTTGGCAAAGCCTAAGCCGGCGAAATAGAGACCTTCGCGGCGGCGACCAAACAGCAGTTCGTGCTCATCGGCGGCGTCGGCCATCATGGCCGGATAAGCAATCAAGGCTAGGCCTGTGCCGATCCCCGCGAACCCTGAGCTGAGAATTTGCGGCCACAGAGCGGCGTCCCCCGTAACCGTGAAGAGGCCAAGCGCGCGTAAGCTTTGAAGCACTGTCCAACTGGCCAACAGCATACCGACCCCAACGATGACCAGGGTCTTCTTCTCAAACCGTCCTTGCAAGCGTGGCGCGAGCAGGACGCCCATCAGTATACCCAGAACATATCCATAGCCGATGAAAGCGATTTTCTGGGGTTGTAGGCCCCAGATGAAGACAAAAGCGTGATTGTTGAGCGTCGCGTTAAGGCCGATGGCCGCATAGAGCAGGATCGCCGAAGTAAATAGCGTGATGAACGAGCGATTGCGGAACACTTCGCCAATCTCGCCGGACATGCGTCGCCACAGCGGTGTAGTATCCCTGGCTGGCTGTGGCAGGGCGGCCGCAAACCGCCATATGCCCAGGCAGCAGCCGATCATACCCACGGCGAGAACCAGGGCGACGGTCCAGCCGAAGGCGGGATAGGTACTGGCTTTTTGCAGTCCACCCTTGCCAGCGAAGAAGACGGCATAGCCGGCGGCGCTGATGCTGACAGCCGCCAGCAGACCGGTGATAGTGCGATAGGCGATCAGGTTCGCGCGGCCGATGGTAGTATGCGACATTTCGGCGCCCAGAGCGATGAACGGCACGTTGAAGGCCGAGATGGAGGCGCGGACGACAACGGACGTTACTGCCAGCCAGGCGAAAAGCAGCCACTGCGGCGCACCTCCAGGCGGTGAGAACAAAAGCCCCATGGATAAGGCAACGAAAGGAATGGCCAGGATCATCACCGGGATGCGCCGTCCCAGTCGAGACTGGGTGTTATCCGACACAGAGCCGATGAACGGATCGATCAGCGCATCGAATGCCAGACCAATGGCCGAGGCCGCGCCAACCATAGCGCCGGAGAGCCCCAGCACAGCAGTGTAATAAAAGAAGACAAATCCCAATGCCGTATCAAACCCTGCGGCTTGAGGAATGAAGCCCAGGCCATAGGCCAGTTTCACGCGGACTGGCGGCTCCAGCGTTCCCTGCGAGGGCGCAGTCTCTAGCGGCGTTCGGCTGTGCAATCGCGTCTCCCCCTTGGTTAGTTGTTTTTAAGGGGCATACAGGGCCGCGACGATAGTGCAAGCAGACGCCATGGGCTTTCGTCGTACCCGAGCGGCTGACGTTCAGGAACCATTCACGGAGGTTGGGGTTAATAGATTATCAGCTTGGCCCCGTTTGCCGGGCCATTAAGGAGCTATTGTGATGACCAGACCTTTCCTGATCCTTAGCCTGTCGGGTTTAATTCTAACGCCCAGCCTAGCCGCGGCAGACACCGGTTGCCATGCTCACCGGAGCAACAACCGCGTCCTGGGAACAGTTATTGGTGCCGGCCTGGGTGCGTTGTTTGGCAATGCCGTCTCCGAACATGGCGGCAAGCCCGGTGGCACGATCATTGGTGGCATTGGCGGCGGTGTGGCTGGCAATCTGATCGCGGGATCGGGCACCAAGTGCAACGAAAACCGCTATGGCTACTACGACCAAAACGGTAGCTGGATGCCTAATACCTCAAATGCCGAGGGCTATTATGACGCCAACGGCCAATGGACTCGTTACAGCGCCAACACGCCTAGCGTAAACCAAACAGGCCAAAACGATGGCTATTATGATAATAATGGCCAATGGGTCGAGCAGCGTCAGTCGGTCAATAGCCCCCCGCCCGGAAATACCGAAGGGTACTGGCGGGACGGCGACAGCGACACCCGGCAGCGGGAATCCTGGCTGGATCGCCGCTTCCGCGAAGCGATGGCTCAGGGCCGAGTCGGCGATAGAGACGGTCGCCGAGCGCTGCGTGAACTGGCCGATCTGCGTAACCTGGACAACGACTATCGAACAGACGACGGTCGCCTGGACCCTGAGCAACAGGCCTATATTGACCACCGCCTCGAACGTCTGAAGGCGCGGCTCGAGCGCGATGAACGCGTGTCGCAGGACGGACCAAGGGGTAACTGATCAATCTCTGCCACCCTCGTGGGACCAGATCACGGCGTCCACAATAAGGGGGGGATCAACGGCCTATCGCTTCCTGGTCGGCGCTTTGTCGTCTGGTACCGATCAAATGTTCGCGCCAAGTGATATAGAGGGTCGAAACGATAACGGCTGCTGCGCCCAGGAGGGTGAGGCCACCTGGAACCTCGCCAAAAACTAAGAAGCCAACCGCGGCCGAAAAAATCAGTCGGGTATAGTCGATTGGAGCCATGGCGCTGGCATCAGCGGCCTGGATACCTTTGATGTAGCAGAGCTGGTTGATCGTCGCGATCGCTCCCATTAGGCCCAGCAGGGCCAGATCGACCGGTGTCGGCCATCTCCAGGTGAAGAGGGCGAACGGCAGAGCGAAAACCAAGCCCAGTGCGGCACTCCAATACAAAAGTGTCGATGGCAGATGATCGCGGGTTAGGGCCTTCATGCCGGTAACTGTGAAGGCGAACAAAATAGACGAAGCGAGCATGCAGGCCTGGGGAATTCCAATGGCGCTGCTCCTGCCTCCGGGTTGCAACATCACAATCACCCCGGCAAACCCGACGAGCGAAGCACCAATTCGATGCGGTCCGATCTTTTCGCGCAAAAACAGGGCCGCCATCGGTACCAGCCATATGGCGCGCGTAAAGGATAGGGCATTGCCCTCGGCTAAAGGCATTTTCTGGAAGGCATAGAACTGCAGAATCATGGCAAGTGTGCCCGCCCCGGTGCGCAGGATCAGCAGGCCTGGCCGCGAGGTGGCAAATGCGGCCACCGGTCGCCGGAGGATCCACGGGGCAAGAATCAGCAAACCTGCAGCCTGACGGTAGAAGGCCTGCAGCGGCGCCGGATAATCCTTACCCAGGAACTTGATCAGGGTGGTCATCGCGGTAAAGGTGACAGCCGAGGCCAGCATCCACAGTGCGCCCCGAAGATTTGCCGAAAGGGGGGGGGCGAGGGGCCGTTAGAGACCCGGTCAGTGCCCCGGTTCCGGCACCCAGCGTTTCATCCACGCTTCGACCGTGGAATACCATTGGACGGAGTTCTGCGGTTTTAGCACCCAGTGGTTCTCATCGGGAAAATACAGCAGTTGGCTGGGAACGTGCCGCAGTTGCGCTGCGCCATAAGCCCCCATCCCCTGGTCGAGCGGCACGCGCAGGTCACGACCGCCATGCACGACCAGCAGCGGCACATGCCAGTCGGCCACGTGATCCACCGGGTTGAACCTCTCTGCCGCCTCGGGCTTAGCCCAGCTCACCGCGTCGTTCTGCGCCTGCTGGAACCCCGGAATATCAGTAGAATAGCTCATCAGGCGGACGTCGAAGACACCGTCGTGGTCAACTAGGCACTTCCACGGCGCAGGCCAATTGCCTGCGATCCAGGTCACCATGAACCCACCGTAAGAGCCGCCGAGCGCGCAGGCCCGGTCGCCGTCAAGAAACTTGTAGGTGGCCAAAGCGTGCGCCCACCCTATTTGCAGGTCCTCCAGCGGGCGATCACCCCAGTGGCCAATGATCGACTTGGCGAAGGCCTCGCCGTAACCGCTGGAGCCGTGGAAATCGATCATCACCACCGCATAGCCCATCCCGGCCCACACCTGCGGGTTCCAGCGATAGCTCCAGGCATTACCAAATGAGCCGTGCGGTCCGCCGTGGATGAGGAAGGCGACTGGATATTTGTGTCCGGGCTGAAAGCCAGCGGGTTTGACCACATAGCCATGTACCGTTTCGCCGTTCCAGCCGGAGAAACTGAAGGGTTCAAACGGCGACATTGGCGTCTGCGCCAAGGCGGCTTCGCCAACATGCGTCAACTGGCGTGGGCCATTCTTGGTCATATCGTAGACCTGACTGGGTGAGCCCAGAGTTTCCCGGCTATAGATCAGGGTGTTTTTACCCAGGCTGATGCCGGTAACGTGACCGTCCCCGGTTAGGGGTTTGATCTCGCCCTTGGCCACATCGACTGCGTAGATCCGTATCTGGCCGAGGTCTTCTGCCAGCCCGTATAAGGTTTTGCCGTCTGGAGACCATGCAAGGCTATCAAGGGATCGCTCGAACCCTTGCGTCAAGTCGCGCGTGACGCCAGTCTTAAGGTTTCGCAGCTTCATCTGGCCACGAGGGTCGGTGAAGGTCGATCCAGCCCGGGATAGATAGGCCAGGACCGTTCCATCAGGCGAAAAAACAGGCGCACTGTCGGATGTTTGCGCATCGACATCCAAGCGCACAGGGCCCAGTGTTCCATCAAGGGGCACGCGGTAGAGCGCCGTAGGATCCCCGAGGCCCTGAGCCGAGCCGGAGGGGCGGGCGGCGAAAACTACAGTTTGGCCATCTGGACTGATTGTGAAGGCCGCATCGTCACCTTCGGGGCGTGAAAGGATGTCGGCTCGGTAGCCGGGTGTCAGCGCGACCCCGTCGGAGGCCAGTGCATCATCGGTGATCGTGATCGCAAACAGGCCGACAAAACGCCCATCCAGATAACTGTCCCAGAAGCGCGGTGTCGCTGTGTTATAGATCATGCCAGTTGATTTGACCTTCGATGCCGCGTCGGCGTGGGCTTTGCCGCAGGCAAGAGTGGCGCAGTCAGGATCGATATTTATCGCCACCACTAGACTGCTGCCATTAGGTGAGGGCCGAAAAGCCGCGACCTCAAGTGGGAGGCCCGTGACCACGCGCGCCTCGCCACTGTCGGCGGGCACACGCCATACTTGCGCGGTACCTGTGCGGGCAGAGAGAAAATACAGCCAATGGCCGTCGGCGGACCATCGTGGTGAGAGCCCCTGCGGCTCGTGATCGCGGATCAGGCGAGGGGGTGCCTCAGGCGCAGCGCGGTCCATGACCCAAAGCGCATTCCAACCCCGATTGGCCTCCCAATCGGTGGACCGCACATTATAGGCGACAAACCGCCCATCGCCGGAAACATGCGCATCGGAGAGGCGTTCCTGTGTCGCAAGGTCGGTTGCGGTAAATGGGCGAGCCAATGCCGGCCCTGACAGGGTTGTTAGCCCTGCGAGGGCTAGAACCAAGCTCAAGATTGACTTCCAAATCATGATGATCGCCTTACGCATTGCGCCACACCCTAGGTTGGCCAGGGTTTGGACGCCAGATCACCGACCTGATAAAGGGCTAACCTGATCGACGCGGAATTCGCCCCACATGATTGACCTGGACGCCTATTTCGCTCGCATCGGTTATGCTGGCACCCGGGAGCCGACACTCGAAGTCTTGCGGGCTCTACACGCCGCGCATCCCGCAGCCATTCCGTTTGAAGCTCTCGACGTTCTGCTCGGCCTCGGCGTGGATATTTCCCCGGCGGCGGTGGACGCCAAGCTGATTTCGGCGCGGCGCGGCGGCTACTGCTACGAACAAAATGGCCTGTTCAAACGCGCACTGACGGCCTTGGGCTTTCAGGTTGAAGGGCTGTTGGCGTGTGTGCGTTGGGGCGCACCAGCGGGCTCCGGCCCGACCCGGCGCGGCCACATGGCGTTGCGGGTGACCCTCGATGACGAAGCCTGGCTGGCTGATGTGGGTTTCGGCGGTGTCGTGATGTCGGGCCCGCTGCGTATGGCCAAGCAAGGCTCGCAGACGACGCCGAACGGCGACTTCCGATTGAGCCCACAAGACCGCGATCTGTTGCTGGAAGTCCGCTCGGGCAGCGGCTGGGCGGCTGTGTATCTCCTGGGTTTGGAGGCTCAGCTCGATATTGATTATGAACAGCCCAACTGGCACACCTCAACCCATCCGGACTCAATTTTCCGCCATAGCCTGATGGTCGCTCGCACCACGCCAACCGCCCTTTACACGCTTGGCGATACCCGTCTGACAACACGCGCGCCGGACGGGGCGGTGACGCATAAGACCCTTGATGCGGCGGGTATCGAACGAGCACTTACTGAGATTTTCGAGCTGCCGGTGTCGCCAGAGTTGCGACCGGTCCTGGCGCG
This sequence comes from Caulobacteraceae bacterium, assembly GCA_043742825.1. Classification (GTDB taxonomy): domain Bacteria; phylum Pseudomonadota; class Alphaproteobacteria; order Caulobacterales; family Caulobacteraceae; genus Acaudatibacter. Next base: position 52,915 of record JAYTXQ010000063.1, on the reverse strand, counting down.
GATTGCGGGGGAATGACTTCAGAGGGTGCAACCTTGACCGTTCAATTGTTCCAAAACACCGGTGCCCTCGGCGTCGCCGATGATGCCCGCTAGCGTCTGGCACTTTGCCTTATCAGCAGGCCACCTCTTGGGTTTAGAATGTTGCGCCTGCCAATTGAAGCTTATGCGCTGGGACCAAAGAGACCTCAAAACGCGATAGCCACTGGGTCAGAATCATCAAAGCCTCATTCATGACGAAATCGGCACAGATACAGATGCGCCGGCTCGAACCTGCGGCCCTTGATTTGCGCGATTGGCTGGTCGGTCAGGGCAAGATACCGGTTAGATAGAGGTGCAACTCGCCGCTACTCCAGCATTGGAATCATGCCTGGATCGCCCTTGGCCATGGCTCTCTGATAGGCGGGTCTGGCCCCGACACGTTTAAGGTAGGCGCGGATGTTCGGAAAGGGGGCAAGGTCGATAGGCGTAAACGCTCGCATGGTCGTCAAACCGAACACCATGATAATGTCGGCTGCGGTAAAGGTTTCGCCAGCAAACCATGTGGCTTTGCCCAAGCGGTTTTCGACCAGGGCCATGGCGTTCGTGCCTCGACTTGAGAGGGCCTGCACCACCGGATCGTCCAGACCAAGGCCCGTCATGCCGATGATAATATTGATCATGCCTGCAGGCATTAAAGAGCCGTTGGCAAAGTGAAACCAGAAAACATAGTCGGCGAAATTTGGGTCAGTTGGCCCTAGCGCTAGGCGGCCACCGCCGTGTTTGCCGATAATATAGTCCATGATCGCCCCTGACTCGCTCATCACCACATCGCCATCGGTGATCACCGGCGCGGTACCCATGGGGTGTAAGGTCTTGTATTCAGCTGGTGCAAGGCGACTGACCGGGTCACGGGCATAGACCTTGAGGTCATAGGGAATAGCCAATTCTTCGCACAACCAAATGATTCGCTCTGACTGCGATACGCCCAGGTGGTGGATGGTCAGCATTGTGAGTTTCCCTGATAAATTGCCCTGTTTTGCACTTGTGGGCTTGGCATGGGCGCGGTCAAGGTCAAGATTGGCTACCGAGACCCTAATCGATGTAAGGATTGCGAATGAACCTGACCTGGACCGTTGGCGACGTCACAATCACTCGGATCGTCGAGTTAGAGGCGGTCGGCGGGAGCCGGTTCATCCTGCCGCAGGCGACAAGGGAGGCCGTCCTCGAGATCCCCTGGCTGACTCCGTATTTTGCCGATGAGCAGGGGCGGTTGAAAATGAGCATCCATGCCCTGGTGATTCAAACACCCACCCGGCGGATCATTGTTGATACCTGCATTGGCAATGACAAGGTTCGCGCCATGGCCAACTGGAGCCATCTGCAAACCAGGTTTCTCGTAGACCTGGAAGGGGCGGGATTTTCACGCGACAGCATCGACACGGTTTTGTGCACACATCTGCATGTTGACCATGTGGGATGGAACACCATGTGGGTCGATGGTGCGTGGAAACCGACCTTTCCCAACGCCCGTTATCTGCTGGGCCAGGTCGAATTCGACTATTGGCGCGAACAAGCCGCGTTGGGTGAGGGCGAGCCGGAAATCTTTGCTGATTCGGTGCAGCCCGTCTGGGATGCCGGCCTTGTTGACCTGGTCAGCACTGATCATCGCGTGTGTGAGGAAGTTACCTTGATCCCAACACTTGGGCACACCCCTGGTCATGTGAGCGTCGAAATCACCTCAAAGGGTCAAACAGCTCTGATAACCGGAGACTTTGTCCACCACCCCTGCCAGATGGCACGCACCGATTGGGCCTCTACGGCCGATTTCGACCCGGAGGTTTCCACGCATACCCGCGAGCGCGTCTTTGCCGCCCTGGCCGAAACAGAAACTCTGGTAATCGGCACCCATTTCGCCACGCCAACCGCCGGACGTGTTATCCGTGATGGCAAGGCCTATCGATTGAGCGTGTAACATGGCTCGATTTTGCCGGTCATGTTGTCTGCGATGTCGCAACTTGGAAACAGCCCTCGTTGAAGCTTTGCCTAGACGTCCAAATGCTGTTGGTGAACTGCCCGCGTTCGGTCATAGGATGACATTGTGTTCTTCCTGCGTGAAAGCTTGGTCGAGGGGACGTTTGGAGATACTGAATTTTGTCTGAGGTTTACGCGCTGAGACAACTGGCCGTTGATCCTGTGGCTGCGGCTGAGGCGCAACTTCGCCGGGGAGCTGGGAAGCTCAATCAATGGCTTTGTGACAGCGCCCTGCCACTTTGGGCGACCATAGGTTTTAATCAGTCTACAGGTGGTTTCGCCGATAGTATCGGTAATGACGGGGCCTCCGAGCCGGTCATTCGTCGGCTTTTGGTACAGGCACGGCAGATCTATGTGTTTGGTCATGCCCAGGCTTTGGGCTGGAACGGCCCGTGGCGCGCGCGCATCGATGCGTCGGCGAATTGCCTGTCGCGTCAATTTCTACGTTCCGAAGGCGGCTATCGCGCCCGGATTTCCGTCGACGGCGCGATTTTAGACGACAACGTCTCGATCTACGACCAAGCATTCGTGCTTTTAGCGCTTGTCACCCTGCATGCGGTGAGTGCGGATTCCGCTGCCACTGAGGCCATCGCGCTGCGCCTTGTCTCGCAACATCTGGCAAGTGAACGACTTCCTGCCGGTGGCTATCGAGAGGCTGGCGCGCGCCATGCCTTTCAATCCAACCCGCAGATGCATTTGCTGGAAGCGGCAATGGCCTGGGAGGCACGATCAAGCGTGCCTGAGTGGTCCAAGCTTGCCGATGAGCTTGCCGTCCTTGCGCTTGGACGGCTGTTCAATCCGAAAACTGCAGCTATTCATGAGTATTATTCCGAGACCTGGGGTCCAGCGGTCGGTTCTGACGGCCGAGTGATTTCTCCTGGACATCAGTTCGAATGGGCCTGGCTACTTGAGCGCTGGGGACGTTCACGCCAGCGTGTTGATGCCTGCCATGTTGCCGAGCGGCTGTTCGAGACGGGCCTCAAGGGTATCGATCCGCATCGAGGGGTTGTGGTGACCACGCAGCTCGACGATTTCTCTGATCATTCGGACCATGCCCGGTTGTGGGCTCAGACCGAATGGCTGAAGGCAGCCTTGATTTTCGCCGCGCGAGGCAATGAGCGCCGTGCCGCCTATCTCGAACAGGCGGCCGATGCCCTAGCAGCAATGATGTCTTATTTTGCCGTGCCGACCTCCGGTTCCTGGCGCGACAAACTCATTTCGGGCGGTGTCTTTGTTGAAGAGCCGGCACCGGCCAGCAGCCTTTATCATATTGTTTGTTCTGCTTTGGAATTGGACGCAGAAGTCGGGCGTTTCACGCCGAACTGAAATCGATTGCAAAAACACGGCTTTGTGTTAGTAGCGTTACCGACACTGCGGTGAATTCACTTATAGATACCTCGCGTCGCACAAGCCCTGCAACCATCGGCACCACTCAACCAGGATAAACGCGATGCCTGACTCTGTCGGCGCAATACTATTATTTGGCGCTACGGGCGATCTGTCGCAGCGCATGCTGCTGCCGTCGCTGTTCGGTCTGGACGCGGACCAACTCTTAGGGCCTGAGTTGAAAATCATAGCAACCGCCCGCAGCGAACTGACGACCGCAGAGTTTCGTGTCCGCGCTGAAGCGGCCCTGCGGAAATTCGCCGATCCGGGGCTGCTGGCGTCAGGGCATTTGCAGCGTTTTCTCGAACGCCTTAGTTACGTGGCTGTCGATGCCACCAAACCAGAGCAATTTTCAGCTCTTGCGACAGCAGTTGGCGGCGATGATCTCGGCTTGGCCATCGTGCTCTCGACCGCCCCTTCGCTTTTTGAGGCAACGATTGCCGGGCTGGACGGAGCCGGACTGACGAGCCGCAAGGTGCGCCTGGCACTGGAAAAGCCTCTGGGCCATGACCTTAAGTCCAGTCGGGCCATCAATGATGCCGTCTCCAGACGGTTTCCCGAAGAGCGGACCTTTCGCATCGATCACTATCTGGGCAAGGAGACGGTGCAAAATCTCCTGGCGCTGCGGTTCGGCAATGCAATGTTTGAGCCGCTGTGGAACGGCGCGGCGATTGATCACGTTCAGATCACAGTGGCCGAAACCGTTGGCCTGGAAGGGCGCGTGGGCTTTTATGATGAGGCAGGGGCCGTGCGCGATATGGTGCAGAACCATATGTTGCAGCTGTTGGCGCTGGTAGCGATGGAGCCACCGGCCAGTTTCGATGCCACCGCGGTGCGCGATGAAAAAGTGAAAGTATTGCGGTCGTTACGCGCAATCGATGAGAGTACGGCTGCGACTCATAGCGTCATCGGCCAATACGCAGCTGGCGAGGTGAATGGTGAACCGGCACCAGGGTATCTGGAGGAACTGGGTAAGCCCTCGGACACAGAAACCTTTGTTGCCCTGAAGGCCCACATCGATAACTGGCGCTGGCGCGGCGTGCCATTCTATTTGCGCACTGGCAAACGACTGCCCAAACGCCAGTCCGAAATCTTTATTCAATTCAAGCATGTGCCGCACAATATTTTCGAGGGTGCCGGTGCCGTAGAAGAGGCGAATAAGCTGGAAATTCGGTTGCAACCCGACGAAAATGTTCGCCTCAGATTGATGGCGAAAAAGCCAGGTCTGGACCGGGACGGCATCCGACTGCATGAAGTTTCGCTCGATCTTGGCAAAAACAACATCTTTGCCGAATCGCGTCGGCGCATTGCCTATGAACGGCTGTTACTTGATTTGTTGAAAGGCGAGCCGACGCTTTTTGTTCGGCGTGACGAGGTTGAGGCGCAGTGGACATGGATTGACGCCATTCGCGCAGGCTGGTCAGCCGCCGGAATGAAGCCAAAACCCTATACAGCGGGAGCATGGGGCCCATCAGCCGCCGCAAAATTGACTGGCCGCGACCATGTTACCTGGCACGACTAGAAAGCTCCTGACATGAGTATTCATCCCCAGGTTGAGGCGGTCACCGCGGCCATCGTCAAGCGTTCGGCTGTGACGCGGCGGACGTATCTCGATTTCATTGCCCGCGAGCGTGAGAACGGGCTTGAACGCCCCATCTTGTCGTGCGGCAATCTAGCCCATGCTTTCGCCGCTTCGGGCGAGGACAAGGCGGCCATTCGGGGCGGGCGTGGGATGAATATCGCTGTGGTGACCGCCTATAATGATATGCTGTCCGCCCATCAGCCGTATGGGCGCTATCCAGAGCAGATCAAACTTTTCGCTCGCGAACTAGGCATGACCGCGCAGGTCGCTGGCGGCGTGCCGGCCATGTGCGATGGGGTCACTCAAGGGCAGGACGGTATGGAGTTGTCGCTCTTCAGTCGCGATACCATCGCTCTAGCCACAGCCATCGCCCTGACCCACGGCATGTTCGAAGGGGCCCTGTTGCTGGGCATCTGTGACAAGATCGTGCCGGGACTATTGCTGGGCGCGCTGCGGTTTGGCCACCTGCCGATGCTGTTGATTCCCGCTGGACCCATGCCCTCTGGATTGCCTAACAATGAAAAACAGCGTGTTCGGGAGTTATTTGCTGAAGGTAAGGCTGGGCGTGACGAGTTGTTGGACGCCGAAGCAGCCAGCTATCATGCGCCGGGCACTTGTACATTCTACGGCACTGCCAATTCAAACCAAGTGATGATGGAAGTCATGGGCCTGCATGTTCCGGGCGCCGCATTCGTCAATCCAGGAACACCCCTGCGCCAAGCCTTGACCCGCGAAGCCGTCGTCGCCCTGAGCAAGGTCAGTGCCAAGGGCGATGACTATCGGCCACTGGGGCGCTGTATTGATGAGAAAGCCATCGTCAATGCTGTGGTCGGTTTGCTGGCGACGGGAGGCTCGACCAATCATGCAATCCACCTGCCAGCTATTGCCCGGGCAGCTGGTATTATTCTTGACTGGGAAGATATTGATCGGCTGTCAGCGGCCACGCCTTTGATCGCGCGTGTTTATCCCAATGGACCTGGTGACGTAAATCAATTCCAGGCCGCAGGCGGCACGGCCTTTGTCATCGGCCAATTGTTACAAGCTGGTTTGTTGCACAACGACGTCCTGACCGTTGTCGGCAAGGATCTTAGCGAATATGCCAAGGTGCCTAGACTGGCGGGCCGAGGCGTGGTTTGGGACGACGCCCCAGGTGAATCGACCGATTTGAGCCTGTTGCGCCCGGTCAGAGAACCCTTCGCGCCAGAGGGCGGTCTGCGGCTGGTGCAGGGCAATCTGGGGCGAGCCACATTCAAAACGAGCGCCGTTGACCGCTCGCTTTGGACAATTGAAGCCCCGGCGCGTGTATTCACTGATCAGCATCAGGTCGTGGCTGCGTTCAAAGCCGGTGAGCTGGATCGTGACGTAGTCGTGGTCATTGTCGGCCAGGGGCCACAGGCAAATGGCATGCCTGAACTTCACAAACTGACACCGACCCTGGGTTTGCTACAGGATCGAGGGTTTAAAGTGGCCCTGGTCACCGATGGTCGCATGTCCGGCGCGTCGGGCAAGGTTCCGGCAGCCATCCACTTAAGTCCGGAGGCCGCACGGGGCGGACCGATCGGGCGCGTGCGCGACGGGGATCTGATCAGGCTGTGCGCGGTGACCGGCCAGATCAACGCCATTGTGAATGGTGAACTCTGGCAATCTCGTAACGAAGTGTTTTCTGTCCCCCCCGTTCAAGGTGCGGGTCGGGAAATATTCGCCTTTATGCGCCATGGGGTTGATGGGGCTGAACAGGGTGCCTCGGCGATGCTTAGCGCAGCGGGGCTTTAGCAATGGTGCAGCAGTTGTCTATTGAAATGGTCATGCGGCTGTCGCCGGTGATCCCGGTTTTGGTGATTCATGACGTGGCCCATGCGCGCCCCATCGCTGAAGCTCTTGTGGCAGGGGGGCTAAGAGCCTTGGAGGTTACCTTGCGTACTCCGGCTGCGCTGGAAGCGATCACAGAAATGCGGAAAATCCCAGGTGCCGTCGTCGGTGCAGGCACCGTGCTCAACGCCCGTGATCTGGCGGCGAGCCTGGATGCCGGAGCAAGTTTCATTGTCAGCCCCGGTCTGACTGAACCACTGGCCGCAGCGGTCGCAGAGGCAGGTGTGCCCTTCCTGCCTGGGGTTTCGACTGCGGGCGACATCATGCGCGGGCTTGATCTGGGTCTATCGCATTTTAAATTCTTTCCAGCGGAGGCATCGGGAGGTTTGCCCGCGTTGAAGAGCCTCTCCGCGCCCTTCTATCAGGCCAGGTTTTGCCCCACCGGCGGCATAACGCGAGACTCTGCGGCGGGGTGGCTGAAGTTGGAGTCGGTCCTTTGCGTCGGCGGTAGCTGGCTCGTGTCGGCTGGAGCTCCGGATACAGCTACAATTATAGGCCGAGCACGTGACGCTGCGGCTTTGGTGACAGTGTAGGAATGTTTGCCCCCGACAGTCCGGTCGGCCTGGTCGCTGATATCGGTGGTACCAACGCTCGTTTCGCACTGGCGGGTTTCGCAACTGACGGCACGATCGCTACGGCCCTCCGACAATCCCTTCAAGCGAGCGACTATCCGACACTCGAAGATTGCGTCGCCGCCTATCTGGACTCTGTGGGGGCCGCGCCACGTCCGACTATTGGGGCCTTTGGTGTCGCTTCGCCCGTAACCGGTGATCACATCCGGCTTACGAACCACGACTGGTCTTTCAGCATCCAGGCAGTTGCTGCCCGGTTTGGGTGGAGCGAGCTGAAGGTCGTCAATGATTTTGCTGTCGTCGGCCACGCTCTGCCGGCTCTTGGTCGTGCAGATTTTCATTCCCTCGCCGGCCCGCAATGGCCGCTGACACTGCCACCAATCGTCAGCTTGATCGGCCCTGGAACGGGGCTGGGGGTAGGGGCCGCCGTGATTAGGCCTGGCGGTTGTGTGGTTTTGCCGACGGAGGGGGGCCACGCGAGTTTCGCCCCCTTGGATCCGCTGGACATGCAACTGCTCAAATCGATGCTGGCGCGGTTTCCGCACGTGTCGAATGAGCGCATCCTATCGGGGCCAGGACTGGAGGCGCTTTATGTGGCAATGGCAGATGTCCGCGGGCAGGTCGCCAACCTGATGACCGCGCCGGCCATACTCAGTGCGGCCGTCGCGGGTAACGATACAATTGCGAGAGAGACTGTCGATCGGTTCTGCCTGATCATGGGCGGGGTGATGGGCGATGTGGCCTTGACCCACGGGGCCGGAGCGGTAGCGATCGCCGGGGGTATCATTCCGCGCATGATCGCGACCTTGGATACCCCTGCGGTGCGAGCTCGCTTCGAAGCCAAAGGACGGGCTCAGGCCCTGATGCGGACAATTCCCATTGCCCTGATTACACACCCGGAACCCGCACTCCTGGGTGCATCGCGCCTATTATTCGGGCTGTCGAGCTAAATCCGCCCGGCGACACCCGAATTCTCAAGGACCTGACAGAGCGGGCTTGTTGACGCGCGCGAAAGACCGCAACCATTACCGCCGCGAGATCAGGTCTTGAACGGATTTTTTTCGCCCCGTTTGAGTGGGTCGGGCAGGGGCGATGTTGCCGCGACGAACTGTAATGACACCGAGTTGATGCAGTAGCGATCTCGTGTCGGCGGCGGACCATCGGGAAAGACATGCCCCTGGTGGCTGTCACAGCGGGCACATCGTGTCTCGATACGGACCATCCCATAGCTCTGATCGCGTATGCTGCGGACATGAGCGGGATCAATTGGGGCCCAAAAGCTAGGCCAGCCGGTACCGCTCTCGAATTTGGTCTTGGCTTGAAAAAGAGGCAAGCCGCAAAGGCGGCAGCAGTAGACCCCATCCTCCTTGTTATCCAGCAGGCCGCCACAGAACGGGGCTTCTGTGCCATGCTGTAGCAACACCTCGCGTTCTTCACGTGTCAGGGTCGCTTCGAGAGCCTTACGTTCAGCGGCTGTCGGGGCTGTGAGGTCAAAGCCCGTGGTGGTTTGGGTCTGTGTGGTCATAGTGGCTCCGCGATAATGAAGTGACATCCTGATAGTGTTGTCATTCGTGATCCTGGCGTCTAACTGCCTGAGCATAATGTGCAAGTGGGTGCCCCAAACGGATGTTCTCTAAAATCCTTATTGCCAACCGCGGCGAAATCTCAGTGCGGATTATCAAGACCTGTCAGCGCATGGGCATCAAGACCGTTGCGGTCTATTCTGGGGCCGATGCCGACTCTCTGACCGTCGAGATGGCGGATGAAGCGGTCTTCATTGGTCCACCCCCTGCCGCACAGTCTTATCTGCTGGCCGAAGTGATCCTCGAAGCGGCACGATCAACGGGCGCGCAAGCTATCCATCCTGGGTTTGGTTTTTTGTCTGAACGGGCTGAATTTGCACGTCAATGTGCGTCAGCAGGTATCGTCTTTATCGGCCCTAATCCCGAAGCCATCGATGCTATGGGCGACAAGATCCAGTCCAAGCGGTTTGCCGCCGCCGCCGGCGTTACCACGGTGCCCGGACACGTCGGCGAAATTGACGATGTCGGCCACGCAGTAAAAATCTCCGAAGAAATCGGCTATCCAGTCATGATAAAAGCGTCTGCCGGGGGTGGCGGCAAGGGAATCCGGGTCGCGCACAATCGTCTGGACGTCAAAGAAGGCTTTCCCGCCGTGCGCAGCGAAGCCAAGGGCGCGTTTGGCGATGACCGAATCTTTATCGAAAAGTTTATCGTTAATCCCCGGCACATCGAAATCCAGGTTCTCGGCGACAAGCACGGCCATTTGGTGCACCTTTTCGAGCGCGAGTGCTCCATCCAGCGCCGCAACCAGAAGGTGATAGAAGAAGCGCCATCACCTCTCCTCGACGAAGACACCCGCGCGGCGATGGGTGCGCAGGCCGTGGCCCTGGCACGTGCTGTCAATTATGATTCGGCTGGCACTGTGGAATTCGTGTCGGATCAAAATAAGTCATTCTATTTCCTGGAGATGAACACACGTCTTCAAGTGGAACATCCGGTCACAGAGCTGATCACCGGGGTGGATCTGGTTGAGCAGATGATCCGTTCTGCCGCAGGCGAAGTCATGAGCTTTGGCCAGAATGACCTGAAAATCGATGGCTGGGCGATTGAGAGCCGCATTTATGCAGAAGACCCCTATCGAAACTTTCTGCCCTCAATTGGCCGTCTGTCACGCTATGCCCCTCCGAGCGAGGGAGATCAGGGGACCTATCGCGTACGGAACGATACCGGCGTTCGCGAGGGCGACGAAATCTCGATGTTCTATGATCCGATGATCGCAAAGCTATGCGCCTGGGCCCCGACCCGCCCGGCGGCGATTGCAGGCATGGCGCGGGCACTCGAGGACCTGCACGTGGAAGGTCCGGGTCACAATGTTCCGTTCTTATCTGCGGTCATGGATCAGGCCCGTTTTGCGTCGGGTCTCCTGTCAACCAACTATATCGTCAGCGAGTTCAGTGACGGATTTCATGGTTTGCCGGCCACAGCTTGGCAGAACGACCTGTTCGCGGCCGTCGCCAGTGCCATGCACAGAGCCCTGGTGTCGCGCCGCGCCTCAGGGGGTCTGTTTGCGCCTCGAGGGCCACGCCTTGATTGGGTCGTTGTGCATGGCGAGACTCGGCGCGCTGTGACTTGGGGGGGGCAGGGCGATTGCCTGAGCCTCGACTTTGTCGATGAGTCGCGTCGGTTGAACCTGGAGATCGTCGATTGGCGACCCGGTGCGGCGCTCTTTCGCGGGCGACTGGACGGTGTTGATTTTACAGCGACAGTTGCACCTGCCCCTGAGGGCTTTACGATCCGGCACCGGGCGTGCACAGCGAATATTCTGATCCTGACCCCTAAATCAGCCGAACTCCATCAGCGCCTGCCGAAGAAAAAGGCTGCCGATACCTCACGTACTGTCGTCTCACCGATGCCGGGGCTTGTCGTCTCAATTGATGTGGTCGCCGGTGAAGAGGTAAAGACGGGTCAGGCGCTTTGCGTTGTCGAGGCGATGAAGATGCAAAACATCGTGCGCGCCGAACGCGATGGGGCGATAAAGTCGATCCTGGCTAAAGCTGGTGACAGTGTCGCTGCCGACGATGAACTTATGCAATTTGCCTAGATCCAATTGGCGCAGATCAAAGGCACTCCCTGATATATCCTCCGGGTGTTGTCGAATGGAGTATGGTAAATGAACGAGGGCCTGATTGACTGGCGCGCGTTGTTCACCACGGCACAGGGGCGTACATCCCGCACCCATGCCTGGATCGGTATCGGGGTCTTGTTCGCGGTCGCGGTCCTTTATGAGACGGTCACGATCGGGCCGCTCTTGCTGGCAACGGCGTGGTTGGTTTATCCGCTGCTGCTGGCCTCAGCCACGTGCATTCTGGCAAAACGCCTGCACGACCGAGGTCGCTCAGGGTGGTGGGCGGCCTTAGTGCTGTTGGCCTTCGTTATGATCTGGCCGACGTCTCACGGGGCGTCGGCATGGTTGGCCACTCTGGTGCTTATCTGGGCTGTGGTTGAACTGGGCGTAATGGCTGGAGAACAGGGCGCAAATCGATTTGGACTGAGCCCATTGGCTCCGGTCCCACACTGAAACGAAAGTCGGAGATTTTTATGGATATCAGTTTTGTTGCGGCCAATGCGCTGCTGGGTCAGACGATTGCCCTGGCCATGCCAACGTTTGAAACTGCGGACCTGACTCCCGCACTCAACGATCTGGATCGTAGCGCCGATGGCGCGGTGGCCAGGGCCATTGCCGGTAGTCGGTTTAAAGGCGCGGCAGGGCAGAGCCTGGACCTGGTGGCCCCGCACGGCCTTGAGGTATCGCGTTTGGTGCTGATTGGGACAGGGGCCAAGATCGAACTTGACGCAGGAGGGGCTGAGACCTTTGCCGCCCAGGCCTATGGTGCGGTTAAGACCAGCGGAGCGGAAGTTCTGGCCTTGAATCTGGCCGGCCATAGTGCCGAAGTCTGCGCTCATGCCGTATTAGGGTTTCGCTTGGCTGCGTATCGTTTTGACAAATACCGCACGACCCAAAAGCCGGAGGCCAAGCCTTCGATAAAGGCTTTGCAAGTTTTGTGCGACGATCCGGACGCCGCCCAAATCGCCTATCAGACTCTTGCGGGTCTTGGCGATGCAGTGATTTTCGCCCGAGATCTGGTCTCCGAACCCGCGAACATTCTCTATCCGGAAGAGTTTGCGCGGCGGGTGAAAGGGCTGGAGCACCTTGGTCTTGAGGTTGAGATTCTGGGTGAAAAGGAGATGGCGACCTTGGGCATGGGGGCCTTGCTAGGCGTTGGGCAGGGCAGTGTGCGCGAGAGCCAGCTGGCGATCATCCAATGGAAGGGTGCGGCTGACCCCGCATCCCAGCCCCTGGCCTTTGTCGGCAAGGGTGTTTGTTTTGACAGCGGTGGCATCAGCTTAAAACCAGCCGACGGCATGGAGGAGATGATTACCGATATGGGCGGCGCAGCGGCAGTGACCGGACTGATGTATGCCCTCGCCTCGCGCAAGGCCAAAGTGAACGTCGTCGGCATCTTGGGTCTCGTCGAGAACATGCCCGATGCGAATGCCCAACGTCCGGGAGACGTTGTTAAAACCATGTCGGGCCAGACTGTCGAAGTCATCAACACGGATGCTGAGGGCAGGCTCGTTCTGGCCGATGCCCTCTGGTATTGTCAGGACAGGTTCAAGCCCCGCTTTATGGTCGATCTGGCGACGCTGACTGGTGCGATCATCGTGTCGCTGGGCAAGGACCTGGCGGGTCTGTTCAGCAATGACGACGCCTTGGCCGACAATTTGCTCAGCGCGTCTAAGGCGACGAGCGAGCCGCTATGGCGCATGCCCATGCCAGCCCAGTATGAAAAACAACTTGAGAGCCATGTCGCAGACATGAAAAATATAGGTGTGCGCTACGGCGGATCGATCACGGCGGCTTTGTTCATCCAGAAATTTGTCGGCGGATTGCCCTGGGCTCACCTGGATATCGCCTCGACGGCGTGGAAACCCAACTCCACAGTGGCAACGATTCCTAGTGGTGCATCCGGTTTTGGCGTGCGCCTGCTCGACCGTCTGGTGGCGGATCACTACGAGGGTTAGGGGCCATGGCCGCCGATGGCCGTTGTGAGGTCTGGTTCTATCATCTTGAACGCACCCCCCTGGATCAGGTGCTGCCCGATTTGCTGGAAAAGACCCTTGCCCGTGGCTGGCGGGCGCTGGTTCGCTCACCTTTGGTTGCGCAACTTGATCACCTCGAGGCGTGGCTTTGGACCTATAGGGAAGACAGTTTTCTGGCGCACGGTCTGGCCTCTGAACCACAGGCTCAAAGACAGCCAATTCTGCTGACCGCTGAGATGGGGAACCCCAATTCTGCCCAGGTCGTGTTCTTGTTGGATGACGCCGAGCCGGATGACCTGTCAGATATCGAGCGCTGTATCCTGATCTTCGATGGCAAAGATGAGGGTGCTGTCAGTGCCGCGCGGCAGCGTTGGACACAGCTTAAGACTGCCGGCCACAATGCTGTCTACTGGCAACAAGGTGACAGGCGGGGCTGGGAAAAACGCGGGTAGACCGCCGCCCATAGCTTGGCCGCGGCTCAGAAAATACCCCCTGGCCGACACATCTTGACCCGCCTTCGGACTTGGATTTGGCCTACATGGCCTTGTGTCGCGCCCTTGGTTCCCTTGGAGACTGCCCCGCCTCTTGCCTTTGTCGGAAAATTTGTAGAAGCGCGATCTGCGCCGCGTCGGTGAGCCAATATCCAGACCCAATCACGCGATGCGTGAGGAAAACAGAGAGTCAAAATGCGCTTTACAAGAACCGCTTCTCTTTGCCTGACTGCCCTTACCGTTGCCACGGTAACCCTTGGCGGCTGCGCCACTAAAGGTTTCGTGCGTGAGCAAACCAGCATGGTGGATGCCAAACTGCAAAGCACGCAATCGCAGGTTGCGGCTCATGACGGACGCTTGACAAAACTGGACCAGACTACGCGCGAGGCGCTCGACCGGGCGCAAGCGGCGGGTAAGTTGGCCGAGGGGAAATTCCTCTATGCGGTCGTGCTGTCAGATGATTCGGTGAAATTCCCGGTCAACGGGGCGGATCTGTCTGCCGAAGCACAAACCCGATTGCAGGACTTTGCCCAAAAGCTGAAAGCCGATAATCGTAACGTCTATCTTGAGATCCAAGGCCATACCGATAACAGCGGCAAGAAGGCCCGCAATGCTCAACTGGGTGAGGCGCGGGCTGAGGCTGTGCGTCGTTACATGAACCAGCAGGGCGTCGCGTTGAACAGGATGTCGACGATTTCCTATGGTCCCGATTCCCCCGCAACCACCAACGATACCCGTGAAGGTCGGGCCCAGAACCGCCGCGTGGTCGTGGTCGTTCTCAACTAAGGGCAGGGGGGTATCGTCCCACCAGTTAGCGGGTCGAAACAAGATCGCCCCAGCGCCAGATGCCGTGGCCCAGGGCTAAACGGGTCGCGTTTCGTGTGGGTCCCATGGCCAGCAGCACTAGGCCGCGTACAGGCTCGGCCCTGCAAGAACTGGGGGCGAAGGCGACTTCCCACATGATCGCCTCGCGAACGGCAGCAAGACCCTTGCCGTCTTCGCTGCCGCTCTTGACCCAATCGCCGTCCCAGACCCGAACGGTTTTGGGGCCGAAGGTGGCTACGGCCGCTTGAACCAGCCTGTCCTTGCGTAGTGCACTTTGCAGCCAGCGCGCCATATCGCAGGCCTGACCCGACGGCCCAGAATCAGCGCTGGCAGCTCCCGAGATTTGGGCCGCAGTTAGTTCGCTCACGGGGGGGGTCTCTGAGGGCTCAGGTGTGGCTGCCAGTTGGGTGATCTTCGGCAGGGCCTTGACCGGGCGAGCACTGTTGGCGCGCGTCGGCGCCTTTTTCGGCGTCTTCGGTTGCGGCGTCGGAGGTGCAGGGGGGTGTGGCAGTGAGATCAACTCGACATTGACCGCCTCGTCAGGCGATTGATCGACCGTCACCGTTGCTGTGGCAAGAAATGCGACCAGAATCACCACGTGGCATAAAGTGCTCAAGGCCACCGCGAGGACCTTTCGGCGATGGCCCCGCTCGCTCAATCGTTCGGTCAAAACAAGCGCTCCGTTTCACTGAAACTGACGCGGATCCGAAGCAAGACCCCATAGCTGCGGAGCGACGGCGTATCGCAGCCCCGTCACGAGATGCCCAAGGTTGCCGAGTGAGCCGTGGGTACATCAGGTATTGACGCATAAAACTGCAACAGGAAACCATAGGTCCGCGTCGGGAACGTGGCGGGAATTTACCCTGAAAGGCCCTAAGCCGCCGTGCGTGCGGCCTCATGGGCTTCGGCGGCGGCGAGCCATATGGCTTCGGCCTCGTTGACGCGTTGGGTCGCTTTGGCATGACGGCTCTGGGTTTCGGCTACGGCTGCGGCGCTACCGGCATGAAATCCAGGATCATCCAGCAGCACCTCAAGCTCGGCGCGTTTTTGGGTTTCGCGGGCGAGGACAACCTCGGCTGCCTCCAGTTTGCGCTTCAGTGGCGCTGCGGCAGCAGCCCTGGGCAAAACGGGCGCAGGCGCAGGCCCAGTCTTTGAAGGCCCGCGCGAAGCAGTGCGGGCGCGGTCAAGGACGAACTTGGCATAGTCGTCCATATCGCCGTCGAAAGGCTTGATTGTCCCGTCTGCGACAAGCCACAAACGATCAGCAACCAGTTCCATCAACGAGCGATCATGGGTGATTAAGAGCACCGCCCCGGCATAGTCGTTCAATGCCTCGGCCAGGGCGCGGCGGCTATCGACATCCAGGTGGTTGGTCGGCTCGTCCAGGATCAACAGGTGCGGTTTCTCCATGGCCACCATGTTCAACAACAGCCGCGCACGCTCACCGCCGGAAAGGTTGGCTACGGTGGTCTCGACCTTTTCCACAGTCATGCCGAACTGGGCGAGGCGGGAGCGGCGTTGTGCCTCGCTGGTGTCGGTCATCACCCGGCTGATGATCGCCAGAGGCGTGTCGTGTGGATCCAGGGCCTCGATCTGGTGTTGATGAAACCAGCCGACCTTCATGCGGCGGTCGCGGTGCAGCGAGCCGCTGTGTCCGGTCAGATCGCCGGCGAGTAGGCGGGCGAACGTGCTCTTGCCCGAACCGTTGACCCCCAACAGACCAATACGGTCGTCCAGATCCAGGCGCAGGTGCAGATTGCGCAGGATCGGTGGGCCGCCATAGCCGATCGATGTCCCCTCCAGTCGAACCAGAGGCGGCGCGAGCGGACGGATGGGGGAGGGCAGCAGAAACGGTGCTACGTGATCCTCAACCGCCGGCGTCGTCGACTCCAGCCGGGCGATCATCTTCAACCGTGACTGTGCCTGGCGGGCCTTTGTCGCGCTGGCGCGGAAGCGATCAACAAAGGCCTGCATATGGGCGCGTTTGGCTTCGATCTTAGTTCGCGTCGAGGCCTGCAGGCGCAACCGTTCAGCGCGTTGGCGTTCAAACTCGGAAAAACCACCGGCATAGATATCCAACCGGCCCTCGGTCAGATGCAGGATGGTATCGACCGAGTGATCCAAAAGCTCTCGGTCATGGCTGATGATCAGGGCGCTGTGAGGGTATTTGCGCAGGCGCGCTTCCAGCCATAGGGCCCCTTCGAGATCCAGGTAATTGGTCGGCTCGTCGAGCAACAACAAGTCAGGCTCGGCGAAGAGGGCGGCGGCCATGGCAACACGCATTCGCCAGCCGCCAGAAAACTCTGCCATTGGCCGGGTCAGATCTTCGGTAGAAAACCCCAGGCCAGCGAGGATCTCTGCCGCCCGCGACGGAGCCCGATCAGCCCCAATTTCGCCAAGCCGCGCGTAGATATCTGCAATCCGTTCCGGCGGCGCGGTTTCCAACTCGGCGGTCAGGCTGGCTCTTTCGACATCCGCTTCCAGCACCGTATCGATAAGGCTTGTCGGGCTGGCCGCATGCTCCTGAGCGACCCAGCCGATCTTGGCTCCTCGGGGCATGTCGATATCCCCGCCGCCGGCCGACAGCTCTCCCTGGATCAGGCGAAACAGCGTCGATTTGCCCGCGCCGTTGCGGCCGACTAGGCCTATTTTCGCTCCTGCGGGAAGGATCGCGGTGGCATGGTCAAAAAACCTGCGGCCCCAGGCGTCGAAAACAAGATCAGTGATACGGAGCATGGGGAGAACAAAGAACTTTGCGTGGGGAGGCTGGCCGCCTTGGCGGATCGGGCGGGCGTCGGTATAGACCCACACCCTTTCAATTCAACCCACTCGAAGAGTTTTCCCAAAAAATGACCGACCGTACGTTTTCAATCCTGAAGCCCGATGCCACGACCCGCAACCTGACCGGTCAGATCAATGCCGTCATCGAGAACGCGGGCCTTCGGATCGTCGCCCAGAGACGCATCCACATGTCGCGCGCCCAGGCGGGAAAATTCTATGAGGTTCACGCCGAGCGGCCGTTCTATGGCGAACTGGTGGACTTCATGACCTCAGGCCCGGTCGTGGTGCAGGTGCTGGAGGGCGAAAATGCCGTGGCCCGCTATCGAGAGGTCATGGGTGCCACCAATCCCGCCCAGGCTGCTGACGGCACGATCCGCAAGCTGTTCGCCCTGTCCATGGGTGAAAACTCGGTGCACGGCTCCGACAGCGACAAGAACGCGGAACTTGAGATCGCGCAGTTCTTTGGTGAAGCAGACATTGTCGGCTAAGGATGCCCTTCGGATGGTGCAGGGCTGAAGGAACGAACAGTCGGGGACGTGGCGGAATCGGTAGACGCACCGGACTTAAAATCCGTTGGCCATTGGCCGTGAGGGTTCGAGTCCCTCCGTCCCCACCAGCCTGCTTCGCCCAACGGGCTTCGCGGGATAAATCCTGAGTTCGCATTCGAAGCAGGATGTTCTCTAAAGGCCTTGGCGAATGGCGGCAGTTACCGCACCTAAGGACCCATTTCTAAGCTCAGCCCACGCCATCACACATAATCGCGCTCACCAAGGGTTGCGCAGAAAACGGGGGGCGGATATATCCCCGGCTCCCGCGAACGTGGGCCCTTCGTCTATCGGTTAGGACATCAGATTTTCAATCTGGGAAGAGGGGTTCGACTCCCCTAGGGCCTGCCATCGCGAGTGTCGCGCGACGTCGGCGCGCTGATCCTTACGCAAATTCGATTGACGGCCTCGCGTTTCAGGCCGAAATTGCGTCATTCGCCGTGCAGGGATTTGGCGTGCCAGGCGCGACGCTGGGGGGCGCATGACTGATTTCAGCCTAGAAAATCGAGACCTGGCAGACGAATCCATTCGTATCACCGGTCATGTCAAATGGTTTGATCCCGGAAAAGGCTACGGCTTTATTGTTCCCGACGATGCTGGCATGACCGGGATGCGCGATATTTTGCTGCATGTAACCTCGCTACGTGCAGTCGGACGTGAGGATGCTGGTGAAGGCGCGGCGATTATTTGTGACGCCGTAAAACGGCCAAAGGGATGGCAAGTCAGCGATATTGCCAGCTTAGGTGAGGGCACAGCCCCCGCCGACGACATGGCACCACGCCGGGCACCTCGAGATGCCCCGCGTGAGCGGCCCGAACGGCTGCGACACGACGGTCCCGGACCACAACGTGCCGAGGGTGCCGACCCGCACCATAATCGCCGGGAACCGCGACGCGATAGCACCCCCGCGCGCGACGTCGCCGCGCAAGGCGCTCTGGAAACTGCGATAGTCAAGTGGTTCAACAGAACCAAGGGCTACGGCTTTGTCGTGCCTGAACAAGGGTCTGCAGATATTTTCGTGCACATCGAAACCTTGCGTCGCGGTGGCCTGGAAGACCTACAGCCTGGCGATGAGGTCAAGGTTCGGTTCGCCGATGGGCCAAAAGGACCGGTTGTCGCCGAAATCTATTTGGGTCACACTTAGCGATCATCGGACGGTTTTCAGGAGTATCTGGCGTGGGATCATCCCCAGCACGTTTCGGGCGTCGGGTGTTGGCGCTCGTCGTGGGACTGACCGCGTCCATCTGCATATCGGCGGCGGCTCCGGCGCGGCCCCTGAAGGTCGAGGTTTTAGATATCGTGACGGCGCGCGGCGTCTTTCATTTCAAGGTTGAGGTGGCCGATAATTTTGCCACGCGAGAGACCGGCCTGATGAATCGAAAGTCCCTCGCGGCAAATCGCGGCATGCTGTTTGATTTTAAATCGCCGCAGTATGTCGGCTTTTGGATGAAGAACACGCTGATCCCCCTGGATATGCTGTTCATCAGTCGGGATGGAAAAATCAGCTCGATTGCCCAAAATGCGGTGCCGATGTCTGAAGCCGCGATTCCTTCGGGCGTGCCGGTCCTGGCGGTCCTGGAATTGGCGGGTGGTCGGGCTGCTCAGATCGGGGCTCAGCCGGGCGATGAGGTGCATGAGCGGATATTCAAACGGTGAGCGAGCGCGGAAACTTGCTAGGCCCTCCGCCCGGTTATGTGCTCTCAACCGCGCGCGGCCCGTTCACCACTCACAATGGCCCCTATTATCACAAGCCCTGCGAGGAAGGCAGCTTACAGGCGTTTCTGGCTACCGCGCGACATTGTAACGGGTTTGGCCTTGTGCACGGGGGCATGCTGAGTGCTTTCCTCGACGGCTTGCTGGCCGGTGCCGCAGCGCGCGGTGGGAAGGGTAGCCCGGTGACGATGCATCTTTCCATCGATTTTCTCGATATGGGCCGGGCAGGCGATTGGGTGTTGGGCGAGGCGCGCCCCACGCGGATTGCTCGCGAGATTGTCTTCGTTGAGGGCCGCGCCCACGTCGGCGGTCGAGACC
Organism: Caulobacteraceae bacterium; assembly: GCA_043742825.1. GTDB lineage: Bacteria > Pseudomonadota > Alphaproteobacteria > Caulobacterales > Caulobacteraceae > Acaudatibacter. Next base: position 33,199 of record JAYTXQ010000063.1, on the reverse strand, counting down.
TTGCGCGTGCCAGCGGGTTGTTCAAACTCATGCGGTCCAGGTACGATTGATCGGTCGCTGCATTACGGGCCCATTGCAGGCGATCCCGACGCATGGCAAAGGGACACACTTCCACCGACGGCCCTGCGGGGCGTAGCGCAGCCTGGTAGCGCATCTGCTTTGGGAGCAGAGGGTCGCAGGTTCAAATCCTGCCGCCCCGACCAACCTCAAAGGTTGGACGCCGACGATGGAGAAAATTTAAGGCCGCTTGGTAAAGGCAAATCGCATGCTCGCTCGGATCTTCCGCCCTGCCAAAAGCGCTACGCAGTCAGGACGGGCGAAGACTCAGGCCTGGGCTTTGGAATTCCCGCCTGCCGCAGCCAGAATTGCCGATCCCTTGATGGGGTGGACGCAGACTACGGACACGAACGGACAGGTCAGGTTGAACTTTGACAGCCGCGATGAGGCTATCGCCTATGCACAACGCGCCGGTCTGGCTTTTGAAGTCCAGGCTGATCCCAGCACGAAAAAGCTCATTAAATCCTATGCCGACAACTTTGCCTTTGCCCGCAAACAGCCCTGGACACACTGATCTCGTCTCCGACCCCGTAGCTCAACTGGATAGAGCATCCGCCTTCTAAGCGGACGGTTGCAGGTTCGAGCCCTGCCGGGGTCGCCATCCTGCCTCGCCACAAACTCCCAGTCAGGAATCGAGACTGGCGCGCGACGCCGGTCTTGACCGCTCGGCTTTGGTGCCCGAGGGTGCGGAGCGAATTATCAGGGGAGTCCAAGCTATGAGCGCCGCACGCGAGTTTGACGTCATCGTCCAGGGAGCCACGGGCTATACAGGCCGGCTGGTGGCGGAATATCTGTTGACGAGCTATGGCGCGACCGGATCGGTCAGATGGGCCATGGCCGGGCGCAGTGCCGCCAAGCTCGCCGACGTGCGCAACCTTATTGGCGCGCCGGACACCCTTCCGCTGATCATCGCCGACGCCGATGACAGTGCCGCGCTGGAAGCTATGGCGCGGCGGACCCGGGCCGTCATCACTACCGCCGGCCCCTACCAGCTCTACGGTGCCAAGCTTGTGGCCGCCTGCGCCGCCAATGGCACGGACTATGTCGACCTGACCGGCGAGAGCAACTGGATCGCTGACATGATGGCAGCGCACGAGGACCAGGCCAAGGCCTCTGGCGCGCGCCTGGTGTTCTCGTGCGGCTTTGACAGCATCCCGTTCGACCTGGGTGTCGCCTTTACTCAACGCCTGGCGGTAAAGGCCTGGGGCGCGCCTGCGCCGCGCGTGCGGGGACGGGTTCGCGGGGTCAAAGGCGGCCTTTCCGGAGGCACCCTGGCCAGCGGCACGGTAACGATGGCCGCGATGCAAAAGAACCCGTCAATCGGCGCGGTTCTGGCCAATCCTTTCGCCTTGACGCCCGGCTTCACCGGCCCCGCGCAGCCGGACGGCGACACCGCCTATGAGGACAAGGTGACCGGTTCGTGGGTGGCCAGTTTCATGATGGCCGGGATCAACACCAAGGCGGTACACCGCACAAACTTCCTGCTCGGCCATCCCTGGGGCAAGGATTTCAAATACGACGAAATGCTGATGACCGCCGGCCCGCCTGCCCCCGGCGCGCCGCCGGAAATGGGCTTTGATTTTGGAGCCGGACCGCAACCGAAACCGGGCGAAGGGCCGACGCGGGAAGAGCGTGAGGCGGGATCCTACGACATCCTGTTTATCGCCGAGGCCGCCGATGGTCGCATCGTGCGCGCATCGTTCAAGGGCGATATGGATCCCGGCTATGGCTCCACGTCCAAAATCCTGGCCGAAGCGGGCCTGGCCCTGGCGTTTGATGTCAGCCGGGAGCAGACGCCGGGCGGCTGCTGGACCCCGGCGGCGGCCATGACAGACGCCCTTCTCGTGCGCCTGCCGGCCAGGGCTGGTGTCACAATCGCCGCCGAATAGCCTACGCCCCTCCGAAGGCTTATCGTCCCAAATCTTTAGCGAAGTGAGGCCAAAGCTCGCTCCAGATCAGCGATCAGGTCACCGGGGTCTTCCAGGCCTATATTCAGGCGCAAGAGGGGCCCGGCCAGTTTGGGCTGGGCTGATCGAACCTCAAGTTGCGGGTCGCAATGCAAAGCCAGGCTCTCAAACCCGCCCCAGGAAAACCCCAAACCGAATAGGGTCAAGGCATCCAGCATGGCCAGGACAGAGTTTTCGTCGCAGGGTTTGAGAATGACGCCGAACACGCCTGCCGCGCCGCTATAGTCGCGCTTCCACAGTTCGTGGTCGGGTGAGCTGGGGAGGGCGGGATACAGAACCTCATGTATTTGAGGTTGTTTACTCAACCATGCGGCGACCTGGCGTGCACTTTGTTCATGGCGGGCCATGCGTGTGGGCAAGGTCCGCAGACCGCGAAGGATTTGATAGGCGTCATCGGCGGTGACCGCCCACCCCAAATCGATAACTTGTTGATCCAGGGCCGTGGCGAGTTGCGGGTTAGTGGTCGCGGCCGAGCCCATAAAAACGTCGGAATGACCCCCGACATATTTGGTCAGAGCCTGGACAGACAGATCGATCCCATGCTCCAGCGGACGAAACAACAAGCCAGCAGCCCAGGTATTATCCATCAGGGTCAAAATGCCCTTGTCGCGGGCTAGCGCGCCTATCGCAGGGGCATCCTGAATCTCAAATGTCAAAGAACCGGGCGATTCCAACAGGATCAAACGGGTCGGCGCACTTGCCATGGCCAAAAGCCCATTCGGGGTGGTGCGGGGCGCATAGTAACGTACTGTGACGCCAAACCGGCCAAGCACACGATTACAAAAGCGCCGGGTAGGTTTGTAGGCGGTATCGACGACGAGCACTTCGTCACCAGCCTTCAGTACCGCCAACATAGAGGCCGCCAGCGCGGCCAGGCCGGAGGGGAAAAGTTGAGCCGATGTCGCGCCTTCCAACTGACATAGCTCGTCAATCAGGGTCGTTTGGGTCACCAGACCGGCGCGTCCATAGGTTGGGCGTGACTCGTCGTAGAGCTCGGCCGCCCGGGCCATCAGCACCGTTGATCCCCGTTGAATCGGGGGGCCCACAGTGCGCAAGAGTTTCTCAGGCATCACCATGAATTAGCTCTTGCCGGTCACGACTGCCGTATCCGCTCTACCGCCCCATTCCGTCCAGGAACCATCATAGACGGCGACGTCGTCGCGCCCCAGGCTTGCCAGAGCCAAAGCCAAGCCCGATGCGGTGATGCCCGAACCACAACTGGTGATGATTGGGGCGTTCAGATTGACACCGGCAGCGCGGAATATTGTCTCAAGGGCACCGGCTGTGACCAAAGTGCCGTCGGCGCTCAAAAGGCTTTGCCACGGAAGGTTGAGTGCGCCGGGCATATGTCCAGACCTCAGGCTGATGCGAGGCTCCGGCTCAGTCCCGGCAAAGCGGGCGGCGGGGCGGGCATCAATGATCTGGGCGCTGCCGGTCGTCAGAGCTGTATTCACGGCCTCCAGATTGACAATAAGGTCGGCCCTGGGTCGGGACTTGAACTCGCCATGCACCACTTCGTTCCAGCCGATCTCGATTGGTCTAGCCTCAGCCGTCCATTTGGCTAGGCCGCCATCCAGAACCGAGACGAAGGTGTGGCCCATGACGCGGAAATTCCACCATACTCGCGCTGCGGCAATGAGCCCCTGGGCATCATAGATGACCACGTGGCTCGCGGGGTTCACCCCCAGCCGCCGGGCCGCCACGGCAAAATCAGCCGGGGCACTCAACATATGGGGCAGGGGGCTGGCGTGGTCGCAAATCCCGTCAATGGGAAAGAACACTGCCCCTGGAATATGTGCCGCAACGAATTCGGCTTTGGCGTCTCGCGCTACGCCCGGCATGAACCAGGTCGCATCAATAATCGTCAGATCGGCATTGCCGAGGTTATCGAACAGCCATTGAGTGGTCACCAGAGGGGTCATTGTCATGTCAGCCACGGCGGAGTCGGCAAATCCCGCGCCTCCAGAAAACTTGGGTTGAAGAGCTTGCTCTGATACCGCGAGCCAAAGTCACAAAGGATAGTCACGATTGTATGGCCAGGGCCAAGCTGTTTGGCCATACGAATCGCGCCCGCGACATTGATTCCGGTCGATCCACCCATCAGCAGGCCCTCGCCAGCGAGATCAAAGATGATCCCCATCATTTCGTTGTCGGGAACGCAACAGGCAAAATCGACCTTCAAGCCCTCAAGATTGGCTGTGATCCGGCCCTGGCCGATACCTTCGCTGATTGAAGTGCCTTCTGATTTCAGCTCGCCGTGGGCGAACCAATTGTAAAGCGAAGCCCCTTCCGGATCGGCCAGACCGATTTTTATGCCAGCATTCTTGGCGCGCAGCGCTTCGGCGACGCCGGCCAGCGTGCCGCCCGATCCCACGGCGCAAACGAAGGCGTCTACGCGCCCACCAGTCTGCTCCCAGATTTCCGGACCCGTGGTCTCGTAGTGCGCCTGTCGGTTGGCCACATTGTCGAACTGATTGGCCCAGATGGCCCCGGCAGGCTCGCTGGTATTGAGCTCCTGCGCCAGGCGGCCCGAATAGCGGACGTAGTTGTTGGGATCAGAATAGGGGACGGCGTCCACCTCCACCAGATCGGCCCCCATCAGGCGGATAGCGTCCTTCTTCTCCTGACTTTGCGTGCGCGGGATGACAACGGTGGTGCGATACCCCAAGGCCGATCCAACCATAGCCAGACCGATGCCGGTATTGCCCGCCGTGCCTTCGACGATTCGGCCACCTGGCCGTAAAAGGCCCCGCTGCTCGGCGTCGCGCACGATATAGAGCGCCGCCCGATCTTTGACTGACTGGCCGGGGTTCATGAACTCTGCTTTACCGAGAATTTCACATCCGGCGGCGGCGCTGGCTCGCTTCAGGCGGATTAGCGGCGTGTTGCCGATGGCGTCGAGAACACTGGCGGCAATCGAGTGGGTCTGCATACGCCCAAAATCGCGGGCGTCGCGCTCTGGCGCAAGGGAAAACATAACTGGGTAGTTTTGCGACGATTTGCCCGTGTGATGCTCGCTCCCGCATTTGCGAACCGCCTTGCGCCGCGTGCGGGGAACGTTCACTTCTAGATCGCCCGTTCATCCTGAGCCATTCAATAGAGATGCAGCCAAACTCAGTCGTAGAATTGACAACGCCAAACGGGCGCACAGTGCGCCTGGGCAACGACATGCGTCTGTCGATCATTGCCGGCCCCTGTCAGATGGAAAGCCGGGCTCACGCCCTGGAGACCGCTCTGGCTTTGCGCGAGATGGCTGAACGCCTGGATGTGGGCCTGATCTATAAAACATCGTTCGATAAGGCCAACCGCACCTCGGGCAGCGCAGCGCGAGGCTTGGGGCTAACCCAAGCTCTGCCGATTTTTGCCGAGATCAGAGAGTCTCTCGGCCTACCGGTTCTGACGGACGTGCATGAGATTTCTCAGTGTGATCCTGTCGCTGAAGCGGTGGATGTTTTGCAAATTCCAGCCTTCCTCTGCCGCCAGACTGATCTTATCGTCGCCGCTGCTCGGACCGGGCGTGCGATCAATATCAAGAAGGGCCAGTTTCTGGCCCCCTGGGATATGAAAAACGTTGTGGCAAAGGCGGTGGAGGCGGGGAATCCCAATGTGCTGGCCTGTGAGCGCGGTGTGGCATTTGGCTACAACACATTGGTCTCGGACATGCGGGCTTTACCGATCCTCAGCCAGATCGGCTGTCCTGTGGTCTTTGATGCCACCCATTCTGTCGCTCAGCCGGGCGGGCAGGGGGACCGATCAGGCGGGCAGCGAGAGTTTGTGCCCGTGCTGGCGAGGGCCGCCGCGGCGATCGGCGTCGCCGCGATCTTTATGGAAACCCACCCAGATCCCGACAACGCCCCCTCCGACGGTCCCAATATGCTGCCTATGAGCCAGTTCGAGGGCCTGGTCGGTGAACTGCTTGCTTTCGATGCCCTGGCCAAGCGCGTCCGGGAAAAGCTTTGATGTCACTGGCCAGGTTGAAAGCCTTGCTCACGGCGATTGCCGGCCAGCGTGTCCTCGTCGTCGGGGATCTGATGGTGGACCGCTTTGTCCACGGCGATGTCAATCGTATATCTGCAGAGGCACCGATCCCGATCCTGGCCCGGCGTGGTGAAAGCGTGATGTTAGGCGCTGCCGGCAATGTCGCGCGCAATTTGGCGGCGCTGGGTGGAGCTGTTGCGCTGGTGGGGGTCGTCGGCGATGATGCCGTTGGGCATGAGGCCGTTGCCCTGATCGGCGAGGACCGCAAGATCGAAGGGTTTATTGTTCATGATAGTGGACGCCCGACAACTTCAAAAATGCGTTACGTGGCGGGTGGACAACAACTTTTACGGGTAGATGTGGAGGATGTGTCGCCAGTTACTGGTGAGGTCGAACAGCGCCTGATCCGCGCCATCGGGGCTGCGGCATTCGGGGTGCAGGCGATTCTGTTATCCGATTATGGTAAGGGCGTGGTGACAGACGCTGTCGTGGCCGCCTGCAAGACCGCAGCCGAGGCTGCATCTGCGATCCTCATCGTCGATTCCAAGGCGCGCGGGTTTGACCGCTATGGCCCGGCCGATCTGGTCAAGCCGAATGCTGCGGAGCTGTCGTTCGCGACTGATCTGCCAACGGGCACAGATGCCGAGATTGAGGTCGCTCTGGCGCGAGCCTTGGCGACTAGCACCTGCGCAGCGATTATGGTGACACGAGGCGCACAGGGCATGTCGCTGGCTACTCGCGGCGGATCGGTCCGACACTTTGTCCGCCCGCCGGCCGAGGTTTTTGATACCTCCGGTGCTGGAGATACTGCCCTGGCGGCTGTGGGCCTGGCGTTGGCGGCTGGGATAGGGTTGGAAGAGGCTGTGGAGTTCGCTTTGCTCGCCTCAAGTGTCGTGGTCGAAAAGGCTGGGACGGCGACGGCCAGCGGTGAAGAGCTGCTCGAGGCTGAAATGGCCACGCGGCAAATCGCCGGCGAGGGCAAAATAGCGTCGCCAGAGCGAATGGCCCGGGAAGCTGCGCGCTGGCGTGAACGCGGTTTGACGGTAGGTTTTACTAATGGCTGCTTCGATATGCTGCATCCGGGCCATATCGCCTGCCTCGCCCAGGCCCGCAGGCTCTGTGACCGCCTGATTGTTGGGGTCAATTCTGATCGTTCAATCACCGCCCTGAAAGGGCCGGGACGCCCCGTAAATGACCTGACCGCCCGCAGTCAGGTTTTGGCAGGTCTGGAATCGGTCGATCTGGTCGTCGCTTTTGATGAGGCGACGCCCCTGGCCCTCATCGCCATCTCGCGGCCGCAGGTCCTGGTCAAGGGTGGCGATTATCAACCCGGCGAGGTCGTTGGCGCGGATTTGGTGGCCGGCTGGGGCGGTCAGGTGGTGATCGCCGATTTTGTCGCCGGACATTCAACCACAGCGACTTTGAAAAAACTGACCGAGGCTCCATGACCCGACGCATCATCTTTGTCACCGGCGGTGCCGGGTTCATTGGCTCTAATGTCGTCGCGCATCTGGCGTCGGATCCCAGTCTGGATGTGGTGGTGTGTGATCGCCTGCGCGCCGCAGACAGCGGAAAATGGCGCAATCTGTCGAAGCATCCGATCGGAGATTTCGTGCCTCCTGAAGAGATGTGGGATTGGCTGGAAAAGCGCTGGAGGGACGTTGAGGTGGTGATTCATCTGGGAGCGATCTCTTCGACCACCGAAACCGATGCGGACAAGATTATTCAAACCAATTTTGGCCTGTCGCGCGATCTCTTCCGTTGGTGCACGGACCATCAGCGTCGCTTGATATATGCCTCGTCGGCGGCGACTTACGGCGATGCAACCCTGGGGTTTGATGATGCGCAGGATTGGCAATCACTTGGAGCACTTCGGCCGTTAAATCCCTATGGCTGGTCGAAAGCCCTGTTCGATGTCTTCGCCGTGCGGCAGGCCGCCCGTGGCTATGCGCCGCCACAATGGGCGGGCTTGAAGTTCTTCAACGTCTATGGTCCGAACGAAGGCCACAAAGGCCCCATGGCCTCGGTAATCGCGCAAATCTGGCCCGACGTCGCCGCCGGCCGCACAGTAAAGCTTTTCCGCTCCTATCACCCAGGCTACGCTCACGGCGGCCAGATGCGGGATTTTGTTTATGTCCGCGATGTTGCCCAGATCGTCGCCTGGCTGGCGGCCAATGAGGACGTGAACGGGCTGTTCAACGTTGGCTCAGGTCAGGCGCGCAGTTTCATCGACCTGGCCGGCGCGGTGTTCCAGGCTGCGGGCCGCGAGCCGCAGATTGATTTCATCGAAATGCCCAAGGCCATCCGCTACAAGTACCAGTATTTCACCCAGGCTAAGATCGATCGGCTGCGCGCCGCCGGCTATGACCAGCAAATGACGGCGCTTGAAGACGGCGTGGCGGATTATGTGACCGCGTATCTGGCGACGGCGGATGCCTATCGGTAGTGCGGTGGCGGTCCATTCCGCTCTGGTTGGATCGTTCCGGCAATGGGTCCGATACGAAGCCATGCGGTGCCTTTGGAAGTCTGTTACCCTATTGCAATGAACGATCTGTTTGCAGCGGATAGGATCGCGCCGGAGGCACCTTCGCCTCTGGCTGAACGGTTGCGGCCGCAGAGTCTCGATGAGGTAGTGGGCCAGGACCATTTGTTAGGGCCTGACGGGCCGGTGCGGCGGATGGCAACTGCGCGGCGACTGGCGTCGATGATTCTATGGGGACCGCCCGGCACGGGCAAGACCACCATCGCGCGGCTGTTGGCTGAGGAAGCGGGCTACGAATTTCAGCAGCTATCGGCGGTATTTTCCGGCGTTGCTGACCTGAAAAAGGCGTTTGAGACGGCGCGGGTCCGCCGTCTTTCCGGTCGGGCGACCCTATTGTTCGTCGATGAAATTCACCGCTTCAACCGGGCCCAACAGGACGGATTTTTGCCCTTTGTCGAGCAGGGTGTCGTCACGCTGGTCGGGGCGACGACTGAGAACCCCTCATTCGAGTTGAACGGTGCATTATTGTCGCGCTGTCAGGTATTCGTGCTGCGCCGGCTGGACGATGTGGCACTGGCGGGATTGCTGGCGAAAGCGGAAGCCTTTGAAGGTCGCGAACTGAGTTTACAGCCGCCGGCCCGTGAAGCCATGATCACCATGGCGGATGGCGATGGACGATATCTGTTGTCTTTAGCCGAGACCCTGTTCAACATCGCTTCGGCCACACCATTGGACGTTGCGGGCATGAGCCAAGTGTTGCAAAAACGCAGTCCGGCCTATGATAAAGACCGAGAAGAGCATTACAATCTGATCTCGGCCCTGCACAAATCTGTGCGGGGTTCCGACCCCGATGCGGCACTCTATTGGCTAGCGCGAATGCTGGCCGGTGGCGAGGATCCTCTGTTCATCGCCAGACGCCTGGTTCGCATGGCCAGCGAGGATATCGGTGCGGCCGATCCGCTATCGTTGCTCGTGGCCACTGCGGCCAAGGATGCCTATGATTTTCTTGGCAGTCCGGAGGGCGAGCTGGCCCTTGCCCAGGCCTGCGTCCACATGGCCAGCGCGGCAAAATCCAATGCCGTCTACAAGGCTTTTGGTGCGGCGCAGAAACTCGCCAAAGAAACCGGTTCATTGCCGCCGCCCGAGCATATTCGCAACGCCCCGACCCGCCTGATGAAGGACCTCGGTTATGGCAAGGGCTATCAGTATGATCCAGACACCCCTGAAGGCTTCTCCGGTCAGAGTTATTTTCCCGAGGGCATGACCCGCCCGACACTCTACGCTCCAGGTGAGCAAGGGGCGGAGGCGCGGGTAAATGAGCGGCTGGGTCGTTGGGCGGCGTTGCGCGCGGGAAGGGGCGGAACATGATCCCCCTGACGGCCGCCGACGGCGACTTCATCCGCTCTTTGGTCCTTTATGAAGACGCTTGTGTGATTGCCTTCAACAAACCGCCGGGCCTTTCCAGTCAGGGTGGCCGGATCGCCGTCAACACCCTGGACGATCTGCTGGGTGTCTTTGCCAAATCAAACGGCAAGCGACCCAAGCTGGTCCATCGCCTGGACCGCGACACCTCCGGCGTCATCCTCACGGCCAAAACTCAGCCGGCAGCGGCCTTCATGGGCAAAGCTATGATGGCCAGGCGCATCCGCAAGACCTATCTGGCGATTGTCGCACCGGGAGCACCGTCGCCGCCCAGAGGCTTAATCGAGGCCCCGTTGCGTAAGCACCTTCAGGGGCGAGAAGCCTATATGCGGACCTGTGAGCCGGACGATCCTGAGGGGCAGAGCGCCGCCACCCTCTATCGCGCTATTGGCGCCACAGATGAAGCCGCCTTGATGCAACTTGCCCCGCGCACCGGCCGGATGCACCAGCTGCGCGTGCACATGGCTTCGCTGGGCCGGCCAATCGTCGGCGATGCTCGCTACGGCGGGGCCCTGGTGCTAAGCGGCCTGGCAGTGCCGCGCCTGATGCTGCATGCGGCGGAGTTGAATTTCCCCCATCCCGAGGGTGGAGAACGGCGGATCACTGCGCCGATACCGGGGGACTTTTCCCGGACGTTGCAACATGTGAAAATCGATCCCCAAACAGGAGACACATCATGAAACTCAAATCCCTGCTTATCCTCAGCGTGCTGACCTTGGCCGGCTGTGAGACAGCAACCCTTTACCAGCCCGCACCGAACGTTACGGCCATCGGCTATACCGATACGCGCATTGAGGCGGGACGCTATCGCGTGACCTTTCAGGGCGGTGATGGTGCGCCCGAGTCCCAGGTCTCCGACTATGTGCTTTTGCGCGCTGCGGAACTGACCGTTCAGGATGGCTATGATTGGTTTCGCGTCACCCAGCGGGAAGGCTTTACCGGCGCCCCGCACCATGCCTCATCGCTCAGCATCGGTACGGGCGGTGGAAGTTTCGGTCGTGGTGGCGGCTTTGGACTGGGTCTTGGCACCAGCATACCGATTGGTGGTAGTGGACCTAGACTGACACGGTCACTGGAGATTCTGGCTGGACACGGACCGGTGCCCTCCGAGCCGGACGTCTATGACGCGAGAAGAATATTGAAAACGATCGGGCCCAGGGTCCCACACCCCGCGCCGCATGGATAAGGTGCTCTTGGTCGCCCTCGGCGGTTCGGTAGGCTCTGTGTCGCGCTATCTGACCGGCATGGCGGCCTTGCGATGGCTCGGCCCCAGATGCGCTTGGGCCGGCACCCTGACGGTCAATCTGGTCGGCGGACTGTTGATGGGATTGCTTGTCGGCTGGCTCGCCCATCGTGGCGGCGAGGATGCCAACCGCTGGCGTGTGCTCCTGGGCGTCGGTGTTTTGGGTGGCTACACGACGTTTTCGGCCTTTTCGCTGGATGCGTCCCTGATGTTGCAACGGCGCGATTGGCTGGTGGCGGGGGGGTATGTGGCCGTGTCAGTGCTTGGCTCGATCCTGGCTCTGTTGTTTGGGCTTGGCGTGGCACGTCGGCTGTTCGCCTGATGGGCGAGGTCAAGATTCTGCATGTGGGCGATGGCGAAGACGGGGTGCGTCTGGACCGGTGGCTGCGTAGGCGTTGGCCGCAGTTGGGCCAGACCCAGATTCACAAGCTGGCTCGTAGCGGTCAGCTTCGCGTTGACGGTGCCAGGGTCAAGGCCGATTCGCGTCTGGCAGCCGGGGCTGCGGTGCGCGTGCCGCCTTTGCCCGACCTGGCCCCAAGCGCACTGCGTGACCGATTGTCTGAGCGGGACATCGCCTTTGCTCGAACTCTGGTTCTGTACGAAGATGATGAGGTTCTGGTCCTGAACAAGCCTGCGGGCCTGGCGGTTCAGGGGGGAACGAAAACCACGCTGCACATCGACCGATTGCTCAGCGCCTGGGGCGAGGGGGTTGATCGGCCGCGCCTGGTCCACCGCCTGGACCGCGATACCTCCGGTGTTCTGGTCCTGGGCAAGACCCCCAATGCGGCCGCGCGCCTAGCCGGGGCCTTCGCCAAGCGCCGGGCGCAAAAGACCTACTGGGCCATCGTCGAAGGCAACCCCCGTCCTGTTGAAGGGATCATCGATCTGCCCCTGGCCAAGATCGGCACAGGAGATCGTGAACGGGTAGAACCCGTAGACGCCAAGGACCCTCGGGCCCAGGCCGCCCTGACCGAATTTGTGACCGTCTCGCGCGCAGGCCCCCGCGCTGCCTGGTTGGCCCTCAGGCCCACTACTGGCCGGACTCACCAGTTACGGGCCCACATGCTTGCCATTGGCCATCCGATCCTTGGCGATCCGAAATACAACACGCCCGCGTCACAGGACACATCCGGCCCATTGAAGCTGCAACTGCATGCAAGGCACCTGTCATTACCCCATCCCTCGCGCGGGCGCCTTGATATCGAAGCCCCGCTGGGGCCCGAAATGAAAGCGGGCTTTGCCAGGTTCGGCTTTGATCCGCATGAGGCAGATGTTGATCCGTTTGCTTTACGGGGGCGGGGATAGGTACAGCTCAACGCCGTTTAGGGTCGGCGGGTATCCAAGCGCCTATGCCGCCGCATGCCGCCTGACGTCCTCAAGCACGGCGATAAGCTCCTTCGACTCGGTCAAGGTGAACACCCCCGCCACGCCCATGGGGTCGAAGTCGGTGAACGGGCTCTCGTAAAGTAAGCCGGGGTCCATCTGACCCTTCTCGGTCAGGTGATTGATGACCATGTCCAGAAACTCCATCTGGTCGGCCGTCAGGGTCTTTCCACTGGTGAACTGGCCGAACGCCGCCTTCGCCGCCTCGCGGTCCAGACCGACAAGGGACCGCACGAATAATCCCAGTCCCCCCTCGGTCTCCAGGCGTTCGATATCGTCGATGCCGACGATGCCGGCCTCGATGAACATGCGCTCCAGCTCCGAGAGGTCTGTGGGCGTGAGCGGGTCGTTCCGCCGCAGCTTCAACACGGCGATGTGGTTCGCGTGCGTTGTCAGAAACTGGCGGGCCTTCATGCGGAACTTGGCCATGTCCGTGCCCACGGCGCCGCCCCGCACCTCTACCTCGGAGCCGGGACCGATCTCGTCCTCGAAGTCGGTGTAGACGATGTCCCGTTTCTTGATCTCGATGAGCTTGACCAGGGACCGCAGGCGCTTGCGGGCCACCTCCAGGATCGGGGCGGTGACGCCCTGCCAGTAGTCGTCGGTCTGCACCTCCTGGATTAGGTCCAACTGCTGGGCCACCATCGGCACATTGCTCAGCTCCTCCAGCAGGCAGGCGACCTGGACAATCTTCTTGCGTAACTCGGCAAAGGCCGCGTCGGCGTTCAGCACCGCCAGTTGCGCGCGTAGCAACAGGGCGTCGAACTGTTTAGCGGGCAGGTCGTCGTCCGTGGCGCTCGTAGGCAATCCGGCGACGTCATTTACCAGTTCGGTGCGGTCTTCGGTGTTGAGTGTGGTCCAGGCTTCGGCGGCGGAGAACTTTTCCACCTGCCGACGCTTCGGGCGGACCAGGAAGTTGTCCAGGTTCATGCCGACCACCTCGTCGTGCAGGAACGCCACAGTGCCTTCACGCAACTCATGGGTTCCCTCGGGCGCTTCACCTCCCTCAGGGTATTGCTCGTCCAGGGTGCCGATCAGGCCGACCCTGGCGGCGAACAGCCTCTGGCTAAGGGACCCTCCGCCCGCGCCGTCGATCATGTCGGGGTTCTGGTTGAAGAACTCAAAGTTCTGGCAGAAGTCAAAGACGTAGAAGTTCTCCTTGTCCCGCCCGGGACCGAACAGGTCGGGGCACAGCCGGGTGCCGCGTCCGATCATCTGCCAGAACTTTGTCTTCGAACGCACGACCTTGAAGAAAACGAGGTTCACCACCTCGGGCACGTCAATGCCGGTGTCCAGCATGTCTACCGACACGGCAATATGGGGCGGCCCGTCCGCCAGGTAGAAGTCATCGATAAGGGACTCTGCGTAGGGGTCGCTGGAGATGATCACCCTGGCGAACGACCCGGCATGGTGCGGATAGGCTTCGTCGAACCGCCGGATAATGAAGCGCGCATGCGGCTGGTTCTTGGCGAAGATGATGGTCTTGCCCAGCCGGTCACCGTCGGCAACCTTTTGGCCGTGGGTCATAAGGTGCTCGAGCACCTTGTCTACTGTGTCGGCGTTGAACAGCCAGTTGTTGATGGCGGCGGCATCGACCGCGTCGGGCACATTGCCGTCCTCGTCCCATTCTATGGCGTCCCAGGCCTCTTTTTCCTCGTCCGAAAGGTCGTCATAGCGGATGCCTTCGCGCTGGAACTTCAGCGGTACGGAAATGGCTTTGAACGGGACGAGGTAGCCGTCCTCCACCGCTTCATCCAATCCGTAGGCGTCGGTGGGCACGCCCTGTTGCAGGTTGAACAGGCGATAGGTGTCGTGGTCGATGTCACTCTTGGGCGTGGCGGTCAGCCCGATGAGCAGGCTGTCGAAGTAGTCGAAAATCGCCCCGAATTTGCGGTAGACTGACCGGTGAGCCTCATCAATCACGATCAGGTCGAAGTGGCCGGGGCCGAAGCGCCGCACACCATCCTGCATCCGGTCGATCTGCCCCATCATGGTGTGATAGGTCGAGACATAGACGCGGCCGGTGGCGTCTTTCTCGGTCATCAGGTTGACAGGGGCCGCCGAGGGCAAGAATGTCTTGAACACCCCGACGGCCTGTTTCACCAGCGCCTTGCGGTCGGCCAGGAACAGGATGCGCCGCGCCCAGTTGGCCTTAAGCAGCACGTCGCTGAGCGCGATCACCGTCCGCGTCTTGCCAGACCCTGTGGCCATAACCAGCAGGGCTTTGCGCATCCGGTCCTTCTCGAAGGTCTCGGTGACCCGGCGGATCGCCCGGGTCTGATAGGCGCGCTCGACGATGGTCCCGTCGATGGGCGTGCTCGCCAGGGGCCGAATTGAGGTGCGACGGCGGATGATTAGCTCAAGCTCATCCCTGGTCAGGAACCCTTCGACCGGACGGGGCGGATACCTCAGGTCGTCCCACAGGACGTGCTGGTAGCCGTTGGTGCAGAAGATCACAGGGCGCTGCCCGAACTGCGCCTCCAGGCAATCGGCATAGAGCCTGGCCTGCTGCTGGCCGACGCCGGGGTCCTTGGTCGTCCGCTTGGCCTCGACCAGCGCCAGGGGTTTGCCGTCATCTCCCCAGAGCACATAGTCCACATAGCCCGCGCCGGTCTGGCTGGGCATGCCGGTGACCGGGAACTCGGTGTCGTGTCCCGGTTGGGTGAAGGTCCAGCCCGCCTCATCCAACAGCTTGTCGATGTAGAAGTCTCTGGTGGTGGCCTCATCATAATCGTGGGCGTCAGGCGTCCTGGCGTTCTGCGCCTTCACCCGTGCGACCTCCGCCTGGAGGGCGGCGACTTCGGCGACCAGCCGCTGGTTGTCCTCCTCGCTTGTGCGTCGGCGAGCCTCAGCCTCGTCGCGGGCCTTGACGGCCTCGACGTAGCGGTCGGCGGCGGCGTTGAGCTGGTCCAGACGCTCCGCCGGGACAGCGGTGTGGCGGGGAAGCGCCTCGGGTGCGAAGGTAATCGCGCCTGGCGGCTGAGCGCCCTTGGCATAGGTGCGCGCCAGCCAGTAGCAGAGGTGGAACAGTTCCCTCACCGCCGCGACGCCGTCGGCGGCAGGAACACTGCGGCTCTCGTGGACGGCCTTGTTGCCGAGGTCCTTGACCACCCGCGCCTTGGCCGTCAGGGCGACGCCCAATAACCTCTGGAAGCTCGCCTCGTGGATCAGGGCGGCGAGCGTCCGCTCATAGGGCGTCCGCAGGCTCCCGTCATGGCGATAGAGCCAGTCGACCAGGGTCTCCAGCGCCAGCCGGGAATAGAAGCAGGCTCCCCGCGCATCGCTCAGCGCCATGCCCTCAGCCTTCACCGCGAAGCTGTGGACCTCGGGAAACTCCTGCGCCAGGAAGTTGAACTGGGAGGCCATCAGTCGGCAACCCGTTTCTCGAGACGGGGGAAGTGAACCGCGAAGGCGGCCCGAACGGGTAGCCAGAGCGCGGCGTCGACAGGCCACTTGCAATTCACCGTGTTCAGCACGGCGTACCCGGCGGCGGCCAGCTCATCCGCCAGCGCCTTTTCCATGGCGCCGACGATATCGCGCAGGGGCGTGTGGGCGGCCATCAGCGCAGCGCGCGTGGCACCGTCTGCCTTGGCCACCTCGTCGTAGAGCGGACCGTGACTGATCAGATGGAAGGCGACGCAAGCGGCTGGATCGACTGCGCGCTTTTCCAGGTGCCGGCGCAGGGCGTTCTGAGTCTTCACTGACCCCAGGTGCTGGCCCATGCGCTGATAGGGAGCGGTCGCGTGCGGACTGGAATTGTCGCCTGTGCGACCCACGTAGAGCCACTCCTTGCCACCCGGCGTCTCGACCCGCCAGACGTAGAGCCAGAAGCCTCGTCGGAGCATGGCACCGGGCACCGTTAGGCTGTGGGTCGCCGGCCCCATTGGTCAGAGGCCTCCGCTGAAGGCGCGGTGCTGGAGAGAGAGGAACAAGCTATCTAGCTCCGCGAGATGGACATTTTGCGTTTTTGCAAGTTTCTCAATCGCAGACACCCTATCCGCGAACTCTCGTTGGCGAGCGAGTGGTGGGCAAGGGAACATCAGCCGTTTGACCTCCCGCATGTGACGCGAATAGCCAAGGTCGGGCAACGGTAGCCGCTTCAAGAGGTGCGCGAAGAACAGTGGCACGAACGCCTTCATGACCGCTAAAATTTTGGCACCGTCAGCGCCGATCACGAATGGAAAGTCGACAAACTTGACGGATCTGGTGTGGTCACCGAACACGACAACCGGGAGATTTGATTGACAGACCAGGTTCGGTTCATCGGCCCAGCCTGCGATAGTGGATTGCCCTTGGTCAATGACTGGAAACACCCCCTCATCGAGATAGTTGCCGCGCTGGAGCTTCTCCGACTTTGACGTCTCGTCGCGACAGGCCTGATCGAAGCCAACGGTCGGCCAGACGCTAGATTCGACTCTCGGGTCGCCGAACATGTCCTCGAAGATCGCATCCGTAAGGCGATTGAGGCCGCTAATTCCGTCCCGTCGCTTCCGCCGCAGGTCATCGGCTTGGTCGAGGATCGCCGCGATCCGCCGCTGCTCGGCGAGTGGGGGGAGTGGGATTTCACTCTCAAAAATGATGCGGTCAGAGACTGCCGGATAACTCTGCCCTGTAGCCTTCCGCATCATGTCGGCAATAAATGCCGGTCCCCTCACCCACTGAAAAAGGTATTCAGCGGAAGCGCGGTTCGACGTTCGGAGGACGGTGAAACCTGTCGAGGCGGTAGCGCCATCCAGCTCGGGCGGGACCCTCGCCACGCCATTCAGATTCGGTCGAACCGTCGAAACCAGGATGTCTCCGGCCTTTACCAACTGGCGCGCCCGGCTTGGTGCTTCGGCAGCAATTACAAGTTGATGGCCGGTGACAGCCTTAGCATCGTTATCCACTGATCCAAGGTCAATGTAGCGCAAATGACTACTTCCGCCGTCCTTGGCTGGGTTCCAGGAAGCGGCACGCGAGACTAGATCACCGAGCGTGGCGGATGTGGCTCGGCCTTGGCTCACCCAACCATCTCCTCAAGCTTCGCCAGCCCCTCAGCGATCTCCGCCTCCAGCCGTTTCAGCTCCGCGATGATCGCCGCCGGGCTCTGGTGCTCGACCGCTTCGTGGACCGTCTCCTTGTAGCGATTGATCGACAGGTCATAGCCGCCGTCCCCGGCGATCTCGGCCTTGGGCACGCAGAAGCTTTGTTCGATGCGGGAGCGAACCCTTTCGGCGTCGTGGCGCTCGTCCCACCGCATCAGCACATCGGGCAGGTTGTTCTTGGCGTGCTCGGCGTCGGTGAGCTCCGTGGCCGGGGCGACGCCAAGCTTGTCCTCCGACAGCAGCGGCTGGCGCTTGTCGTCGAGCGACCAGCCGTCGGCCTTCATGTCGTAGAACCAGACGGTGTCCGTGCCTCCGACCCCTGTCTTGGTGAAGATCAGGATAGCGGTGGAGACGCCCGCATAGGGTCTGAACACGCCGGACGGCAGGGAGATCACCGCGTCGAGCTTGTGGTCCTCCACCAGCATGCGGCGCAGTTCCTTGTGCGCCTTGGACGAGCCGAACAGCACCCCGTCGGGCACGATGACCGCCGCCCGGCCGCCGGTGCGCAGCAGGCGCAGGAACAGGGCGAGGAACAGCAGCTCGGTTTTCTTGGTCTTGACCACCCGCTGCAGGTCCTGGGCGGTCTGCTCATAGTCCAGCGAGCCGGCGAATGGGGGAATGGCCAGGATCAGGCTGTATAGGTTTTTCTGGTCGGCGGCGTCTTCCGACAGGCTGTCGCGGAATTCGATGGCCGGGTTCTCTACCCCGTGCAGAATCATGTTCATCGAGCCTATGCGCAGCATGGTGGCGTCGAAGTCGAAACCGTGGAAGGCGTCGTTATGGAAGTGTTTGCGCAGGGCGGCGTCGCGGAAGATTTCCGGGTTGTGCTCGCGCAGATATTCCCCGGCCGCTACCAGAAAGCCGCAGGTGCCCGCCGCCGGGTCGCAGATGACGTCCTTGGGCGTCGGCTGCATCAGGGCGACCATCAGTTGGATCAGGTGACGCGGAGTGCGAAACTGACCGTTCTGGCCGGCGCTGGCGATCTTGCCGAGCATGTATTCATAGACGTCGCCCTTGGTGTCCCGGTCGGCCATGGCGACGCGGTCGAGCTTGTCGACCACCTTGGCCAACAGCGCGGGCGTCGGGATGGCAAAGCGCGCCTCTCGCATGTGGGTCGCCACGGCCCCGTCGGTCGCCACCTTCTCGCGGATGAAGGGGAAGACGTGCTCATCCACGATCTTGAACATCGCGCGGGGCTCTTCGGTCTTGAACCGCGACCAGCGCAGACGGTCGTAGGGCATGCCCCTGGCATCGCCGCCTTCGGGGAATGTGCGGCGCTCGATAGGCTTGCCCAGGGCCGACGCCCTGGCCTCCTCAACCGACTGGAGCTCGTCTAGGCGCTTGATGAACAGCAGGTAGGTGATCTGCTCCATGACGCTGAGGGGGTTGGCCATCCCGCCCGACCAGAAGTCATCCCAGATGCTGTCGATCTGATTGCGAATTTCACCTACAAGCAAACCTTACCTCCGCATTTTGAGCCTGGGAATTGACCGGTTGAGCGGGCGGCATCACGCGGCAAATGTCAATGCGTCGTTATCGGCGGGTGCGGTATTGTCGTCCCGGTATGAAAAGTCTGATGGGCCCCACCTTGCAATCCCGCGCCCCTCAGTCTAGGAACTCTACATCACACACGTGGAACGTTCGGCAGGGCGCGGGTCAATCCTCGCGGTTTTCCGTTCCGGTCCTCCCGAACACTCGGGGGGTAAGTTCTGCGGAGGTTTGAACCGGAAGAAGGAAACAGGTTCATGGCACTGCCCGATTTTTCTATGCGTCAGCTCTTAGAAGCCGGCGCTCACTTCGGCCACCAGACGCACCGGTGGAACCCGAAGATGGAGCGGTATATCTTTGGGGCCCGCTCAAACATCCATATTATCGATCTGTCGCAGACCATGCCCCTTTTGCATCAGGCTCTGGTCAAGGTGCGCGAAGTGGCCGCGTCCGGCGGCCGGGTTTTGTTTGTCGGCACCAAGCGTCAGGCGTCCGATCCGGTGGCAACCTCGGCCAAGCGTTGCGCCCAGTATTATGTCAATCACCGCTGGCTAGGCGGCACCCTGACCAACTGGCGCACGATCTCTGGCTCCATCGCCCGCCTGCGTGAACTAGAGGGTGTGCTTGATGGTGGCGACACCAGTGGGCGAACCAAAAAAGAGCTTTTGCAGCTCAACCGTGAGCGCACCAAACTTGAACTTTCTTTGGGCGGAATCAAGGATATGGGCGGCATCCCCGATCTGATGTTCGTCATCGACACTAATAAGGAAGGCATTGCCATCCTGGAAGCCCGCAAGCTGAACATCCCGGTAATCGCGATTCTGGACACCAACTGTGACCCCGTTGGCATCAGCTATCCGATCCCCGGCAATGACGATGCCGCTCGCGCGCTGCAGCTGTATTGCGATCTGATTGCCGATGCCGTGCTTGATGGACTGACCGAAGGTCAGGTGGCGTCCGGAGTCGATATCGGCGCGTTTGAAGCTCCGATGGAACCAGCTTTGCGCATGAGCGCTGCCGCTCCGGATTCTGTGGTTGAAGCTGTCGCCTCCAACCCGGTCGTTGCTGAACCAGTGGTAACCGAGGCGGAAATGGCCGGGACTGCGGAAGTCGTACCCGAGGCGGGCGCTGTGGAAGCGGCACCTGCCGAGGTCGCTGCCGAGGGCTAAGTCTCTTCAAGAGCTTATTCATTCTGACATGCCCATCCCTTCAGGCTTGATGGGTGAGCACAGATTCAACTCAGATTCGAGGTATACCCATGACCGAAATCACAGCCACATTGGTCAAGGCGCTACGCGACAAGTCCGGCGTCGGCATGATGGATTGTAAGAAGGCGCTGCAGGAAACCGGTGGTGACATGGAAGCGGCGATTGACTGGCTGCGCACCAAGGGCCTGTCCAAGGCGGCGAAGAAGGCCGACCGGGTGGCTGCCGAAGGCGTAGTCGCTCTTGCCATTCGTTCGGACGGGGCCGGAATGACCGCAGCGGTCATCGAGCTGAATGCCGAGACCGATTTTGTCGCCCGCAATGATCAGTTTCAAGGCGCGGCGCAGAAGATCGCCGCCGTGGCGCTGGACGTCACTGGCGATGTCGCGGCACTGCGGGCTGCGCCCCTGGCGGCGGCGACGGTTGCCGACTCGATCACCGATCTGATTGCCACAATCGGCGAAAACATGGTCCTGCGCCGCAGTGCCCGCCTGAGCGTCTCACAAGGGGCGATCGGCGGCTATGTGCACGGCGCAGTGGCCTGGGCACCAGACCTGGGCCGTATTGGCGTGATGGTTGCGGTCGAAGGCGCGGGCGATCAGGCTGTGCTAAAGGAACTGGCGCGCAACATCTCGCTGCACGCGGCAGCGACCTCGCCTTTGTCCTTGTCGGTGGACGATCTTGACCCTGTCGCTGTTGAGCGTGAACGGGCAATTTTCACCGAACAGGCTCTGCAATCTGGCAAACCGCCTGGCGTTGTGGAAAAAATGGTCGAAGGTCGCATCCGCAAATTCTATGAAGAGGCGGTGTTGCTGAAGCAGGCCTATGTGCGCAATCCCGACCAGACAATTGAGGCTCTGGTTGCCGAGACGGCAAATGCCGTCGGCTCACCGATCAGGGTGGTGGCCTTTGTGCGCCTGGGCCTGGGCGAAGGCGTTGAGAAAGAAGCGGGCGATTTCGCCGCCGAAGTTGCTGCCATGACGGGCGGTAACTGACTTCCGACGGCAGTTTCGCAGCTATATCTGCGTGTTCCACCCTCCCCATCGGGGGGGTGAGGGTCTATGCTTGGCGCAACGAGTCGGCGGGAAAACTATAAGATGAGCCAAGAGCCTCCCCCTTACCGCCGTATCCTGTTGAAGGTATCCGGCGAAGTCTTGATGGGCGATGCTGCCTTTGGCATTGATATGGCCACCCTTGACGGCGTCGCCCGCGATATCGCCCAGGTGGTCGACCAGGGCTTTGAGTTGTGCCTGGTTATTGGTGGTGGCAATATCTTCCGCGGAGTGTCTGTCGCCGGCCGGGGCATGGAGCGGGCGAGCGCTGATTATATGGGCATGTTGGCCACGGTAATGAATGCCCTGGCTTTGCAGAGCGCCTTGGAAAAGGTCGGGGTCAACACCCGAGTGCAGTCAGCGATCCCGATGGAAGCTGTGTGCGAGCCCTATATTCGTCGCCGAGCCCTGAGGCACCTGGAGAAGGGCCGGGTGGTGATCTTTGCTGCGGGTCTGGGTGCGCCGTTTTTTACCACCGATACGCCGGCGGCCCTACGTGCAGCTGAGATGGGCTGCGATGCGTTGTTTAAGGGCACCAGTGTGGACGGCGTCTATACCGCCGACCCAAAAAAAGACGCCTCTGCAGTTCGATACGATGAATTGAGCTACCAGGAGGTTCTGGCAAAGAACTTAAGGGTGATGGATGGTTCGGCCATCGCTTTGATGCGTGATAATGCCATCCCAATCGTGGTCTTTTCCATCCGTGAGCCAGGAAATCTGTTACGGGTGCTCGGTGGTCAAGGGGTGTTCACCACGATCCGGCCACAGCCCAACTGACCGAGAAGGGGCCCTGATCCATGGCCAATGCCGAAAAACCCAACCTCACTCACTATCGCGAGCGCATGGACAGGGCTGTTGCGGCGCTGAAGGAGGAATTTGCCTCTCTGCGCACGGGCCGCGCCTCGGCCAGCCTGCTCGACCAGGTTCAGGTGGAGGCCTATGGATCGCGTATGCCGATCAATCAGGTGGGCGCGGTTTCGGTGCCAGAATCGCGTTCGATTACAGTGAATGTTTATGACAAGGCCCTGATTGTTTCGGTGGAAAAGGCCATCCGAAATTCGGGTCTGGGGCTCAACCCGGTTGTTGAAGGGCAGAATTTGCGCATCCCAATTCCGCCGCTTACCGAGGAGCGTCGCCGTGATCTGAGCAAGCTTGCAGGAAAATACGCCGAGCAACAAAAGATCGCGGTACGAAATGTGCGCCGGGATGCAATGGACGATCTGCGCAAAGCGGAAAAAGACGCGATCATCAGCCAGGATGAGGAAAAACGTCTGCAGACCGAAGTCCAGAAACTGACTGACGACGCGGTCCGCCGGGTGGACGAAAGCTTGAAAACCAAAGAGCAAGAGATCATGCAGGTTTAGCCGGCGCTTACCGGCATATCTAAGAGGTTTGATACGATGGTGACGGCAGTAGGCACGCGCGAAGAGGCACCGAATGGCGGTGCCGGCGGCCTGCACGTGGCGATCATCATGGATGGCAACGGTCGCTGGGCGAAAAAACGTGGCCTGCCGCGCGTGCTTGGCCATCGTGCCGGTGTTGCGGCTTTGCGTCGTACCGTTGAGGCGGCAGAGGCCTTGGGCATCGAACGCTTGACCGTTTTCGGATTTTCCACCGAAAACTGGCGGCGCCCGCCGCGCGAAGTCTCAGAGTTGATGGGGCTGTTGAAGGCCTATTTCGAGTCCGATCTGAACCGCCTGCGCCGTGATGGGGTCCGCGTGCGTATCGTCGGGCGTCGCGACGGCCTGGATACGGATATCCTCGATATCGTTACTCAGGCCGAAGCGCGTACCGCGCACAATCACCGATTTCACTTGCAGGTGGCGTTCAACTACGGCGGCCGCGCCGATATTCTCGATGCAGCACGGCGTTTTGCGCAAAGCGTTGAGCGCGGCGAGGCGCGGGCAGATGACCTGACCGAGGCTGTCTTTGAAGCGCATCTGAGTACCGCGCCGGCACCGCCGCCAGACCTGATCATTCGCACCAGCGGCGAACAGAGGCTGTCGAATTTCTTGTTATGGGAATGTGCCTATGCGGAATTGGTCTTTCAAGACGTCTACTGGCCCGACTACGGGCCCGAGCATCTGAAAAGCGCGCTGGAAGACTATCACGCGCGCGAGCGACGTTATGGCGGTGCAACCGAGACCAGCGTTCTTGCCGCCGGCTAAAGCCTTCGACTGGGGCAATTTTGGTGTCCGGGTGGCCTCAGGTATATCTCTGGCGCTGGTCGCGTTGTGGGCCGTATGGGCGTTTGGCAGGCCGTCGGCGATTTGGCGTGCCCCATTTCTGATTCTTCTATCTGTTGGCGGCGCGCTCCTCGCCTATGAATGGGTGGCCATGGTCTCGCCGAGGGCTGTTGGCCGAGGGGCAGCAGTGACCACACTGGCTGTGGTCGGAGTGATTTTGCTGGCATTTGTCGGTCGATTTGACCTGGCTTGGACTTGGCTTGTTCTGGGCGCTGGGGCAGCAGCTCTGGCGGCGAAAGCGGCTGGCTCGCGGGCGATCGATGGGGCTTATGGCGTCTTCTATATCGCGACTGCGGGCTTGGTATTGGTATGGCTGATCGAGACCCTTCAAGGCCCAGGATGGACCTTGATGTTGTTTGCCACAACCTGGAGCGCCGACATCTGCGCATTCGGAGTCGGGAACCTGCTTAAAGGCCCCAAGCTTTGGCCACGTTTTTCGCCTAATAAGACGTGGACTGGGTTTTTCGGCGGGCTCGTCGGTGCGGTGTGCGCCTCCGTCGGGGTCGCTTATCTCGCGATGTCTTTGTCACTCGCGGGGGCAGCGATAGTTGGCGTGGCTGGTGGCCTCGCCACTATGGCAGGTGATCTTTGGGAGTCGATGTTGAAAAGGCGGTTTGGCGTGAAAGACTCCGGAGACCTGATTCCTGGGCATGGGGGCCTGCTCGATAGAGTCGATGGCCTGATGTTCGCGGTCATGATCTTTGCGGCGGCGCGCTTGATCGTGCGCTATGGCTGGGCGCATTGATGGGCCGCAGCGTCGTCATTCTGGGCTCGACCGGCTCGGTGGGGGTCTCCACGCTGGACCTGCTCGACCGGGTTGGCGCAGATGTAGATATGCGCGCTCTGACGGCGGGCCGGAACGTCGAACTCTTGGCGGAACAGGCTAAGCGATGGCGGCCGGCTCAGGCAATCATTCAGGATGAAACCCTGGTTTCCCAACTGCGCCAACGGCTTGCTGGGACTGATGTCGCAGTGGCTGGCGGCCCTCAGGCGATCATTGAGGCGGCGGGGCAGGGGGCCGACTGGGTGATGTCTGCCATTGTCGGTGCCGCCGGATTGGCTCCCACCTTGGCAGCAGCTCGTGCCGGATCCGTCGTTGGGTTGGCGAATAAAGAAAGCCTTGTCTGCGCTGGCCCGGCCTTGCTGTCGATTTGCAAAGCGGCGGGCGGCACAGTGATTCCGGTAGATTCGGAGCATTCAGCCATTTTTCAGGTGTTCGAAACCTCAAACCTGAAACAAGTCAACCGCATCATTCTGACCGCCTCGGGCGGCCCCTTTCGGAATTGGTCACTTGCAGATATGGCTGCGGCAACCCGCGTTCAGGCCCTGGCACATCCTAACTGGAGCATGGGGGACAAAATCTCCATCGATTCGGCGACTATGATGAACAAAGGCCTGGAGATGATTGAAGCCGCATACCTTTTTGGCATACCTGCAGCACAGGTTGATGTGGTTATTCATCCTCAGTCGGTAGTCCACAGCCTTGTGGAGTATGCTGACGGATCGACTTTGGCACAGTTGGGATGCCCCGATATGCGTACCCCCATTGCCGTAGCCTGGGCTTGGCCTGGCCGCGTCGGCTGGGACGCGCCGAAACTGGACCTCGCAGCGGTGGGCAGCCTGACGTTTGAGCGGCCCGACGAGGTGCGCTTTCCCGCCCTTGCGGTGGCCAGACAAGCCCTGAATGAGGGGGCGGGCGCGCCAGCGGCGATGAATGCGGCTAATGAGGTTGCGGTGCACGCTTTCCTGGCCGGTCGCATCAGATTTCTCGATATTGTCGGCGCGGTCATGGCGACGCTCGAGCAGATGAATAGCGTTGGCGAACTAGACGCCGGTACTGGCGATGACGCCGTTGATTGGGCCCTTACCATTGATTCAAGTGCTAGGCGGGTCGCCGCCCAAGTGCTGTCTAGTTTGGAGCGCATAACATAAAGTAATGCCCGAATTCGCTCAGACCCTGCTGTTCTATGGCCCTCCGTTCCTGATCGTGATCACCGTCATCGTCACGGTGCATGAGCTAGGCCATTTTCTGGTTGCCCGCGCCTGTGGGGTCGCGGTGGCACAGTTTTCTATCGGTTTTGGCCACGCGATCCTCTCCTGGAAAGATCGCTCGGGCGTGCAATGGCGCGTCGGGTGGTTGCCGCTAGGCGGCTATGTCAAATTCGCCGGGGACACCAACGTGGCCAGTGTGCCCGATCAGACCGATCTGGAAACCATGCGCGCTGATATTGTCTCGAGGGAGGGTGCTGGCGCGGAACAAAAATATCTTTCATTCAAGCCGCTCTGGCAGAGAACTCTGGTCGTTCTTGCTGGCCCCGCTGCGAATTTTCTTTTAGCCGCAGTTCTATTTTCTCTGTTCATCAGTATTTTTGGCCATCCAGTTGTTTCCACGCGCGTTGCCCAGATAACCCCTGGAGGTGGCGCGGCCGTAGCTGGTTTCCAGGTTGGTGACCGGGTGATAAGTGCCGACGGTCACCGCCTGAGTGGCTTCAGCGATATGCAGCTCTACGTAAGGGTACGCGCGAATGTGCCGATCAATTTTGTCGTTGATCGGCAGGGGCATCAGATCAATCTGAACGCGACCCCTCACGCTTCAGTCGAAGCTGACCCATCCGGAGGTAAACAGGTCGTAGGGCTATTGGGTTTGGCCTCTGCCGACGGTAAAATCGTTTACCCAAACCCACTGGAGAGTGTTGGGCTGGGGGTGAAGACAACCTGGGATGTCACTCAGGCTACGGGCTTTTTCCTGGGGCAGATTGTCACCGGAAAGGTCTCCCCAAATCAGCTGCACGGCTTCATCGGCATCGCCCGCGCGTCGGGGTCTCTGACCAAAGGGGCGGTCGAATCGGCGCGAGCCGAACACGTCAATTGGTTCATTGCAGTGAGCTTCGTTCTGATTCAGATGACGGGACTGCTGTCCATCAGTGTCGGGATGCTCAATTTGTTGCCGATCCCGGTTCTGGACGGCGGACATCTGGTCTTCTATGCCTATGAGGCGGTTGCCCGCCGTCCGATGGCGACGTCGGTTCAGGCAGTTGGCTATCGTGTTGGTCTTGCTTTGCTGCTAGGGTTGATGTTGTTTTCCAATTGGAACGACCTGTGGCATTTGCCGCTGTTCCATCGCTTCGGCGGCTAGTTATCCCTAAGGCGACTCCACCTGCATGGCTGATCCGTTGAGAATTTCCCGCGAGCGCCACGTTGTGTTCGTTTCGAAGTTGGCGTTCTTGCTGGCGGGAGTAAGCTTTATGGTACCGTTCTCGGTCTGGGCTCAAGCTCAACCCCCCATTGTGCCTACGGTTGCGCCGCCTCAAGCGCAAACACAACCTGCGCCTGCTGCTGCTCCTGCGCCGCGCCTAGCGTCCACCAAGTTCGTTGTCGGTCGGATCCTGCTACAGGGAAATGAGCGAATCGACCCTGAAACTATTCTGTCTTATCTGCCGATTCAGGCTGGAGATACCGTTGAGTCGCCAAAGATAGACGCGGGGCTAAAAGCCTTATTCCGCACTAACCTGTTTTCTGACGTCAAGATTGATCAGCGCGGGAATGACCTTGTTGTTACTGTGGTCGAAAATCCGATCATCAATCAGGTGTTGTTCGAGGGCAATTCCAATCTTAAGGACGACAAACTGAAAGACGAAATTCAGATTCGGCCTCGTGGTGTGTTCACCAAGTCTAAAGTGGAAGAGGATGTTGGTCGGATCGTCGAACTGTATCGTCGGTCGGGGCGGATTTCAGCAACGGTCTCACCAAAGATTGTTGAACTGCCGCAACGGCGGGTCGATCTGATTTTTGAAATTCATGAGGGGCCAAAAAGCGGCATCCTGAGTGTCGAATTCCAGGGCAACCGCGCCTTCGGCAGTCGCGATCTCGCCGGAGTGATTGTAACCAAGCAGAGCGCCTTTTATAAATTCTTTTCCAGTAACGATAACTACGATCCCGACCGTATCGAATATGACCGCGAACAGCTGCGGAAATTCTATCGGAATCGAGGCTACTATGACTTTCGGATCATATCCTCGGTCGCTGAGCTGCAACCGGAACGCAACGGCTTTGCCCTCACCTATGCCCTTGAGGAAGGGGTCAAATATCATTTTGGTAAGGTTACGGTAGATACCGCGCTGAAGAAGCTCAACCCGGATATTCTTCGCCAAATTCTGCCGATCCACCAGGGTCAGCTTTATCAGGACACAAAAATTGAATCGTCCACTGATGCTCTGACCTTTGCCGCCGGAGCGGCAGGCTTTGCCTTTGTCGATGTGCATCCAGTCTATACAGCTAACCCAACGAAAAAGACGGTCGATGTCACATTCCAGGTCAAGGAAGGACCACGCGTCTATATTGATCGCATCGATATCGTCGGCAACAATGTCACGCTTGACTACGTCATTCGCCGGGCAATGAGCGTGCAGGAAGGCGATGCCTATAATCGCGCCCTGGTTGATCGCTCAAAGAACGCGGTGAGGGGGTTGGGGTTCTTCAAGGATGTAGACATCACCAATGTCCGCGGGGCGTCGCCTGATCGAACCAGCCTGTTGGTGCACGTTACCGAACAACCGAACGGCCAGCTCTCTTTCAGCGCTGGTTATAGTTCTATCGACAAGCTGGTCACCGATATTGCCGTGACACAGTCCAATTGGCGCGGACGCGGTCAAAACGTTCGGGCAAGTCTCTCGGTTGGCTCACTGCGTCAATCGGCGAATTTTTCTTTTACCGAACCGCATTTCCTCAATCGGGATTTGCAGGCCGGCTATGACCTCTATGCGCAAAGGTACAATTTCACGCAGCAGGCGTCGTATAATTCCGCATCCCTCGGCGGTGTCATTCGACTGGCCTTTCCCCTGTCGCAGAACGCAATCCTGACGACCCGCTATACCTTGCGCACGGATAATGTGATCGTGGCCAATTCGCTCTGCCAGCCGGGGGCTGAACTGGTGTCGATCGTGCTTTGCGAGCAGCGCGGTGCCTATATTACCTCTCAATTTGGCTATACGCTTGGCTACAGCACGCTGAACGATTTTCAGAACCCCTCACGCGGCTACTCGCTCAGTCTGCAACAAGATGTCGCCGGCTTTGGCGGTTCGGTGCACAATATCAAGACTGAGGTTCGCGGGGCTTGGTATCACGGTTTCAGCAAAGATATGATCCTGAGCTTCACCGGGTCAGGTGGTTATGTTGATGGTTGGAACGGCGACACTATTCGTATTACCGACCGTTTTTATGAGGGTGGCGACACCTTCCGCGGCTTTCAGATTGCAGGTATCGGCCCGCGGGATTTGCAATTTAGCGACTCGTTGGGCGGAAAGCTCTACGGCATCGGGTCGGTAGAACTGACATTGCCGACGCGCCTGCCAGAGCAATATGGCATCCACGCTTCATTGTTTACCGATTTTGGCACCTTGGGGGTTCTGGATCGAGCCAATAAAGTTAACCCGAACACAAATGCGCCTTTGGCCTTTGTCAGGGATGACTTGGGGCTGCGAGCCACCGCCGGTGTCAGCGTATTTTGGAAATCTCCGCTTGGACCCCTGCGTTTCGACTTCAGTAAGATTATCAAGAAAGATATCTACGACAGAACCGAACTTTTTCGGTTTTCCACCTCTACGCGCTTCCAGTAATCTGCGTAGAGCACTCTGGCGATCAGATGCGTGATCGCTCTAAATCTTCTTACCAATCCACATCCTCTCAATCCACTAAGCACGAACAAGGTCTCTGACTTCATGAAGATACAAACACTCCTCCTCAGCGCCGTCGCCCTGGCCGTTGCCGGGCAGGTTGTCGCCGCCGCCCCTCCCGCCGCCAGGCCCGTCGCTGCTGCGGTGGCCGCCACCCCGGCACCGCAGTCTGGGCCGTCGATCCCATGGATGTGTATTATGGGCAGCAGCCAGGCGATTTCCAACTCCAAAGCCGGTGCCAGTGTGCGCACCCGCATGGAACAGCTGGTCGCGCAAGTGAGGGCAGAGCTGCAACCTGAAGACACAGCTATAGCCGCTGACGCCAAGGCGTTGGATGTCGCTCGGCCGACCTTGGATCAGGCGACCTATCAATCGCGCGGGCAGGCGATCAATGCACGGGTCGGGGCCTTCCGCGAAAAGGCCGACTTGCGTCAACGTGAGCTGAAGGCGACCGAAGACAAGGCCTTTAATCGCATTGCGCAAGAACTGGATCCGATCGCGACTGCGATCTATCAGCAACGCCATTGCAGCCTGCTTTTGGACCGCGGTGCGGTGCTGGCGGCCAACGCCGAGATGGACATCACACCGGCCGTAGTCGCTGCATTGGATGCAAAGAACCTGCAGCTGACGATTGAGCGCGAGCACCTAGACACCGCGCCCACGCCAGCACGCTGAAGCTGACCAAGGGCGGGTAGGGCGTTTTCATGCCAGATCCGCGATTCTACGTGTCTCTGGGGCCAGTCTCACTAGGTGAGCTGGCCCGACTCGTCGGGGTCCATGGCTGTGCGGAGCCAGCAGCCAATGTGCTGATCACTGGGGTGGCCACCCTGGCCCGTGCGGGGCCGCAGGATCTCACCTATCTTGCGAATCGGCAGCATCTGTCAGCCCTGAAGGCCAGTGCGGCCGCAGCGTGCTTTGTTACCCCGGAGCTGGCGGATTCCGTGCCCGCTGGCTGTTCGGCCATTCAGGTGACCCACCCGGTTGCGGCCTATGCCTTATCCGCAGGCAGGCTGGTGAGCGTTCGTCAGCATGCAGCAGACGATCCCCTGGTGCATGCTGACGCCGTGATTGAGCCGGGGGCCATCATCTCAGCCACCGCCGTGATCGGGGCTGGCGCGCAGATTGGCCGGGGGACCGTCATTGGCCCTGGCGCTGTTATTGGCCCTGGGGTCGCCATAGGCCGTGGCGGATTTGTTGGCGCACGGGCGGTCATCGGATTTGCCCTGATCGGCGACCGGGTTCACGTTCACGCGGGAGCGATAATTGGCGAGCCAGGATTTGGCGCGACAATAGGCGCGGCCGGCATCATCGATATTCCGCAGTTGGGCCGCGTGATCGTCCAGGACGGTGTGACGGTGGGCGCTGGGACCTGTATTGATCGCGGCGCTTTTGACGACACGGTGATCGGCGAAAATACGAAGATCGATAATCTGGTTCAGATCGGCCACAACGTCAGCATCGGGCGCAACTGTGTGCTTGCGGCTCACACAGGAATTTCAGGCAGTGTGAGCATAGGCGATGGCTGTCAGTTTGGCGGAAGGGCCGGGGTGGCCGATCATTTGAGCATTGGTGCAGGGGCTCGAATTGCTGCCTCAGCGGGGGTTATGCGTGATGTTCCGGCGGGCGAAAGCTGGGGAGGCTTTCCGGCGCAACCGGTTCGAATGTGGCTACGCGAGGTGGCGTGGTTGCGCCGCGCGAGGCAAGTTGCGATGAGAGACGGGAAAAAGCGATGACTGAACAATCAGCCACTATGGGCGACAGAGGCATCGAGATCGACGTCCTCGAGATTATGCGCCGGATCCCGCATCGCCCCCCATTTCTGTTCGTTGATCGTGCTGAGCACTTCGTTGCCAACATCTCCTTGGTCGGGATCAAGAACGTTAGTATAAACGAAGGGTTTTTTCAGGGCCATTTTCCCGGCAGCCCGGTCATGCCGGGCGTTCTGGTGGTCGAGGCTCTGGCGCAGACAGGTGGCTTACTGATGTCCAAATCCTGGGATGTTGATCCTGAGGGTAAGATCATTCTGTTCATGTCGGTCGATAACTGCCGCTTTCGCCATCCAGTCCGGCCAGGCGACGTCATCCGCCTTGAGGTCGAGGTTCAACGGGCACGTCGGGACGTGGTGAAATTCCATGGTCGCGCAAAGGTGGGCGGAAAACTTGCCGCTGAGTGTGAGTTCGCCGCCATGCTGGTCGATACGCGCAAATGAGCCGCGTCCACCACACGGCCATTGTCGATGCCAAAGCGACCCTGGCCGAGGATGTGGAAATCGGGCCCTATAGCCTGGTCGGTCCGAACGTGACTCTAGGGCGCGGCGTGCGACTGATCTCTCATGTCATCCTTGAGGGCATCACCCAGATCGGTGACGGGTGCGTAATTCACGCGTTTTCCAACCTCGGCGGCCCACCCCAGGACATGGGCTATCGCGGCGAGCCCACACGTTTGGATATCGGTAAAAACAATGTGATCCGGGAACATGTGACTATGCACTGCGGCACCGCAAAGGGCCGGGGCGTGACGACTGTTGGATCACATGGATTTTTCATGGTCGGCGTGCATGTCGGCCATGACTG
The DNA here is from genome assembly GCA_043742825.1 of Caulobacteraceae bacterium. GTDB lineage: Bacteria > Pseudomonadota > Alphaproteobacteria > Caulobacterales > Caulobacteraceae > Acaudatibacter. The sequence goes on along the minus strand of JAYTXQ010000063.1, from coordinate 1,347 downwards.
TGTGGTCGGCGATCACGTTGCCATGGCCAATACCGCGACCCTGGGTGGGCACGTGGTGGTCGAAGATCACGTGATTATGGGAGGACTGTCTGCGGTGCATCAACATACCCGCATCGGTCGGCACGCCTTCGTCGGTGGCATGGCCGGGGTCAATCACGACGTCATCCCCTTTGGCAATGTCTGGGGAAATCACGCACACCTTGAAGGCCTCAATCTTGTCGGCCTGAAACGCCGAGGATTCGCCCGCGAGACCATAAACACCCTGCGAGCCGCCTATCGGATGTTGTTTGCCGAGGAGGGCACATTTCAGGAGCGCCTCGAAGACACTGCCGTGGCCTATGCCGCCTCGCCCGAAGTGATGGAGATCGTCGATTTCATCCGCGCCGATTCTGGTCGACCTCTGACGACGCCGCAACGCGAAGTCTGACCCCAGAATGCGCAAACTGGGTTTGATCGGCGGAGGCGGGGCTCTACCGGCCACTCTGGCAGACCATTGCGTGGCGACCGGGCGGCCAGTGTTTGTCCTGCGTCTAACTGGATTTGCCGACGAGACCCTAAACCGCTTTGACGGTCAGGACGTCGGGCTGGCCCAGCTTGGCACCGGCATAGCGGCTCTGCGGCGGGCGGGATGTGAAGCGGTCTGTTTTGCCGGCATCGTCGCCCGCCCGGACCTGGCAAAACTGAAACCAGACCTCAGGGGCCTGGCTTCTCTGCCCGGAGCCATTTTGGCGGCGCGCCGGGGCGATGATGCCCTGCTTAGCTTTCTATTGGCGGAATTTGAGAAGGAGGGTTTCAGGGTTGAGGGGGCGGACGAAGTCATGGCCGACCTGCTGCTCCAATCGGGGGTAATCGGTCAGCATAAGCCGGGACCCGAACACCTTGGTGACATTCAGCGCGCCCTGGCTGTAGCTCGTGTGGTCGGACGGCTGGATGTCGGGCAGGGGGCTGTGTGTCGTAACGGGGTGGTTCTGGCCGTCGAAGCCCAGGAGGGTACAGATGCGATGCTGGCGCGTGTGCAATCCCTGCCCGAAGCTCTTCGAGGCGCGCCCGGAGTCTGGGCCGGGGTCCTGGCTAAAGCCTGCAAGCCTGGACAAAACATGCAGGTTGATCTGCCCACAATCGGGCCAATGACGGTCAGGCTCGCCCGCCAGGCCGGTCTGGCGGGCATTGTTGGCGAGGCCGGTAGGGTTCTGGTGGTGGACCGGTCCCAGGCCGTAGCTTTGGCCGATGATTTGGGCCTCTTCATCCTGGGCGCGGAGAGTGCCTGAACAACCGATCATGCTGGTGGCTGCGGAGGCCTCTGGCGATGCTCTGGGGGCCGGCCTCATTGACGCGCTAAAGCTCAGG
>JAYTXQ010000062.1:0-10443 GCA_043742825.1 Caulobacteraceae bacterium | reverse complement strand
CCTGCGGTCGAAAAAGTCGGGTGCCTGGTGCAGGCCGACCTGTCGCCGGTCATGACCGCCCGTCTGGCGGGTCCGCGACTGGTAGCTGATGAGGAGCGCCTGCCCCTCGCGGAGCATTCCTGTGATCTGATTGTCTCAGCCCTTAGCCTGCATTGGGCCAACGATCTGGTGGGCGCTCTGGTCCAGGCGCGCCGAGCCTTGAGACCCGATGGGCTGTTTCTCGGTGCCATCCTGGGTGGTGCGACCCTTACCGAATTGCGACAGGCACTCCTGGAAGCGGAGGTGGAGCTGACCGGTGGGTCGGGCCCGCGGGTATCGCCTTTTGTGGATTCCTCCGATGCCGGAGGCTTGCTGCAGCGAGCAGGGTTCGCCTTACCGGTCGCTGATGTGGACCGTCTGACAGTACGCTATGACCATCCTATGAAACTCATGTCCGACCTGAAGGCCATGGGTGAGACAAATGTCCTCTTTGATCGTCCGACCCGGCCTCTCAGCCGTGCGGTGTTGATGCGGGCGTGCGAGATCTACGCCCAGAGGTTCTCCCAAGACGGCCGGAACACGGCCAGCTTCGAGATCATCACCCTTACTGGCTGGGCCCCTCACCCGGCCCAGCAACAACCCCTTAAACCCGGCTCCGCCCGCGTTCGACTGGCGGATGCGTTGAGCGCGGTCGAACAGAAAAGCGGCGACGTCGCCAAACCCTAAAGCATATCCCGCAGCCATGCACACAGTGGCGCATCGGCGGGGGGCATGGGATAGTCGGTGAGGGCGGCTGGTTTGACCCAGGCCAGGGCTTCGTGTTCACGGGCAATGGCAAAACCCTCCCAACGCCGACACAGATAGAGCGGCATGAGCAGGTGGATTGTCTCGTAGGCGTGACTGGCGAAGACGAAAGGCGCGAGACAGGCCCCCGTCACCTTGATCCCAAGCTCTTCATCCAGTTCGCGAATCAGGCAGGCTTCGGGGCTCTCGCCAGCCTCCACCTTACCACCGGGGAATTCCCACAGCCCGGCCAGAGCCTTGCCGGCCGGTCGTTTACCGATCAGGATTCGACCGTCGACATCGATCAGAGCGCAGGCGGCGACGAGGAGAATCTGGGTCACGGCGGGTCTTTGCAAGAGGCTTAAGGCCAAGCTGGTATAGCCTGCCATCGCCAAGGTAAAAGCCAAATCACTTGACTCCCCAACCCGGATAGACGATTAGGCCCATGCGTTCCGAAGTTTTGCTGCGGAATGTTGCTGGCGCTCCAGTCGCGTGAGGAACACTTAGGTTTCGTGTGTTCCTGCCTGTCGAGCGCCATAGAACGATCATCCGAATCGCCCGGCCACGCGGGGTGTTCCCCATAATAGTCCCGCCAAGACGAGCCTCGCGAAGCGCGAGCGCTCGCGCTTTGGCGTTACGTGAAAGAACTTGTTTTGACTCAATTTAACGAACTTGGCCTGGCCAAGCCCCTGCTGCAGGCCCTCAAGGAAGAGGGCTATGTGACGCCTACCCCGATTCAGGCACAGGCCATTCCCCTGATTCTCGCCGGCCGTGACCTGCTGGGCATCGCCCAGACCGGCACGGGCAAGACCGCAGCCTTTGCCTTGCCGATTCTGCACCGCCTGGCGGCCAATCCCCAGCCAGCGCCTCGTCGTGGGTGCCGGGTCCTCGTGCTCAGCCCCACCCGCGAACTGGCCAGCCAGATCGCCGACAGCTTCCGAACCTATGGGCGACACATGGGCCTCAGTGTCGCTGTGGTCTTCGGCGGCGTGAAATATGGGCCGCAGATCCGCGCCCTGGCCGGCGGGGTCGATGTGCTGGTAGCCACGCCCGGCCGCCTGATTGACCATCTGAATGAAAAGGTTGCCACCCTGGGCGGCGTAGAAGTCTTTGTTTTGGACGAAGCCGACCAGATGCTGGACCTGGGCTTCCTGCCGCCGATCCGCAAGATCGTCGCCACCATGTCGAAGGCGCGCCAGAACCTGTTTTTTTCCGCCACCATGCCCACAGAGATCGGCAAGCTGGCCGGCGACCTGCTGAAGGATCCGGCCAAGGTATCGGTGACCCCGCAAGCCACCACAGTGGAAAAGATCGACCAAAGCCTTCTTTTCATCGAAGCGGAGCGCAAACGGCCCCTGCTCGCCGAACTGATGGCCGACGCCAAGATGAGCCGGGTTCTAGTCTTTACCCGCACCAAGCGCGGTGCCGACCGGGTGGCGAAATATCTGGTGGCATCAGGCATCAACGCCGACTCCATCCACGGCGACAAATCTCAGGGTCAGCGCCAGCGCGCTTTGGCCGAATTCAAGGACGGTAACCTGCGCGCCTTGGTGGCTACAGACATTGCTGCTCGCGGTATCGACGTTGATGGCGTCACCCATGTGGTCAATTATGAACTGCCGAATGTGGCGGAGGCCTATGTTCACCGCATCGGCCGCACGGCCAGAGCCGGCGCGCGCGGCATTGCCATAGCCTTTTGCAGCAATGATGAGCGCAACATGCTCAAAGACATACAGAAACTGACCCGCCAGACCATCCCGACGTTTGACCGGCGTAATGATCGCGCTCTGGGAGCCATGGCAGCGGCAGAGCCAAAGCTCGTGGTGGATTCCGCGCCGCGTCACGGTTCAGGTTACCGGGCTGAGGCCGGCGGCGGCGGATCATCGGGCGGTGGCGGCGGTCGCGGTCGTCCGCGTAGCCGTAATGGCGCAGGCGGGGCGCCGGGGCGCAGCAGCGGCGGAAACGGCCAACGCTCTCGCCCGCAGGGAGGCAAGTCCAATACTTCGGTGGGTCGAACGGACGGCGGTCGAATTGACGTCGCCAGCCGCTGGAACCCGGCGGACTAAGCGCGCAAGGTTCCGTTTTGTTTGAATTCCCTTAGATTATCCCACATTTTCAGCTTTTCAGAAATTGTGGGATAAATCGGCGAGGGGCCGTTGCTGTTGTCTTCGCCTAACTTCGATAGTCGCCGTTGATGGCGACATATTGCTTTGTCAGGTCGCAAGTCCACATCACCGCTGTCGCTTTGCCGACGCCGACGTCGACTCCGACTTCCAGCTCCGGGTTTTTCATGTAGGTGCTCATGGCAGCTTCGGAATAGTCATCGGCGACGCGGCCGGCCTCGGCGGCGGTCAAGGGGCCGAAGGTGACACGGACGCGGTCGCGGTTGATCGGTTCATCGGCTCGTCCGACGGCCATGACGATGCGGCCCCAATTGGCGTCTTCACCGGCGAAGGCGGTCTTGACCAAGGGACTCTCGGCGATGGTGCGGGCGATCTTGCGGGCTGAGGCGACGGATTTAGCCCCGCTGACCGTGATCTTGACGAATTTCGACGCCCCCTCGCCATCACGCACCAATTGTAAGGCCAGTTCCAGCAGAACTTCGCGCAGCTTGAGGCGGAAATCATCCAGCCTCTCGTCGCTGGTCTTGGTGATCATGGGTGCGCCGGAAGCGCCGGTGGCGAAGAGCAGCAGCGTGTCGTTGGTTGAGCGATCTCCATCGACGGTGATGCTGTTGAAGGTCTCTTGGCAATAGAGGTTTAACAACTTTTGCAGGACTTTTGGGGCGATGGCCGCGTCGGTGACGACGAAGCCCAGGACGGTGGCCATGTCCGGGGCGACCATGCCCGAGCCCTTGGTGATTCCGGCGATTCGCACCGTGCGGCCGTCAATCACGGCTTCAGCGCAGGCACCTTTGGGAGAGGTATCGGTGGTCATGATCGCCTGGGCGGCGAGGTCCCAGGCGTTGGCAGCAAGCCCAGCTGCGATCTTTGGCATCTGTTCGGTGACCTTGGCATCGTCGAGCAAGACCCCAATCACGCCGGTGCTGGCCAGCATCACTTGGCGTGCCTGACAGCCAACAATCTTGGCAATGGATTTGGCCACTTGACGCGCCGCACGGGCACCCGGCTTGCCGGTAAAGGAATTGGCACACCCGGCATTGACCACCAGGGCGCGCAGGTCTGAGCCCTTCGTGTCGGCCAGGGCCTCCTGGCACCAGTCGACAGGGGCCGAGCCGATGCGATGGCGGGTGAAGACCCCGGCGCAATTTGTGCCTGGCGAAAAGCGCATGACCATCACGTCATTGCGCTCATGCGCGTAGAGCCCGGCACGGCCGACCGCCAGATCGACGCCGCCGACCGGAACCATCGCTGGAAACGGCACCGCCAGGGGCGATAGGTCGAGACTAGGTTTGCCGCTCATGAGTTTAAGGTTCCTGTGATGGCGGTGGCGCACGGTACTTCCCTAACGTCAGGCTTGCATTGAAGCTCGGGAAGGTCATAGGCATGCGGCTCAATCAGCGCCATCGCAGCCGAAGGCGGGGCGCGTCAAGCCGGCAGGAGACAAGCATGAAGTACTACAACTCGATCGGACCCAATCCTCGCGTGGTCAATATGTTCCTGGCAGAGAAGGGCGTGACGCTTCCCGAGACCCGCATTGACCTGCTGGCTGGCGAAAATCGCCAAGCGGACTTTTTGAAGGTCAACCCCTCTGGCCAGACCCCGGCGTTGGAACTGGACAGTGGCGCGATCATCGCCGAGATCACCGTCCTTTGCGAGCTCATCGAAGAGATGCACCCCACGCCGCCGTTGATCGGAAATACCCCAGAGGAACGGGCGATCACACGCATGTGGACGCGCCGCATCGACCTGAACATCATCGAGCCCCTGACCAACGGCTTCCGCTATGGTGAGGGCCTGGGTCTGTTCAAAGACCGGGTGCATTGCATCCCCCATGCGTCGGGTGACCTGAAGGCGATCGCTCAAGAGAGACTGACCTGGTTGGACGGCCTGATCGCCGGTCGCACCTGGATCTGCGGCGACCGCTTCACTCTGGCCGACATCCACACCTATGCCTTCCTGGATTTCGGTGCCGGCGTGGGCCAGCCTCTGAATGCCGAAAACAAGAACATCGCCGCCTGGTTCGAACGCGTAAAAGCTCGCCCCAGCGCTGCCGCCACGGCCGGCTAACCCCTGGCGAAGCGCAGAAACTCCTCGCGGGTGCGGTGGTCGTCACGGATCGCACCCGTCAGGTGGCTGGTGGTCAGGTGGGAGCCGGGGGTATTGACCCCCCGCAGGGTCATGCAACTGTGCGCCGCTTCGATCACTACGCCGACGCCCTTAGGGGCCAATACCTGGTCGATGGCGCGGGCGATATCAGCGGTAAGCTTTTCCTGAATCTGCAGGCGTCGGGCGAAGCCCTGGACCACGCGGGCCAGCTTGGAGATGCCGACCACGCGGTTAGTGGGCAGATATCCGACGTGGGCGCGGCCAAGAACTGGCAACATATGGTGCTCGCAGAAACTGACCACGGGAATATCGCGCAACACTACCAGTTCATCATAGCCGCCGACCTCCTCAAAGGTGCGCTCCAGATAATCTCGCGGGTTGGTCTCATAGCCGGCGAAAAGCTCGCGGTATGATCGCGCCACGCGCGCGGGGGTCTCGGCCAGGCCCTCGCGGTCCGGATCATCTCCTGCCCACTGGATCAGGGTGCGTACGGCGGCTTCCGCCTGGGCCTGTGTCACGAGTTGATCGGGCACTGCGCTCTCCAAAAGCCTGGAAGGGCCAAGTCAGCTGTGGACAAAGCCGGGCGTGTCATGACATCGGCCCGCACGACCCTTAAGGTCACCTGACCATCCTTTCAATGTAAGTGATCTTCATCATGGCCGACGACGCCTCCAGCATCGATAGTTTCAACACCACTGCTCAGGGCAAGCTAAAGACCCTGATCGAGCGTATCGAGCGGCTGGAAGAGGATAAGGCTGCCGTGTCGGCTGACCTGAAAGAAGTCTATGCCGAGACCAAGGGCGAGGGCTTTGACGTCAAGATTGTCCGTAAGGTCGTGCGCCTACGCAAACAGGACGCAGCCAAACGCCAGGAAGAAGAGGCCTTGATTGAGCTCTATATCTCCGCCATCGGAGGGCTGTGAAGCGCAAAGCGCCAGATCCCCGTGCGGCGGCCAAACGCGCCGCCCTTAATGCGCTGCGGCGAACTCGCCGGGCTGCCGACCGCGCGGGTGTTGAACTGTCAGATTGGGAAGGCGAGTTTCTTGGCTCGGTCGAGGACCGCTTGAACACCTATGGCCGCGCTTTCGGCGATCCGGAAAAGGGGGCGGTGGGCCATGCCCTATCCATGTTGCAAGCGATGAAGCTTAAGGAGATCGCGGCCAAGGCTGCGCGCGAATTGGCAGATGCGCCCGCGACAAAGCGCGGATTTCAACGCGGGCGGAAAACCAAGCCTTACGTCGACCGATAGGATAGATGAATTTGTCATGACCGTTACGCCGCCGCCTTCTGCCCCGCCACGTCCAGCCCCTGCGCCCAAATCAGATCCCGAGCGGGATCGCCTGGGCGGGCGAGTGGCGCGTTTTGCCCGCGTCGGCGCGGGATTGACCGGGGCAGCGGCCAGCTTCGGGGCCAATGCCCTGTTTGCGCCCGGTGATGCTGAGGCGCGTAATGCTAAGGCTTTGAAGGAGACGCTGGGTCGTTTGAAGGGTCCCCTGATGAAGGTGGCCCAGATGGTTGCCACCGTGCCCGACCTGCTGCCGCCGGAATTTGCCGCGCAACTGACTGAACTCCAGACCAATGCCCCGGCCATGGGCCCGGCCTTCGTGCGCCGCCGTATGGCGGCCGAGCTGGGGGCCGATTGGATGAACCGCTTCGCCAACTTTGACCTCACGCCTGCGGCGGCAGCATCCCTGGGCCAGGTACACCGTGCTACGGCGCTGGACGGTCGCGCCCTGGCCGTGAAGCTGCAATATCCCGACATGCAAAGCGCTGTGGAAAGCGACCTTGGACAATTACGTACGATTCTTGCCCTCGGTCGGCGCTTTATCGGCGCGATCGACACGAGCGAAATCGCCGTTGAGATCTCCGACCGGATCAAGGAAGAGCTGGACTATGAACATGAGGCGGGTGCGATGCGGCTATATGCCGCCTTTTTCGCCGACCGCGACGATATCGCCGTTCCCAACCCGGACCTGGAGTTGTCAACGGGCCGGGTATTGGCGATGGATTGGCTGGATGGGCAAGGCCTCCAGAGCTTTAAAGGTGCCGATCAAACCACACGCGATGGCATCGCCAAGCGCCTGTTCGAGGCTTGGTGGTCACCCCTGACCCATTTGGGCGTCATTCATGGCGATCCGCACCTGGGCAATTACAGCTTCGCTGATGATGGCGGGCGCTTGAACCTTTTGGATTTCGGCTGCGTGCGGGTTTTTCCCCCAACCTTTGTTGGCGGCGTGGTGAGGTTGCACCGGGCTATGGTCACTGGGGACCGCGCAGGGGAGCGTGCCGCCTATGAAGCGTGGGGATTCAAGGCCCTCAGCGACGACCTGATGGATGTTCTGGGGATCTGGGCCCGGTTCATCTATGGGCCGCTGCTGGATGATCGTGTTCGGACGGTTGCGGATGGGGTTAGCCCAGGTGAATACGGTCGCCGCGAAGCGTTTGAGGTGAAAAAAGCTTTGGATGAAAAAGGCCCTCTGACCATCCCACGCGAATTTGTCTTCATGGACCGTGCGGCCATCGGCCTGGGCTCTGCCTTCCTGCACCTGGCCGCGCAACAAAACTGGCGCGCCCTGTTTGAGGCGTCTCTGCAGGGGTTTTCCGAGGACGCTCTGGCGACGAGGCAGGCGCAGGCCTTGAAGTCCGCCGGACTCGTCTGAGGCAGGGCAATTGCCTACGACATTTGGGCGATGCAAAAGGTAACGGCAAAGTTGCGATCTGGCTGTGTTGAGAGATTTTTTCAATGCCCAGGTTGATTGACCAATCTCCAATGCAGATATTTCCATGTGCGATAGTCATGCATCTGAGGTCTCACGACTTGCGATTTTTCAAACGCTTGTTAGTCAGGGGGCAAAGCCCACCGAGAGACCCGCACGCGCATGCCCGTTGATACCACGCCACACCCCGAACTTCGGCCCCATGTCGATGAGGACGAGCCTGTCAGGCGCGCGCCTGGTGAGGCGGCCGAGTTCGCGTCACCTCTGGCTAAACTCAAGGGCGAGCGACCAGAAAGCCCGGCATGGTTCAAGGCGGCTCTGGCGCGTGAGCCGCAGCGGAGCTTCGTGCCCGTCGATGGGGCGAATATCGAACTGCTGACCTGGGGCGAGCGTGGCAAACCCGGCCTGATTTTCATTCACGGAAATGGGGCCCATGCAGATTGGTGGAGCTTTATCGCTCCGTTCTTCGCCGACGACTATCGCGTTGCTGCCCTGTCGTTTTCCGGCATGGGGGCATCGGGCTGGCGCGAGGGCTATAGCTTTGGCACCTTCGCTGAGGAAATTCACCAGTGCGCCCTGGCCGCAGGCCTCTACGAGGGGCCAGAAAAGCCGATTTATATCGCTCATTCCTTTGGTGGTGCTGTGGCCTATTTTGCTGCGGCGACACACCCAGACCGGATGCGAGCATGCTTGCTGGTCGATACCGGCTTTGGTGGCCCGCCCACGCCGGCAGAAATCGATGCCTGGGAGGCGCAGGCAAAAAAGGAAGGGCGGCCATTTGAGCGTCGCCATGGTCCGGGTGGCCGGACAGGACCCAACCGCGTCTATGCCACGCAAGCCGATGCCCTGGCCCGGTTTCGCCTGATGCCGCCGCAGGTCCCAGGGAACCTCTATCCCGCTGACTTTATTGCCCGCGGAGCGTTGAAGCGTGCGGCTATGGTCGATGGTTCCGGTGACGGCTGGACCTGGCGATTTGACCCCTTCATATGGGATAAACTCGACCGCACCGGCATGGCTGAGGTGCGCATCGGCAAGGACATGCCCCTGGCTCACATCTATGGTGATCAATCCTTGATTATTCAGATGCACAGCGCTGCGGGCAAGTTCGAGGACATGGTGCCGCAAGGCTCGCCTCAGATCGTGATCCCCGACTGCGCCCACCACGTCATGGTCGATCAGCCCATCGCTCTTGTTGCCGCGATCAGAGCTTTGTTGGCAACCTGGCCAGGTTAGTTTTCCGCATCTGCGGGTGAGTCGTTCTCCAGGGTATCCTCGCGCAACTGCGTCACTGCTTGAGCGCAAGACCAGGGTAGTGTAGCACCCGCTCTCAATCCTTGATCTGAGTTTGGAGACTCGTTGCTGATGTCCGAATCCGCTTCCGACTACCACCACGGAGACCAGGATATCGCCGAACAGGTATCTACCTATCGGACCTTTGGCACCTTGACCAAATGGGGATCTTTGGGACTGGGAGCATGGCTTCTGGCACTTGTCCTATGGTTCTGCGTTGGCGTTGGCCTGCTTGGCGGTCTTGTTCCTGCGCTCGTTCTGGTGGCACTCGGTATCGTGTTTCTGCGGTCTTCCCCCGACAAAGCCCTGTAGTCTTAGAAATGGCTCAGATTGCTGTCACCGCCGAGCGCTGCGCCGGTGAAACGCGCGTCGCCGCTACACCTGACGCGGTGAAAAAACTGATCGGTATGGCAGTTTCGGTCGTGGTTGAGACTGGCGCGGGTGCAGGCGCGAATTTGCCCGATAGCGACTATACGGACGCAGGCGCGACGGTGGCTACCAGCCTTGCAGAGACGCTCAAGGATGCTGATATCTTGTTGAAGGTGCGCGGACCTACCCGCGAAGAGATAGCTGCCCTGAAGACCGGTGCCATCGTCGTCGGTCTGCTCAACCCCTATCAAGACCCCGAGCTGGTCGCAGCCCTGGCGGCGCGCGGTGTCAGCGCCTTTGCTATGGAGTTTGTCCCCCGGATTACCCGGGCCCAGGTCATGGATGCCCTTTCCAGCCAAGCCAATCTAGCCGGCTATCGGGCGGTAATTGAAGCAGCGGCAGCCTATGGACGGGCCATGCCTATGATGATGACCCCGGCCGGCACCATTGCGCCGGCCAAGGTATTTGTAATGGGCGCGGGGGTCGCGGGCCTGCAGGCCATCGCTACCGCGCGGCGTCTGGGGGCTGTGGTGACGGCGACAGATGTGCGCCCGGCGGTCAAGGAGCAGGTAGAGTCGCTGGGGGCGAAATTCGTCGCCGTTCAGGACGATGAATTCAGGGCCGCCGAAACCGATGCGGGCTATGCCAAGGCGATGAGTGCCGAATATCAGGCCAAACAGGCTGCGTTGATCGGTGAGCACATCAAGAAACAGGATATTGTTATCACCACGGCGCTGATCCCCGGTCGCGCGGCCCCGTGCCTGGTGACTGCCGCTCAAGTGGCCTCAATGAAACCCGGATCAGTGATTGTCGATCTTGCCGTCGAACAGGGCGGCAATGTTGAGGGTGCGCAGCCGGGCGAGGTGGTTATTGCTGGCGGGGTCAAGATCGTTGGGATTGCCAATATGCCTGGCCAGATCGCCACCGATGCCTCTGCCCTTTACGCGCGCAACCTGACGGCGTTTGTGGGCCTTCTGGTCAATAAGGAAGGGCAGATTGCGCCCGACCTGGACGATGAGATTCTTAAGGCTGCACTGATTACCCATGCCGGAGCTGTCACCCAGCCTTCGCTCGTGG
>JAYTXQ010000061.1:0-6991 GCA_043742825.1 Caulobacteraceae bacterium | reverse complement strand
TCCCAGGACCCACTGTTGCCCGGCATGGCTGTCATCGCCGAAATCAGGACCGGTCGGCGTTCGATCCTTGATTACCTGCTTTCACCCTTGGCCAAAAAGAGCCATGACGCGATGCACGAGCGGTAGGGAATCCAGAGCCCATGACGGCAATTTCAACCCATCGATCCAGAGAGGCCACACGAAAGTCCAAGCCGCCGTTGCCGTCAGGAGCGGGCGTTCGCTGGAAATCCGGACCCTTGACCTGGATGCCCCACGTGACGATGGGGTTCTGGTACGCATCGTCGGTGTAGGGGTCTGCCATACCGATATCGCCTTCTAAGATGCCGAAATAATTCCTCTGCCTGCGGTGCTCGGGCATGAACGGTCCGGTGTCGTCGAACAGGTTGGTGCTAAGGTTACCCCGTTCCAGCCGGGTGACCGGGTGGCGATGACGTTCTGATCCTGCGGCGCTTGTCGCAACTGCGGGCGTGGCGATCCGGCCTATTGCCAGACCATGCCACAGCTCAACTTCGCCGGTGTGCGCACAGATGGCACCGCAACCCCGAGCGATAACGGCACCGGTGTCGCCGGCAATTTCTTTGGCCAGTCGTCATTCGCCAGCCACACCCCGACCTACGAGCGAAATCTAGTAAAAATCCCCGACGGCCTGCCACTAGAGCTCATTGGGCCCCTGGGTTGCGGGATACCGATCGGTACCGGCGGTATCATGCGCTCTCTGGCCTGCAAAGCGGGCTCATCCCTGCTGATCACTGGCGGCGGCCCTGTGGGGCTCAGCGCCGTAATGGGAGCCGAAAATTCAGGACCGCGCCGTCATCATCGTCGTCGAGCCCCATGCCGCGCGCCGGGCCCTGACACTGGAACTCGGTGCTACACATGTGATCGATCCGAGTAAAGGTACAGAGCTCATCGCACCCGTCCGTGCCATCACTCCGGATGGCGTACGATATGCCTACAACACCACCGGCGTGCCATCGGTGCATACCGCCGTGGTCGGTGCCCTGGCTCCCAAGGGCATGTTCGGCCTTGTCGGCATAGCGCCGCCGCAGACCAACATGCCAAGCGACGTCATACGATCATGACCTTCGTCCACACTCAAAGGCATCATTGAGGGTGACAGCGATCCAGGGGTGTTCTTGCCGCAACGGATTGCGCTGCATCAAGCAGGCAAACTCCCCTTTGACCGCATGATCAAAACGTTTCTGTTCTTGCAGATCAACAAGGCTGTCGCTGCGCAGCATCTTGGAAATTGTGCGAAGGTAGTCTTTCTGATGAAGATCTGAACCCTGTTTTTCCAGAATCGCCCCAGACTATTTTATCACCACCGGATTGACCGGCGCGCCGGTTCCGTTGACTACTTTCAACGGCGCTGCGACGTAGAGGAAGTCCCACTGGCCATCGACGGCGCAATCGGCCCCGAGCTTTGACAGGTCGCAAATCTCCGTAAACGCCACCCCCAGATTGCGCATGAGGGCGCAGTGCAGCGGCAAAGCCACGCCGCTGACCGGATCGGCGGTGACCTCATTGGCGATGGTGTCGGTGACCAGGTTGGGGATTTCCATATCCTTGAACCAATTCACCAGTTCAGGCGAATAGGTCAGGCCGGGTTCAATAAAGCCATCATAGAATTTGGCGCTGCCTCCGGAATAGAAGGTTTCGACGAACCCAGTCCGGATGATCAGGATATCACGCTTGCGGATCTCCAGGCCCTGAGCTTTCGCGGCGGCAAGCAGGTCCTCATGGTTGAATGTCTCGCCCTTATCCAGGGCAGGTTTCTGCCGGTGACGCGCCATATCGATCAGAATACCGCGTCCAACCACACCTTTTTCCCCAATGGGCTGGACGCTGGCCTTGGCCATGCCGCCGATGGTCGAATTGGCATCGAAGCCATTGTAGAGTTTGCCGTCGTACCAGACGTGGCCCAGGGCATCGTATTGGGTTGAGCCCTGCAGGTAGGCCGACATGGCATCGTCGGCATAGTGCAGCCCCCCGGCAAAGGCCGGACCCTTGCCTGCTATCCAGTGCCCTTCATCAAGAATTTGATAGCGTTCGGAACCCCTACGCCCCGGCCAGACCGGATCGCCCCCGGGGTTTCCCATGGGGACCTGCAGAGTGAAAACCTTTCCTGAGCGCACGAGTCGCACAGCCGCCAGCACCTCAGCGGCGCCGAGATAGTTAAGCGACCCGACCTCATCGTCCGGCCCCCACTTGCCCCAATTCTTGGGAGAGGTCTCCAACAGATCGCCCACATAGGGCACGGCGGCGTCAGTCATGCTTCTCTCCCGGTATTTTTCCGAGTCTAGGCCCATTATTCCAGGTGCGGAAGCACATATCGAGGTTGGGTGCAGATTGAAGCCGGCCTGGATCTAGTTTTTCATAGCGGCGCTGGGCCCGGGGGCATATGCAACTTTGATGCCAAGCCAAGGGAAGCCATGATCAAGCTCTATCACTGTGCCGGTGCAAGATCATTTCGCGCTCTATGGGCTCTCGAAGAGATGGGGCTGGCCTATGATCTGGTGCTGATGCCGTTTCCGCCTAGAGCCCAAATCGACGGTTATCTCCAGCTCAACCCCCTGGGCACCGTACCTGTGCTTTTCGATGGCGACACCCGCATGACCGAAAGCTCGGCCATGGCGCACTATCTGGGTACAAAATACGGCCCCAGCGATTTGGTGGTCGCGCCCGAAGAAGCCGCCTATGGCGACTATCTGAATTTCCTGGTCATGGGAGAAGCCACCCTCACCTTCCCCCAGACCCTCGTGTTACGCTACACGCGCTTGGAACCCGAAGCGCGGCGCGTGCCTCAGGCGGCGGAAGACTATCGCAAATGGTTCCTCTCGCGCCTGCGCGGGGCAGCGACGATGGTTGGCGACGACTTTGTCTGCGCCGGACGTTTCACTATGGCCGACATTTCATTCGCCTATGCGCTAATGCTGGCGACGAGCCTGGCGTTGCAGGAGGCCTTTCCGGCCAAAATTGCGTCCTACTGGGCAGCGATGCAGCGGCGCCCGGCTTTTCAGCGTGCATTGACGGCGCAGGCCGACGGGCCGTCGGCTCTGCCGTGAACACTACCTCCTGGTCGCGCCTTGGGTTTGTGCGGTGTGGCCAGCGGCTTTCATCAGGTCGGACCACCTAGCCTCGTCGAGATATGCCGAAAGCTTCTGCATTTCCATGCCAACATGGGGTTCGATCATCAAGCCGCGGCCGGCGATTTCTCCAAGGACGGGAAACCCGGTTTCAATAACGCCAGACCCTTCGTTCTTGAGCGCTTCAATCGCCTGGGCGCGGCAGTCCTGGGTGACGAGACGTTGCAAGAGTTCCGCCCCCTTGCGGTTGTAGACCTCGCTCTGCGCGGCCGTCAGCGAAACCATCGACGCCAATGCCGGGTTTTTCGATGCGGCGGCGAATATCCATTGCACAAGGGCCGTCTTGTCGGCCTCGCTGGACTTACTCACCAGGTAGCGACTGAAGTCATCGGTGTAGATCCCAGCTGTGGCAGTCGACCCCAGCGCCAGCACCGACAGCACAGCGGCGGTCTCAACCAACAGCTTCAAAAGAATTTTCTTTTTCATCAGCTTGCCACGAAAAATAGCGCCCGGCCCGATCAGGGGCCTCGCGTCAGGTTGGAATGCGCCAGAGCATCACAACTGGCACATGGCGGAGATGCACAATCCGAATAATTTTAAAGGATCGCCAAACCTGTTCGGGGACCTGATTTCGCTGAATATGCTGTGCATGCCCATCGAGCGTGACACCGAGGTGGGAGACCTGATCCCGATCGACCCCGCCAACCCCTCGGCCCCCGAAGGCATGGGATACCCCCGCCAATGATGTTTTATTGAGCAGGTTTGCCTAATTTTTGCACACGCAAAAAGGATGGTAAAGCCCCCTGCGCATCCCCGAACATCGCAGGCTTGCGCGACCGCCTCAGGTCGTGTTGGAAGGCGACGCGATTACTAGCCCATCGCCAACACGGTCTGGAAACGATGAAGAAAATCGAAGCCGTCATTAAGCCTTTCAAGCTGGACGAGGTCAAAGAGGCCTTACAGGCTCTTGGGCTTCAGGGTATGACAGTGCTTGAGGCAAAGGGCTTTGGTCGTCAGAAAGGCCAGACCGAGCTTTATCGGGGGGCCGAATACGTCGTTGACTTTCTTCCCAAAATTAAGATTGAGGTGGTTGTGGCCGACGATCAACTCGCCGCTGCGGTCGAGGCTATTCAGACAGCCGCACGTACCGGCCGCATCGGCGACGGCAAAATATTCGTTTCTGAAATCATTGATGTTGTGCGAATTCGGACCGGTGAAACCGGCCAGAGCGCCATCTGAAGCCAAGCCTCTTTCCATCCATCACTTCCAATTCACCAAAGTTAACCCACCGGGGATCAAGACCACCAATGACCACACCCAAAGACATTCTGGACCAGATCAAGGACAAAGAAGTCAAATACGTCGATGTTCGCTTTACCGACATCCGCGGCAAGCTTCAGCACGTGACCTTTGATATCGACCTGGTCGATGACGATTTCCTCTCGGACGGCACCATGTTCGATGGCTCCTCCATCGCCGGTTGGAAGGCGATCAACGAATCCGACATGAAGCTACGGCCAGACCTCGCCACCGCTTATATCGATCCCTTCTATCAGCAGACGACCCTGTGCCTGACCTGCGATGTGCTCAACCCCGATACCAACACTCCCTATAACCGCGATCCGCGTTCTATGGCCAAGAAGGCCCTGGCCCACACTGCCGCTTCAGGCGTCGGCGACACGGTCTATTTTGGCCCCGAAGCAGAGTTCTTCATCTTCGACGACGTCAAGTGGAGCACCGCGCCGCATGACACCCGTTATTCCTATGATTCCTCCGAGCTGCCCGCCAACACCGGCACGACCTACCCTGAAGGCAACATGGGCCATCGCCCCGGCCCCAAGGGTGGCTACTTCCCACTGAATCCTGTCGATTCGGCCCAGGACCTGCGCGGCGAAATGCTCGCCGTGATGGGCGAGTTGGGCATGCAGCCGGAAAAGCACCACCACGAAGTTGCCCCGGCGCAGCATGAGCTGGGTCTGAAATTCTCCGACCTGATCACCATGGCCGACCGCCTACAGCTGTATAAATATGTCGTGCACAACGTCGCCCACGCCTATGGCAAGACGGCGACTTTCATGGCCAAGCCGATGTTCGGCGACAATGGGTCGGGCATGCACGTGCACCAGTCGATCTGGCACAAGGGCAAGCCGTTGTTTGCCGGCGACAAATACGCAGGTCTGTCGGATCTGTGCCTCTGGTATATCGGTGGTATCATCAAGCATGCCAAGGCGATCAACGCCTTCACCAACTCCACCACCAACAGCTACAAGCGTCTTGTTCCCGGCTATGAAGCCCCGGTGAAGCTGGCCTATTCGGCCCGCAACCGCTCCGCCTCAATCCGTATCCCGCACGTCGACAGCCCAAAGGGTAAGCGCATTGAGGTTCGCTTCCCCGACCCCATGGGCAACCCCTATCTGGGCTTCACTGCCATGCTGATGGCCGGCCTTGACGGCATTGCCAACAAGATCGATCCTGGTGGCCCCGCCGACAAGAACCTCTATGACCTACCACCCAAAGAGCAGAAAAAGGTTCCCGAAGTCTGCGGCTCCCTCAAAGAAGCCCTCGACGCCCTGGACAAGGACCGCGCCTTCCTGAAAGCCGGCGGCGTCATGGACGACGATTTCATCGACAGCTACATCGAACTGAAGATGGAAGAAGTGCTACGCCTGCAACTGCACCCCCACCCGGTGGAGTTCGACATGTACTACAAGTGCTAAGCGGCGATTGATCGCCGAACATCGAAACCGCTTGAAATGCGCTTCTACTTGTTGGGCATTCGTTCAACTGGACCCCCACGTAGTTCCTTGGTAAGGCACTGGCGATCGTCGTCGCTGTGATCGATTGCGACTAGGAGCGCGGTTTCGTATGGGTGACGTCGATCAGTTCGCCCGGCAGGGATTGCGCTGGCAGGATCGTGCCGGCCTCGTCAGTGGTGGAGCAGGGAGCGGCGATCAGTCGGACCAGCCTACGCCAGTCGGAGAGATCCTCCGTCTAGACCCGCAGAGAGGCAATACGGTCCCTTCTTTGCGGCAGGAACTTCGTGCAGCGACTCAGGATTTTCACGACCGACTTCACTGCCATGTCGGGCTCGCAGCCACTCAGGATGCGACCATTGGCTTGGCAAACTACAAGGATCTTATCGTCCGCCTCTACGGGTTCTACGTGCCGTTCGACGCCGCTTTGGCCACTGGTCCGAATCGGAGCGGCTGGCTTGAACGGGACCTGGAGGCGCTGGACCTAGGGCAATCGCTTCATTCTGTTGCGATGTGCAGACATGTGCCAAGCCTTGAAAGCTCGCATCTCAGACTAGGGGCCCTCTACGTGGCCGAGGGGTCAGCCCTCGGGGGTCGTGAACTGGCACGCGGCCTCGATAGGCTTCTGGGCAAAGACGTGTCAGCTGGCCGACGGTTCTTCATTGGCCGCGGTACCGGGACGGGCGAGGCATGGAGGAACTATTTGGCGCAGTTGGCGGCAATCCCGCCCGAGCCGTCGGCCCGTGCGGAGATTATTAAGGGCGCGGTCGAGACTTTCGCTGCGTTCGAGCACTGGCTAAACGGGTGGAGCGCTTCGTCCTATGACTGATTCTGGTATCGCGCTGGCGTCCGTCAACGTCACGAACTGCGACCTCGAGCCGATCCACATCCCCGGCGCGATCCTGCCACACGGCGCGATGCTGGTGCTGGACGCCGACACCCTGGAAGTGTTGCAGGCGGCGGGCGACACGCAGCGCCTGCTGGGCGTACCGCTTGAGCAGCTGCTCGGGCAGTCTGCGGCGGTTCTGTTCCGCCCCGACCAGATCGAGAATCTGCGCAAGCCGGTAGCCGTTCTCGATCTGGTCAAGCCGCGCCATCTGCTTGATCCGCAGTTGCGCGCGATCGACGATCAACCCCTCGATGCAAGCCTGCATC
>JAYTXQ010000060.1:0-3515 GCA_043742825.1 Caulobacteraceae bacterium | reverse complement strand
TTTTTGCATATAGGTGGTGAAGGCATAGAAAGTCAGGCCTCCCGCAGAGCTGAGCACAAAGACGATGAGCGTCTCGCTCGGATGCTCGCGCAGCAGCCTCCAGGTCGTCGATCGCTGTACGCCATGCGCCTTGGCAGTCTGGAAAGACGGGGTTTCATCAAGGCTTCGCTGAATGAACCAAACGACGATGGCCAGCCCCGCACCAACGAAAAACGGAACGCGCCAGCCCCAGGCGCTCAGGTCCGCCTCGCTCAAAATCTGTTGCAGTACGATCAGAACGCCAACAGCACACAGCTGGCCACCGATGATGGTGAAGAACTGAAACGAGGACCAGAAACCTCGCCGCTCGCGCCCGGCCATTTCCGACAGATATGTAGCGCTGGCCCCATACTCGCCACCGACGCTGAGGCCCTGGATCAGCCGGGCCAGGGTCAGGATCACCGGCGCGGCCAGGCCAATAGTCTTATAACCAGGCACAACGGCGACGATGAGCGAGCCCAGGCACATCAGGGCGACGGACAGGGCGAGCGCCGAGCGGCGCCCGACGCGGTCGGCATAGATTCCCATCAACCACGCGCCGACCGGACGGGCCAGGAAACCTACGGCAAACACCGCCGAGGTCTGCATCAATTGCGCGGTCAGGTCACCTTTTGGGAAAAAGACTTTGGCGAAGTAGATGGAGAACGAGGCATAGGCGAACCAGTCATACCACTCGACCAGATTACCGGCCGATCCGCCCAATATGGCCTTGAGGCGCGCGCCAGACTTCAAACGCGCCGGGCCTCCTCACGCCGGACCCGCAGGGCATAAAGCGCCCCGATCACCGCGCCTTTTACCCGGGGCAGGATCAAAAGCGTCAGCCCCGCCAGGGGTATCAGGGTTGCGGGTACGACAATGGCAGCCGGGGCTTGCCAAATTATGGGGAACATCAAGATCGGTGCGACGATCAGGTGGCCCACCAGGAGAATGGTAAAATACGCTGGGCCGTCGTCGGCGGGGAAACGATCCAGCTCCAGCTCGCAGACGTTACAAACGGGCGACACCTTCAAATAGCGATAAAAAATACGCCCCTCGCCGCATTGCGGACAGCGCCCGCGCAGCCCTCGCGACATGGCGCGCAACAAAGGGTTTTTCGGAGCACTAAACATAGGCCCCATATGCCCCTTTATCGGCAAAAATGAAAGGATTGGCCTTGGGGTGGCGGCCATAACTATGCGACGCGGAACGTGCCTCTGGACAAGCGCCTCAATGAATGATGATTTCCGTCCAACGTGAAAGCCGGGGACCCCCATGTCAAATCTGATCGATAACTATGCCTCCTCCAGCGCAGGCGGGATGGCCGCAGCCCTCGTTGCCGGTGAGGTCAGCGCGATTGAGTTGTTCGATGCTGCGGTGTCGCGCATTGAGGCCCTAGACGGACCGATCAATGCGGTGGTCGTGCGCGATTTTGAGCGGGCGCGGGATGCCGCCAAGGCTGCGGACGAAGCCCTGGCGCGGGGTGAACGTGCCCCCTTGCTGGGCGTGCCTATGACGGTGAAGGAAAGTTTCAATGTCGCCGGCCTGCCGACGACCTGGGGCATTGAGGAGGCGAAAAACTGGATCGCTCCCACCGATGCGGAGGGCGTGAAACGGCTGAAAGTGGCGGGCGCGGTGATCCTGGGCAAGACCAATGTGCCGCCACATCTGGGTGACTGGCAGAGCGTCAATCCAGTCTACGGTCGCACGACACATCCGCTGAACCCTGAGCTGACCCCGGGAGGCTCGTCCGGCGGCGCGGCGGCAGCTCTGGCGTCGGGCATGGTGCCGCTGGAGTTTGGCTCCGACATCGGCGGTTCGATCCGCGTCCCGGCATCCTTTTGCGGCGTCTTTGGCCACAAGCCCAGCCACAACCTTGTGCCACTGCGCGGGCAATCGCCTCCGGGGACCGATGGGGCGGGAATTGAATTGGGGGTTGTCGGACCCCTGGCGCGAACCGCCAGCGATCTGGCCCTAGCCATGAGCATCCTGGCTGGGCCCGAAGGATTTGATACGGTGTGCTACAAGCTTGATCTGCCCGCCCCGCGGCACGAACGCTTGGCCGACTACCGTATCCTGGTGATCGACGACCATCCCGTCGCTGCGCTTGACCATGAGATCCGCGACGCGCTGCACGCCCTGGTCCGCCGGCTGGAAACTGCCGGTGCCAAGGTGGCGCGGCAAAGCAACCTGTTGCCCGATCTGGCGGCGGCGCATGAGGTCTATTCGACCATCCTGATGACCACGATGTCCCGCGGGGCTCCGGCCTTCGGCGCGCCGATTTCAGCCCACGAATGGATGGGTGCGCTGGACGGGCAATACGCGATCCGCAAACAGTGGGCACATCTTTTCGAAACCTTCGATGTGGTCCTGGCACCGGTCATGGGGGTTACGGCTTTCCCCCACGACGACAGCCCCTTCAACGACCGCGTCCACGTGATCAATGGCGTCCTGACACCTTATGGAGCTCAGGTCGCCTGGCCTGGGATGGCGACGGTCGCCAATCTGCCGGCCACGGCCATGCCCATCGGAACGACGCGTGGGGGCCTGCCGATCGGCATGCAGGTTATTGGCCCCTATATGGAAGACCGGATGACTATCGCCTTCGCGGGCTTGGTTGAGCGGCTGTAAAGGGCTTTTCCGCAGATAGACGCAGATGGAAACAGATGTCGATCTGACCTTGCGCCGCAGGCGTAAAACGTCAAAGCTTACAAACTATGCCGCTTCGCGGGCTTAGCCAGCAGCTTATCTGCGTAAATCTGCGGAAAATCTCTGTACTCGGTCAGCTATAGCGTCTGGCCGTCGTCAAGCGTGAAGACGGAGCCTGTGATGGCGCGTGAGGAGTCCGACGACAGATAGCTGATCATCCCATCCAGGTCGCTTTCGTCCATCAGGCGTCGTCGTGGAAAGCTGGCGATCTGTTTCTTGCCGCCCTCCGAAGCGAACCACTCGTCGTTCAGCTCGGTGATGATATAGCCGGGACAAACCACATTGACGTTGACCCCGCGATTGGCCCATTCGCGGGCGAGGCTTTTGCCCATCATCGCGACCGCCGCTTTGGAGGTGCAATACGCTGTGAGCGCCGGCAATACCTTTACCGCGCCGATAGACGCGATCAGCACCACCCGTCCGCGTCCGCTGTCTTTGAACCCCGCCGCCATCATCCGCCGGGCCCCCTCGCGAGCGGTGAGGAAGACGCCGCGCACATTGATCGCCATGACCTCGTCCCAGGCTTCTACTGTGATCTCGTTGGCCAGAGACTCATTGTTCATGCCGGCGTTGGCGATCACCGTGTCGATCACCCCAAACCGCGCCTGGGCTGCATCAAATCCGGCGATCACCGAAGCCTCGCTGGTCACGTCCATAGCAACGGCTAGGGCTTCGCCGCCGGCGGCAGTGATCTGATCGGCCAGCACAGCCAGGCGATCGGTGCGCCGCGCCGCCAGAACGACCTTAGCCCCGCTAGCCGCCAGAACCCGAGCAAACCGCCGGCCCAGCCC
>JAYTXQ010000059.1:0-6356 GCA_043742825.1 Caulobacteraceae bacterium | reverse complement strand
CATCAACGTAGGACGGCGCGGCGGTAGAGCAAGCGGGGAGGGTCGCCGCGTCATCGGCGCGCGTTTGATCCGGGGTTCGCTGGGCTGGACAGCCGGTCCATCCATGCCGCGTTCGTGGGCCACCGACTGCCAATCTGGCTGACTTCAGCGATTTCGACCCTCTTTAGGGTGCTTTCGGCCATCGTTGGTTTCGTTTCGGTGGTGGGCTGAAGCCCGCCCAATTTTCGGGGTTGGGGGGTGTGGCGGCGTGGGCGCGGAGGGTGGCGATGTCGGCGGGGGTGCGGCGCTTCCAGGCGTAGGACCGGGATTGGTAGGCGACTCCGAGGTCGCGGGCGAGTTCTTCGATGATCTCGTCGATGGGGCGGGTGCGGAGGTCACGCTCTAGGCCGTCATCGAGGAGGCGTTCGTTGAGTTCGTTGTAGAGGATGCTTGTGTCGGTGTCGGTCTTAGGGCCGCGCCTGGCTTCGATGGCGTCTTCGACGCCGCGGATTATTTTCTCGCGGGCTTGGGTGCGGTCGACGGGGGCGCGATCGTTTTTGGTGTGGGCTTTGGGTGGGTTGGTGGCGATGTGCCGGGCCAGCGCGATGGTGCGGCGGATTGTGCGGGTGAGACGGTCGAAGGGGATCGACGGGTCGAAATCGGGCTGTTTAGCGGCGCGTTCGCGGAGTTGGTGGGCGAATTCGGCGCCGTGGTCGATGAGGTCACGGAGGACGGCGCGGTAGTAGGCGTCATCGTCCTCATGTGAGGCGAGTTGGGCGTGGGGAGGGTTGGGCGTTGCACTCATCCGAAAGAGATAGGAATATATTCCAGTGTCGTGGTCAACAGGTCCTGACCCATCAGTCGTGTCACCACCCGCCACTTCCCAAATCCTTGGTTGTTGTTCGGACATCCCCGATAGGGCCCGTGGATGGATCGGCCTCAGCACTCGTCCGTTAAACGAACGGTTGGCGGGCCTTCGGACGTGGCGTCAGCTTCTCGCCGCAAGGTTGCCATAGAGTGGGTTCGGCGCCTGACCGAAAGCTGCCATTCATTCTTTGGTGCGAGCGAAACCGATTTGGAGCACGGCATAGCCGTCCGCTGTATTGCCACCGATGGCGTTCCGTGCCCATGCAGCGGTGAATCGGCAATCTTTTCCATCATGCAAACGCAACTTTGCTCGGACGTGTCGCCAGACGCCCCCGTTGTGTCGGAACTCTCGCAGCCCCCGACTATGTTCCTGTCCGGGGGTTATTGAAGTCTTTCTTGGCGAGGGTTTGCATGTTCCCGAACAGCTCATCGGAAGCCTTCATGAGCGGGATCACCTGGTGGTCTTAAAACTGCTTGGCGGCCTGTCTCCGCTCGGGGTAGCGACCGACTTCCTGGCAACCGATGTCTAGCAGCTTCACGAGCACGATGCTGCCCAGAGCCAGACCGATGAGCTGTGCCCAACCTACTTCGGTCATCGACCTCTCCAGCTCAGCGAGGCAGCAGCGTGAGGATCAGTTCGTGAGCGTCGTGCCGAGCCGCACGGTGCTTCCGATCTCCACCCATCGTCGAGAAACGCGATGTGACCTTGGACACTTCGATCACGAAGAACTCTTCAGCAATCTCGCGGACGCGATCGCCGCTGAGGCCATTGGACGCCTGCTCCGCAGGGAAAGTCACCATTGCACGCGCGCCCTGCCCGGAGACCGTCTTCAAAAGATGCTTTAGAGCCGACGTCGCCTTCGATGCGATGCTGAAATCCGAGATAGGCCGATCCTTTGGAGGGGGGTATCTTCCTGTTCCGGACACATCGCCGGTCCCGCCGCGCGCTAGCGTCTCCAGCACATGGTAGAAGCGGCTGTAGTGGACGGCAGAGTATGGTGGATCAATGAACACCAAGTCTCCCGGCGCGGTCTCCTTGGCAAGCTCCAGCGCGTCCATTGTGTATGTCCTCCCTACCGCCCGGGCACGCCGCTTCCCCAACGCTGTGGCGCTCGACAGGACGTGCTCAGGCACGTTGCGCATCCACGCCTCGATGAGGAACGGTCCGGCCGTCTCGTTGGCCTTGAACGGCTGAGCTGTGTGGCCTGGAGATGCCGCGCACTTACTCGCTGCCTGGATAAGCGCACCCAGCGCCACAGCGTGCCGATCAGCCTCGGCTGGAAGGTTTGCCCTCAGGTTGTCAAACCAGAGGGCTTGCAGCGGAGAGAAATAGTGCCCTCCATAGGCACGGCAGATAGACCCGACTGGTGCCCGTTCACTGAGCCGGCGCGCTTTTTCTGCCGCCTCAGCCGGTACGAGATCGGCAAGTTTCTTCTGGAGGCTAGTTGCAGCAGTCCAGAGTTCACTCTCTTCGTCCTTCGTCTTGGCTGTAGCCTTCCATTCCGGCCACCATTCATTAGCCCTGGTGACCTCGGTGCGGGAGATCACCGCATTCGCCAATGCAGCGGAGTACTGCTGTAAATCATTGGCGATTACGACACAGTCATACTTCTCGGCTGCGTGGTATGCTACAGCTCCGGAGCCGGTAAACAGATCGACGACCCTAGTGGAATTGATGCACGCAGCTTCCAGAGCTTCACCAAGCCCATTAAGTAGCATGGATCGCTTGGAACCCATGTACTTCATCGACAGAGATGCCATAGGCCGATACGCTCGGCCTCACTCAATTTAACTAAAGAAACATCCCTCTGGGAGAGCAGATCATACCGACTCGCTGGTGCCTTTGTGCGGGCAGCCTCTAAAGCATCTTCAATCTCGGTCCACAGGTCATCCATCGTGGTGGGGCGCTGCATCGGCCGCCAAAGGCCCTTCTGATCGCCAATTTTGGCCCACCAGTCCTCAAGTTGGTCAAACGGCTGGATCGTGGCCGCCGTGAGGTTCACCCGCGCCATGCCGGTGGCAATTCGCAGGAGAAGCGCGGAGCGCGCGATCATCGCCCGTGGTTCAGATGGTCGTGCTGACACCTTCGCCTCGACGATGACGGGATGATCGTGCGGACATACTATTCTAGTCAGGAATTCGAACGGCACGACTGAAGATATGCGAGGATCCAATTCATCATAACGATCCTGCATATCCGAAATGGGCCTGCCGCCCACCGCTGCCTGCTGCACGTCGAGTAGCATCCGCAACAGCTCAGCTTCTAACGTCCAAGCGCCTGGCTGAAAGAACCCCCAGAGCGAGGCGATAAACTCCAGATCATCAGAAGCAGTATGTGGAATGCTAGTTAGATCATTGGGGCTGTAGCTTGAGATGTTCCGCTCATCGCGGTCGATCACACCAATGTCTAGATCAAAACCCCATTTTGAAATAAGATCGGAGCTTAAGGCGGTCACTGCCGGCGATGGGAAGAATGTTTGGAAGGCATCAAACAGGGTTACTCCATTAATTTCGATAGCACCTAGTATGCGGGCTAGGGCACGGCTTTGACCCGCCCAATTTTTTAACGCGAACCACGCCATCTCGTGGGTACCCCTATTCGGCAAGGGTAACAGAGTGCCAGCGTTAGTTACAGCGCGGTTCCTGCTGTTGAATACTCCGATCCCTTCACTGGCAAGGATGGATAGCGCACCGCGTAGCTCAGCGTAGTATGCAAGGTGCCTTGAACTATGAGTAGTGCCTGCAAGCAGAGCGCCAATTGACCTTGCAAGATAGCTCCAGCCATCTAGACAATGTAACGGGCCTCTAGCCGCGACAGACTCGATAACAAAATGCGGCGGCACCGCTTGAAAATCAGCCTCCGTCTTGGGCAGCGTTCCGTTCTGATGTGGATGAGTAGTGGACAGCCATGACATTGGCTGCCTTCCCACAACACTACCTAAGACTCCGCGTATGTAATTAGCATCAGCCGCGATAACGCCAGAATTGAGCTGGGTTACCTCATGCGCCAAAAGGCTTCCGGGCATTTATCGGCGGTCCTCCCGGATCACCGTCTTAGCTGCGGCTGCGGCTCGGCCACTACTTTCTGCAACGTGGGCGAGTAACATCGAGCGTAGCAACGGAT
Organism: Caulobacteraceae bacterium; assembly: GCA_043742825.1. Lineage (GTDB taxonomy): Bacteria > Pseudomonadota > Alphaproteobacteria > Caulobacterales > Caulobacteraceae > Acaudatibacter. The sequence continues at coordinate 2,386 of JAYTXQ010000059.1, read as the reverse complement.
ACCCCCCGCTTCCACGAAACGCTTGTCGCGCGAGGTGGTCTTTTTCATCCCAAGGGCCAGGAGCATTGGCAGAGCGCCAATCAAACGAGGCGAGCGACACGGCTAGCTGGCAAACTGTAGTATGCAGATTCAGTGTCTTAAACGCTTTAAGCTCCTCCTGCACATCTTCAATCGTGGTGGTCTTGCCAACCAGGGTTTCGCCATCCCATTGGAAATAATCACGGTCGTCTTGAAGCATCGCAAAAAGCAGGTCGTTTGCGACGGCCAAAACACCTCTGACCCCTTGCTCCTGATTGAGCATGGTCTTTGTACCCTCGAAGGCGAGATCGTATTCGACTGGCAAGAAACCACGCTCGCCTTCGTCGCGCAGGATCGCCGGCCAACCGTCGCGCTTCGCAGCGACGGTGTTTTTGAGAATATCCCAAAGACTAATCAGGATTGCGGCTTGCTGAGGCCTGGACCACGGCAGTGGGTCACCGCCGTGGGTTGATGCAGCAAAAAGCCCGTCCGAACCGCGTCCCCTCCCGCCCGGGGCGAGGAAGGACGTGGTGAGCGATCGCACCCACCCCGCTTGCGTTACACCTGCCCGCGCCGGGGCGTCTGCGCCCTTATCGCCAAGCATGTTGATGCGCTGGAACCAGACACTGTCCGGCACCTCGTTCAACAGCTGGGTCAACTCCTGGGCACGAGCCTCACGATAGATGCGCAGCTCTGAGAATGTCTCAAGCCAGGAGACCGAACGAAGCAGCGGGAATAGATCGAAGGCGTGGCTGGGATTGATCTTCTTCGGCGACACATTGATTGACCAGAAGAGGTAAGCCTGCCAGCCGATGTCCAAGCCACGAAAGGCGACGACAGGCAGCTCAAAATCGCCGGGAAGGGCGTCTGGGTCCTGATCGTCGAATGCCCAGAGCCGATGTTGGCCATCGATCACTTCCAGCGGCTCAACCTCGGTCGGCGTCCAATCCCGTATGCTATTGCCGTATGGCAGAGTAAGAACAGAATTGGGTCCGGGCTGATCTTCGACCTTAATTTCATCGCCAGCCGCGACGCTTCGACCACGGCGCTTGTCGGTCGGCAACAAGATGTTGACCACGATAGCAGTGGGCAGCCAGCCAGGCTTTTTCAGGACATCATTCTGCGGGGTGCGGAGGTTCGTGGACAGACTGCTGTATGGATAGCCGTTGCGAACAAACTCCCGGATTGTAGCAGCTCTCTTAGGGTCTAGCATGCGCTGCAGCCCCTCCCCGTTCTTGCGTCGGTAGACGCCACTCAAAGCTCGGAGCTGGACTGCCGGCATCGAAAAGAGGTAAATATGTGGATCCGGTTTACGACGACCCTGCGTCTCGTCGTACGTAAAATCATTCCACTGATCCAGCCATTGGCGGAAGCGCACCGCATTCAATTGCTGAGTCATAATCGTATATTTCTCCGCTAAAATTGATAACTGTTCTAGTGAAAGCACAATAAAAAAGCAAGCACGCGGAGGTTTTGAAAGAATTGTCAAGTCGTTGGGAAAATCGATATCTAACCGCGGTATCGGATCGCCGACACTGAGATTATCAGTCGCGGTTTTGTCGATTAGTTGTCGGCTCCAAATTAAACCGACGCGGAATGGGCTGGGCTTCGTTACGTCAGCACCACGTCTGCTTTTGTGGGGGCAGCGGTTTGAACCTGCCATTCCGCAATCGGCCACGAAATACCTGGATCGCGTGAAGACTTCAACTTACATGCCGATGGCGCGGCGGTATAGGTCCAGTAGAGACTCCTGCTCCTCGACTTCCGCGGGTTCTTTTTTGCGGATGCGGATGAGTTGTTTGATGACCGCCGGGTCGAAGCCGCTGGATTTGCTTTCGGCGTAGAGGTCACGGATGTCGCTGCCGAGGGCCTTGCGCTCTTCTTCGAGGCGCTCGATGCGTTCGATCAGGGCGCGCAGGCGGTCGCCGGCGATGGCTGCGCCGCTTGGGTCCGGGTCGGCGGCTTGGCGGTCTCGGCTGCTTTTTGCTTCGCTCAATGTGTCCAGCCCTGGGTTGTCGTTCATCGCGCACACTCTCTCGGCAAAGGGGCGCGGAGTAGCGGTGGGGGACGGTGGTGTCCAGGGCTAGAGTTGGCGCAGGTCCAGGATGGCGGTGGCGAAGGCGGTTGGGTGTTCTTGGGGTAGGTTGTGGCCGCCGTGGGGGATGACGCAGTGGGTGTGGGGGCCGGTGAAGTTAGCGGCGTGATCGTGGGCACCGGGGGAGACGCCATCGGAGTCGCCATCCAGGGTGATCGTCGGCACTGCGATGGCGGGCTGGGTGGCGAGGTGGTGTTCGATGGGGTCGAGCGCCGGGTCACCGGGGGCGAGGGCGAAGCGGTGGCGGTAGGAGTGCACCACCACGTCCACGAA
>JAYTXQ010000058.1:0-9238 GCA_043742825.1 Caulobacteraceae bacterium | reverse complement strand
GTCGCGACAAGAACCGTCCCGCGGCCAATCGACTCGAGGAGATCGTGCAGAGGCTGCGATCGGGGCGGTGGCGCGGGTTCTGTCCACTTCGCATCGGTGACCAGTTTGAGCAGCCTCTTCGCCGAGTCTGAGGCAACAAGGCTGTCCAGTTGCAGTCGTCCGTCGGTCGCGCGGGCAATGGCGAGCGCGCCGGCGGTATCGCACCGGCCCATAGCTTGCATATCCATCACCACGGGGCCGGCCCCTGCAAGGCTGGCTTGCAAACGTTCACCCGCATTGCCCAGGCCGACCGCCGTCCAATCGCCCTCAAGATCGACCGTGTAACCGCTGCCTTGGGTTTGGGTTGTGAACTGGGCGGCTTTTGTCATGTCATCTGAGCGGCTCGCCGGCGACCTCGTCAGGCGTTACAGGCCAAACGGCAGAGAGCCCGGCGGTGTGCCGAGCTCTCCGGAGCGACGATGGTGCCCTGTCCTTTTGCGGTCAGAAGTTAATGTCGATTGTTGAGCGACGGTTCAGTGGCTCCTTTACCCCATCAGGTGTCTGGACCGCCAGATCAGTTTTGCCTTTCCAATCCACATTCAGAATTGACTGAGCTAGACCCAAACCGACCAGCGCGTCTGCTGTAGCTTTCGCCCGACGTTCTGACAGGCGAAGGTTGTAGGCCTGCCCACCTGACGTGTCGGTGTGACCGACAATGACGACGCGGGTCGCATGACCATCCTGGGCATAGGCACTGGCATCCTTGAGCACGGCCTGGGCTTCAGGGGTAATCACAGACTGATCAAAGGGGAAATAGACGACGAACGACCGGGCCGCGAACGCCTGAGGTGCAGCCGCGATGGGGGGCGGGGCTGGTGGAGGGGGCGCAGCCTCGGGTGGCGGCGGGGGCGGCGGGGGCGGAGGGGGGGCCGGCGGGGGCGGGATCGCGCCGAATGAGATGCGCATACCCATGGTCAGAGAATGGTCGGTGTAACGGCCAAGTTGGACTGTAGGGGCGGCGCAAATGCCCGTGCACTCAGCAGTGCTCCGACCGCCGTCAAAATAACGGTATGTCAGATCAATATTCACCCGGTCGTTGGCAGCGAACGTGAAGCCGCCAATCGCCTGGAAGGCGAATTTCGGATCACGTGCCGTGAGCAGTGTCGCACCGACCTGCTCGTTCAACCTGGGATAGTTCGCGCCGACGCCACCGCCAATGAAGGGGTGCAGGCGGTACTCGGGATTAACGTCATATAGCAGGTTTCCCATGATCGCCGTCGGACGGAAATGGCCCGTAGCTCCGAGATTTTCGAAGCGATTTGGCCGGTAGGACCCTTCGGCCTCGATCCGAAAGTTGGGATTGAACCTGTAGCCTAGGCGCGCGAAGCCCGCAGCGTCGTGGCGAAGCCTGGCGTTGGGTAGCCCGGCTGCGCTGAGGTCCAGGGGCTTAGCTTCGTGATATCCCACATCGCCGGCAATGTAGACGCCTGAAGAGGGCTCCGCCAAAGCTGTGCTCGCCGTTGCCAAGGTCAGACCGGCCAAGGCCGACCCATATAACATCCATTTAATCATTTTCTTCTCCATGAATTACACGCTTAGAACGACACTTCGAACCGTTGGTTGCCAACGCAACACAATAAAAGCCAACGTTTCCACAGGTGTGTTGAAATAGTCACAGGTTCTGTAGAGTTGATCCCTAACGCAAAAACAGAATAGGCCCGGCCGCGACACTTAAGTCTCGACCGGGCCTTTAGACTGCCCGCCGTAGGTCGGGGGGGGCCGAGTGGAGGCGGGCAAAGTAAAAACGCGATGAAGAGGAATTGGTTCCACTTCGCCGGACTATTCGCCACAGAGATCACGATCACCTCGTCGCTTACCCAGGCATCGACCCCTAGGTCGACAACGTAAGAGCGCGATCAGTCTTGGTTGGAACACCGAGACTGTGAATCGCGCTCTAGGTGTTTAAAGTGACTAGCAGGATTCAGATTTTTGACTGTTCCAATCAAAAATCGTCCAGCTCTAGTGACTGAACATGACGTAGAAATCGGTCTGCGCCATGAGTTCGCGCGTCACGCCACCAAAGGCCCATTCGCCAAACCGGCTGTGCCCATAGGCCCCAGCGACGATCAGGTCGGCTTTGAATGTGACGGCGTTGGCGAGGATCTGGCCGCCGGCGTCACCGTCCTGTTCCATCACCAACCCACTGACTTTGACTCCGTGGCGACGGAGTCCGTCAACTACATCACCGTTGCGGGTGTTGGCATCGACGTGATCGGCTTTGTCGCACAACTCAAGCACCTGCACGGCCTGCGCACGCTTGAGAAATGGCAAGGCGTCGGCAAGGGCGCGGCGGGCTTCGCGGCCATCCTTCCAGGCGACAAGAATGCGATCAGCCTGGAACGAAGGCAGACCGAGCGGTGCGACTAGGACGGGGCGGCCAGAGGCGATAACCAGATCAGCGGCCGGTGCGTCACTGTAGACACTGTCAGAGGCGCGGTCTGTGGGACTGGCGACGATCAGATCGGCTGATCGTGAGGCCCGTGCCAGAACCTGACCTGGGAAATCCATTCCCCGCTTCCAGACACCGCCCCGGGCCAGACCCTCAGCAGCCTGCCAAAATGAAACTTCGGCCGCCTTCAATGCCTCCTGCAGCCCAGAGCTTGCGGCTACGTACCAGTCGGCCTGAACAAAACCTGACATCGGCCCGGCTATCATCGGAGGTACCGTTTCTACCCCGATGCCGATTAAGGTCGCGGAAAACATGTCGGCTACCTGTCGCGCACATTGCAGACGATGCTGCGCGGCAGGGCCGTCTTGAACATGAACAAGGATTGCGGAGTAGGTCATAGGCGTTCCTTTCCAGAGCGCTGTATAGATCCAATCTATTAAGAACGCACAGCGGCCCGATTGGTTCAACTTGTCAGTTTTCGCCGCATTAAAGCTTTGCCCCTGGCGCAACCATTGTCGACCGACCGCGTTGCAGTCCGGTTTATCAGAAATGCGTCGCTAGGTGCCCCCCATGCCTCCAAGCCCCGAAGACCGCGCCAGCTTTCTCGCTAACGAGCGAAACCTGAAGATGGCAGCTTCGGCACATGCCTATGTGCGAGGCAGCACGGTAAAGTTCTACGCCTGGTTGAACGACTTTGACGCTGGACTGCCTCAAGGTCCGCCGGTATAAATTTGCAGCAACGGCCATTTGGGAAACTTAGGGCCGCTCGCCGACAGCCGTGGCAAGGTTGCCCTGCAAATTCGCGACCTCGACCAAAGCGTCATTGGCAACCCCGCCCACGACCTGATCCGCCTTGGACTATCCCTGGCCTGCGCGGCGCGTGGAACGGATCTCCCAGGTGTGACGACGGCTATGATGCTTGAGGCGCTCACGGTCGGGTATGCCAGTGCCCTGGGAGGCAAATTCGAAGAGTCTGCGGTACCGTCAGAGCGACCAAAGGCGGTAAAATCTATCCTGGCTAACGCCCTGCGCCGCCGTTGGCGTAACCTTGCGGTTGAGCGGCTGGAAGGTCGCAACCCGACAATCCCCCTTGGTCGCCGCTTTTGGCCTCTGTCCGACGCAAATCGTAGTGAGCTAATTGCTCTTTTCGCGACACCGCAGTTACACGAGATGGTCACCGGCCTGGGCGGTCGTGATGCCTCGGACGCGATTGAATTGATCGACGCAGCCTATTGGATGAAGGGGTGTAGTTCGCTGGGCCGTCCTCGTTACGCAGCCTTGCTCAGAGTTGGCGGTGGCGATTTTTGCCTGATCGATGTCAAAGGTGCCGTCGCTGCGGCCGCGCCGCATGCCGAAAATGCCAAAATGCCACGCGATAATGCTCAGCGCGTGGTCGCCGGGGCAAAGGCACTGTCACCCAATCTAGGTGATCGCATGCTGGCGGCACGGCTCGGAGGCAACGCTGTGGTGCTACGCGAACTGATGCCCCAGGATCTCAAATTAGATATCGACCACCTCACTCGCCCGCAGGCCGTATCTTTGGCCGACTATCTGGCCCGCGTGGTCGGCAAGGCACACGGTCGGCAGATGTCACTTCAGACCCGTGCCGAATGGCAGGCGGAAATTGCCTCAGGACACACAGCCAAGCTGGACGCACCATCGTGGCTGTGGACAAGTGTCGTCGAGTTGGTCGCCATGCACGAGGCCGCCTATTTAAATCACTGCCGTGCCTATGCGTTGGACGCTGCCGCCTGAACCCCACTGATTTTATCTTAGAAAAAGCAGCCCGGTGGGGCCTAAATCCTACCGATCAGGACCAAGACGACCAAAATGATCAGCACAAGACCGAGGCCGCCGCTTGGAGCATAGCCCCAACTGCGACTGTGCCCCCAGCGCGGCAAGGCACCGACGAGGGCGAGGATGAGAACGACGATGAGAATGGTGCCAAGCATGGCTTTTCCTTCCTATCTGATGCGATTCGAGCTGAGGTCGATAATCTGTTACTGGGTACACTATTTAACCGGCGACAAAGTGACGATACCTGTCGCGGTGATCCTGTGAGCGGGCGGTGCTGGCGATCAAGTCAATAACCGCGGGGGCTGGGCATTCTCACACCGTAAACAACACACGACGGCCCTTTTTTTTGGCCGAGCCCGAGCATTTCGAACCTGAACCACCACCAGCGTAAAGCGCCAGCTGGTGTTTTGGTTGCTTCGCCCTGCGGCCGGACGCGCGAAATCTATGTCGCACTAGAACTTGAAGCGTTTGCACAGAACACAAGCAAGCGTTGAATCAAGCTCTAAACTGTTGGTTCTATAGCCTCAATCTTTAGCGGCCCCCGGAACGCCCATCGACTCGCGCGGGTGCTTTTCTTTGCCAGCGACGGGGTCAGACGCTGCGGGTTCAACCGTTGTCGGCGATGAGGTGCGGGGTTTCAGCCGCACGCTGACATCCGGATCGTGTGCGGGCCGCTGTGCCGTGACCGATGCGTGGGAGATAGCGGCCTGCCGCCGAGCCGCTGCCTCGCGCGCTGCAGCCTGGGCATGGACGGCGGCAAGCTGTTGGGCTTGTTGAGCGGCATGCTCGGCTTGCACGCGCTGCCGCGCCGCGACCTGAGCCGCTACGATTTGCGCTTGTTGATGAGCGGCGGTTTCTCGCGCCATCCCCTGTGCGCGCGCAACAGACATCTGTTCTGCCAATTGAGCTGCCTGCGCTTTTTGACGCATTTGCCGCACAGCCGCTTCCTGGGCGATGGCCTGAGCCTGTTGTCGAACGGCGGCTTCCCGCGCTAGGGACTGGCCCCGCGCAGCAGCTGCCTGCGCTGCTCGCCGTGCAGCTTGGGCGTTCAGCAAGTTCTGCTGAGCCTGCTGATTTAGGCGAATTTGCTGCTCCTGCAGATGCTGTCGCGTGGCTGCGTCGCGTGCCAAAGCCGAATTCTGCTGTAACGTTGCCTGTTGGCGGACGATCTGGTCGATGCGGGCAGCGTCCTGGGCCTGGGCCTGCGTGACGGCGCGGTCATGGACACGCTGTTGATCCTGGGCGGCGATCATCGCGGCGTCTTGCACCTGACGCTGGCGAAGCTGATCGATGCGGGTGCGCTCCTGGAATTGAGACTGGTCGGCGCGGGCGCGGTTTTGAAACTGTGTCAAGGCTGCTGCGTCAATCGCGGCCTGACGTTCCCGTGCGGCGGCGGCGGCATTGTTGTTGGCCTGGTCGATCCTGGCAGCCTCCGCTTCGCGGCGGAAACGCTCCTGCGCCCAAAGCGTCTGGGGCTGTTGTTGCAGGCTCTGTTGGTGATAGTCGCGCCAGTCGGGATTTTGATCCCGCTGAGCGACCCATTGTGCACGCTCCCCATCAATATAACTGCGGCGGCGGCCCCAGTCGTCTCGAGCTACGGCATAGTGGCTGGCTCGGCGCGAGGCTTGAAAAAGCAATTGTGCCCTGTAGAGAATTCGCCCGGCGTCGTCGGCCCGGCGTTCGACGTCATAGGGTGACAGAGCGTTACCGCCATGGTCATAAACCATGACCAGCGCGCCCTGCTCGTAACCATAGGCATAGTCGCGATCGCGCACGAGAAACGGCGCGTCGGATCCGGGCTCATAGTAATAGTGACGCTCGGCACCGCCAGGCAGGTGCTCGACCACGGTCTGATAACCGTCATCACCTCGCCAGGCCCAAGGTCTCGCACCCTGATAGTCAAAGCTGTAATCCGGCGGCGCGTCACCGAAGGCATCGTTCATCTGGTTGGCGCGATCAACAAATGCATAGCGATCATGCGGCCTCGCCAGCCGGGCGCGCCGGACTGAGTGTGCTGGCAGATCTCTAATCGGCGGGGCCAAAGCATAATTTTGCGCCGGCGCGTCCGACAGCGGCAGGGTGGCGATGGGAGCGGCAGCCAGATCGGGGTTGGCCACCGCGTTGGGAGGTGCTGATTTGGTGCAGGCAGAAATCCCGGCAAGTGCGATCAGAGCGCTGAACATCAGGGCCTTGGGCGCCGATGCGCCCAGCCACTGCGAGACCGCTGCCGAATGGGTGTACGATGTCATGACTGTCATAATCTCCGTCGTTTGATGTTGGGTCTGAACGTCCCAAGCATCGACCCGTTCCAATGAATGCCGTCTGAACCTGCGGGGCATCGACGACGGCTATTTACCCAGACGAGGAAAGGATGTGTCCGAAAAAGGTGTCGCGTATGGTGCCAGGCCGGATGGCTTTAAAAGTCACCGCCTGCGGAACCTTTGACCCTCAAGGTCGTTTTGGCACTAACCGGATGTGGCGACTCGAACGCCTCGCCGCCGAAATTGGAGAAGATACAATGTCTCTTGTCAGCCTTATTGTCGTTTTGATCGTCGTCGGCGTGCTGCTTTGGCTCGTCAACACGTTCATTCCCATGGATGCTAAAATCAAAAGCATTCTCAATGCCCTGGTCGTCATCGGGGTTATACTTTGGTTACTCCAGGCCTTTGGCTTGCTCACCAGCCTCAATGCCATCCATATCGGCAAATAGTTCGCCGATTCCACCTCACGTTGAAAGGAGACTAAAATGAAGTCACGTATTATCTTTTTGGCCGCAGCTTTAGGCTTAACCGCCTCACTCCAGGCCTGTCAAAAGCCTGACACGAGCGCAGCCGATGCAGCCGCGAACTCGGCCGCTACCTCTGCTGCTGCTGCCCAGTCGGCCGCCGTGTCCTCTGCCGGCGCTGCCGGTGCAGCCGGTGCGATGCAAGACGGTGCCAACGCGAACAACGCCACGATGGCCCGGGATGCCGCTGGTGCAGCCGGGGCGGCCGCAGGTCAGGCCGATCAGGCAGCCGGGCGAGCCGCCGACCATGCAGACCGAGCAGCTCAGAAGGCCGCAGACGCGGCAAAATCTGCCGGTGATGCGGCCTACCCACCAAAATAGACCGGCAAATCTTGAAACAGCCTGTCGATGCCGGTGCGGCAAACCCTTGGTGTGAAACAGCCTGAACAACCGAAGTTATTACAGATCATGGGGCCAGGGCTGATTACCGGCGCCTCAGACGACGATCCCAGCGGGATCGCGACCTACTCCCAGGCTGGAGCCCAATTCGGCTACAGCCTGGGCTGGGTGCTGCTTTTAAGTTTTCCCCTGATGTGTGCGATTCAGGAAATCAGTGCCCACATTGGTAGGGTGACTGGTAAAGGCGTCGCCGGCGTGATCAAAGCACACTTTCCGACCTTCGTGCTTTACCCCATGATCAGTCTACTGATCATCGCCAATGTGATCAATCTGGGCGCAGATCTTGGTGCCATGGGCGCAGCGCTCAAGCTGCTCGTCGGCGGCCAGCAACTCCTCTACATTGCAGGCTTTGGCGTTGTCTCGATCATCCTTGAAGTCTTTATGCGCTATTCGAGATACGTATCAGGCCTCAAATGGCTCTGCCTGTCATTGTTCGCCTACGTCGGGGTGGCGTTTGCAGTCCATGTGCCCTGGGCGACGGTGGGCTACCATTTAATCGTACCTGACATCACCTGGAATAGCGGATATTTTACGGTCGTAGTCGCGTTGCTAGGCACCACGATCAGCCCTTATCTCTTCTTCTGGCAGGCCGAACAGGAAGTCGAAGACACCAAGGAGCGTAAGGGTGCCAAGCCACTGGTCCGAGCGCCCGAACAGGCTAAATCCGAATTTCGCCGCATCCGTATTGACACTTATTTGGGTATGGCTTTTTCCAACGCCGTCGCCTTATTTATCGTTATCAGCACGGCTGCGACGCTGCACACGCATGGTATTACGAATATTCAGACCTCATCGCAGGCAGCCGAAGCATTGCGGCCAATTGCTGGAAACCTGGTGTTTGTCATCTTTGGCCTGGGGATTATCGGCACCGGCCTGCTCGCTCTGCCGGTCCTCGCCGGCTCTGCCGCCTTTGCCCTCGGCGAGACTTTTAATTGGCACGTCGGCCTCGCCCGCACCCCCAGACGTGCACCGGCGTTTTATGCCGCTATCACAGCAGCGACCCTGGTCGGCGTTGGGCTGAATTTTACGCCCTTAGATCCGATAAAGGCGCTGTTTTGGAGCGCGGTGATCAACGGCGTGGTTGCTGTTCCGATCATGGTGATCCTGATGCTCCTGGCCAGCCGAACGTCGGTCATGGGCCGTTTTACCTTGAGGCCCGCGTTGAGGGCCTTTGGTTGGATTGCTACCGCAGTGATGGCAGCGGCGGCGGTAGGCATGTTTGCCACCTGGGGCGCTTGATCGCCGCAAATCCGCCGCCCAAATGCAATTGCAATGTTCGCCTAGGTCTTGATGAGTCCGCCCATCGGTTCAACCCCGAGGCTTCCTGGGAAGACTTTGCTGGTCAGGATTCCCCCGTCTACCCCTAGGTGATCGCGCAGGACCCCCTTGATCACAGCCCGCACGTCGGTTGTCGGCTTCAGATCCCTCCCCTCGAACCTTTGAGCCAATTGCAAGCCCGGCCAGTCGGCAACAACACGGCCACCGCGCACTGGTCCGCCCATCATCAGAGAGCAAGAGCCTGTACCGTGATCCGTACCGTTGGTGCCGTTCGCAGCGACGGTGCGGCCGAACTCGGTAATGCACAGAACCACAGTTTTTGCCCAAAGCGGGCCGAGACCAGACTTAAGGGCACCCAAGGCCCCGTCGAGATCATTCAAACTCACGGTCAAACGCGCCGGTTGTGCAGCGTGAGTATCCCAACCGCCCCGATCAAGCACGACAAATTGCGGTCCTGAGGGAGCGGACATCAGCTTGGCGGCGACGCCAGCCAATTGGGTCAGGGCCTGCCCCGCACCTGCAATAGCCATATTGGATTCGCCGGCACTCTG
>JAYTXQ010000057.1:0-2308 GCA_043742825.1 Caulobacteraceae bacterium | reverse complement strand
TGGGCGTCAGCGTGGCGGTATAACGGCTCGCGGGCTTTCAGTATTCGGTTGAGGTCGGCCATGGCCTCGCGATTATTCGACATGGGGCGAAAGTCACCTTGAGCCATGACTCGGGCCATGTGCTCGGCGGGTGATGCCCGCACCCAGACGGTGAAACATCCCGCCAACAGGCGCTCGAAGGCTGCAGTATCCGATACCAGGCCGCCGCCCGTCGCGATGACAACCTGAGGGTTTGGCTGGATGATGCGGTCCAGGCACAAGCGCTCAAGCCGGCGGAATCCCGGCTGCCCGTAGAGATCGAAAATCGCTGCTAGGGGCATGCCACTTTCGCGTTCAATCTCGCGGTCCAGGTCGGCGAAGGCAAAGCCCAGCTTTCGAGCCAGGGCGCTGCCCAGAGTAGATTTTCCAGCACCGCGCAGACCCACCAGGGCGACGCGGCCCAGACGTTGATCCTGGTCCGCGCTGGCAAAGGCCTCAACGAGGATACGCCTGGCGTGAGATTGTTCCTCGTCACTCAGTCGCCGCAGAAGTTCGATTGTATGGGCCAGATCAGCGGCGGGTTCCGGCCCCTCAAGCACGAGAGCCTCGAGCCCTGTGTCCAGGGCCCGGGCCAACTGTCGCAGCAGAAGAATGGAGATATTGCCCCGGCCGCTCTCAAGTTGGGCAAGATAGCGTTCCGAAACCCCAGAATCCCGGCTGAGGATCTTGCGCGTCATGCCGTGCCGGGCCCGCGTCGTTCGAACGCGTTCGCCAAGTTGCGCTAGGTAAGCGTCAGCTGCAGCCTCAAGGTCCTCGCGGCTTTGCGGCGACAAGTCGGTCACGATGGGGGCTCCAGGCTTGCGAACTGCCAAGGGTGCAGTATAGTGCCGTTTACAATCTAGGGCATGCCCGCATCAACTGCCAGAGGGATCGTCTGTTTGTCACGCCCGCCGGCCTCGGCCAATCTTGCAACCGCGCTGTTGGCCCCCAATCTCGCCTGGCATCCAGACAAGACGGCGTTTGTCGATAGCGAAGGCGAGCATGATTTTTCCACTCTTGCTGAGAGAGCCCACCGCATAGCCGGCGGTCTTTTGGGCCTGGGCCTGCAACCCGCCGACCGGATTTTGCTGTGTATGCTCGACAGCGCCGATCTGGTCGCCGCATTTCTGGGGGCCATCGATGCTGGGCTGGTGCCGGTTTTGCTCAACACCCTGATGACGTCGGATGACTATGCCTATCTGCTCAACGATACCGCAGCTGTGGCGATTATTGTCTCGCAATCGCTTTGGCCGGCCTGGCGAGAGGCGGTGAAACAGGCGGGCTGGCCTGGCAGGGTGATTATCGATGGCTCAGCCGGCGATGTCCTGCGACTTGCGGATCTGTACACTGATGAGTCGATCAGGCCGTCCCACACCGCGCGGCCAAACCAGACCGCCTTCTGGCTTTATTCGTCGGGATCTACCGGCCGTCCCAAGGGCGTTATGCATAGCCATGCCAGCGTACTAGCCACGGTCGATCTATTTGCCAGAGGCGTGCTCGGCCTGAACGCCGATGACGTTGTCTATTCGGCGGCAAAGCTGTTCTTCGCCTACGGCCTGGGCAATGCCCTGACCTTTCCCATGGGTGTCGGGGCCACGACCATCCTCTATCCCCACCGTGCGACGCCCGAGGCGGTGAGCGACATCCTGTTGAAACACAAGGTCACAGTTTTTTGCGGTGTCCCAACACTCTTTGCGGCAATGCTTGCCTCGCCACACCTGCCACTGGGAGGGTTTCCGCACTTGCGTCTATGTACGTCGGCGGGCGAAGCTCTGCCCCAGTCCCTGGGCGAAGCGTGGACCAAAATGACGGGCGTGGATATCGTCGATGGCATCGGCTCGACCGAGATGCTGCACATCTTCGTCTCCAATCGCCTCGGCACCGTGCGTTACGGAACCACCGGTCACCCAGTCCCCGGATATGAGGTCAAACTGGTGGATGAGGCCGGACGCACACCCCCAGATGGCCAGATTGGCGAGCTCTGGGTCAAGGGCCCGTCGATGACTCAAGGCTATTGGAACAAGCCGGCGAAAAATGCTGAAACCTTCGATGGCGACTGGATGCGCACCGGCGACAAGTTCTGGCGCGACGCTGACGGTGCCCTGGTTCACACTGGCCGAGCCGACGATATGCTGAAGGTCAGTGGCATATGGGTGTCTCCGGCTGAGGTGGAAAATGCCCTTTTGAGCCACCCTGCGATCCTCGAGGCAGCCGTCATTGGGGTTGCCGATGGCGATGGACTGATCAAGCCCAAGGCGTTCCTGGTGCTCAAAGAAAGCTATGTCGCCGA
>JAYTXQ010000056.1:0-4178 GCA_043742825.1 Caulobacteraceae bacterium | reverse complement strand
GCATATTTTATCCTACGCTTATCCCGCTGGAATATCCGTCAACCATAGACTGCCACTGAAGGGGATCGCCAGCCATGAATTATCGGCACGCCTTCCATGCTGGGAATTTCGCCGACCTGCTCAAACATACAGTGTTGCTCGAACTTCTGGGCGTTCTGACCCGCTCCGGTCCCCCGTTGCAGGTCTTGGACACCCATGCCGGAGCTGGAATTTATGATCTGCAGGGCGAGTCGGCGCGGCGGACCGGCGAGGCTGACGCCGGGATTGCCAAGTTAATGTCAAGCACTGACGTCCCCGGCAGCTTTGCTGCGCTCATCGGTGCCGTGCGGCGGGCAAATGCGCCGGGGAGCCTCCGATATTACCTAGGGTCACCATTGCTGATCGCCGGTGCCTTGCGGTCGGCAGATAGTTACCTTGGCTGTGAGTTACATCCAGAGGAAGTTCACGCGCTGCAAGTTACTTTAGCTAGGGCTGGTGGCGCGCAGGTTTTGGCATCCGATGGCTGGAACCTTGCCGCTGACCACCTGGCTGGGCCGCCCAACCGAACCTTGATCCTCGTCGACCCACCCTATGAACAACCCGATGATCTTGCCCGCGCCGCACGCCTGATCGGCCAGTGCATCCGTCGTGATCCGGCAGTCGTGATCGTGGTGTGGGTGCCGATCAAAGACCTGGCCAGCTTTGATGCCTTTCGCTGCGATGCCGAGGATGCGGCGGCTGATGCGACTGTGTTGACAGCGCAGGTGCGTTTGCGCCCCCTGACCGATCCGATGCGTTTAAATGGCTGTGCGGTTCTGATCGTCAACCCTCCGCCAGGGATGGCCGCATTCTCCCTGCCGGTCGTGCACTGGATCGCCAAAGTCTTGGGAGCGGCAGGCAGTTCGGCGCGAGTCGACTGAGACACGAAAATATTGCGTGTGCGAAGTCTGATCTCGTGTTATTGTGCGCCGCAACATTTCTAGCCCAGGAGATCGCCATGCCGACGACAGCCAATTTCGCCTTCAGTGAAAGATCGCAACAACAGTTGCAACGGGCACTTGTCACACCAGCCGTCCTGGCCTCACCTTTGTGGTTGAGTTTCGGTGCACTTACTGGCGTCGGCGTCGCCTGGTGGTTGATGAACCGCTGGACCAAGCCGATCAATCTGGAGGCCCTGACGGGCACAGCGTCTTCGATACCGGACACCACAATTAACATCGCCGTCGCTGACCTCGGCACCCTCGACATCCCCACGGACGCTGTGGCCGAAACCATTGTTATCGCTCAGGTCGAAGCCATCAACGACGTTGCGCCAGAGGTTGAAGTCAAGGCTGAGGCTGACGACCTGACCCGGCTGGTTGGCGTCGGCCCCAAACTGGCTATTGCCCTCGCAGAACGTGGCGTCACCAGCTTTGCCCAACTGGCGGCGTGGACCGCTGATGATCTGGTGGCGATTGACACCGAGCTTAAGCTCTTGGGCCGGCCGATGCGCAATGGCTGGGTCGATCAGGCAGCCCGTTTCGTAGCCGAAGGTAGAGCGGGAGCCTGATTCGCCGTCGCATCTGTTCTGAGTAATGCCGTCAGACCAGTGAGGGCGCACACTGAACTATTTGCAATGGCAGTCGGTCGAACAAGCTAAGTCTTTCAACGCCAAGAAGCCAAGGCGGCGTGGACTCTGCCCCGCAGGCGGTGATTCCGAAGTGCTGGAATGGCTTGGCTTCGCCGAATGATCCCTAACGCCTTGGCTTCTTGGCTTCTTGGCGTTGAAAATATTTGTTCAAATAGCCCGCTGAAAGGTTCGGTGTGACGTTTTGCATCAGCAGCCGAGTCGTATGCGATTGCCTTGGCCATCAATCTCTTAGGCCTTCGCGGGACCGATGTGACCTGCTAAGTCATTGCCTCATAAAACGGAGCGAGCCATGGCACGGATTGATTACTTCGATATCACTCAGGCGACCGGTCGTGCGGCCAAAGCGTTCGAAAAGCTCCCGGCACTCAATATCTTTCGTATGATGGGCCATAGCGGCGAGCTGATCGATGGTTTCACCAGGTTCGGAACCCAGATCCTGAATTTCACCAGTCTGGACCCGGTTTTGCGCGAAATTGCCATCGTCCGAGTCGGCGTCCTCTGCAACGCCGGCTATGAAGTCTATCAGCACGAGGCAATCTCTCGGCGCATCGGTATGAGTGATGCCCTCATCGCTGGCATTCATGAGGGCCCAGGTGCAGTGGTGTTCGATACCGCCCAGCGCGAGGTCATGGCCTTTACCGATGACCTTGTGATCAATGTCAGGGCTGGCGATGCCACGTTCGAGCCCCTTAAGGCGCGCCTGGGCATCAAGGCCTTACAGGAACTGACCATTATTGTTGGCTATTACATGCTGGTCAGCCGGTTCCTCGAGACCTTTGATGTCGATATCGAGCAAGGTCCACCCAAAGAGGTGAACGTTTCAGGATCGCCAAGGTGAGTCGCAAAATCGGCAGGCGAATTCCGCTTCTTATCTTCAGCCTATCTGCCGCAACGGGTGCCTGTGCAGGTCCCTACAGCGACTATCGGGATGATGCGCCGGGAACTTTGCACAAGATCACACTTGCAGATCTGCCTTCATTGCCGAGCAAACCGGCGGCTTCGTTGGCAGCCGTTGTCGCCCAACCCGCAGGTGTCGTTCCCAAGGTCCCGTCAGGGTTTTCTGTGGCGCCCTTCGCCAAGCTAGACGGACCACGGCAAATTCGGGTCGCGCCGAACGGCGATGTTTTCGTC
The DNA here is from genome assembly GCA_043742825.1 of Caulobacteraceae bacterium. Lineage (GTDB taxonomy): Bacteria > Pseudomonadota > Alphaproteobacteria > Caulobacterales > Caulobacteraceae > Acaudatibacter. The sequence goes on along the minus strand of JAYTXQ010000056.1, from coordinate 1,438 downwards.
GCCGAAACCGATGCCGGACGCATTCAGCTGCTGCGAACAGTCGATGGTGCCGGTGCCCCGGTTTCGATAAGCCTTTTCGCTGAGGGTCTGGATCGTCCTTTTGGCATCGCGTTCTACCCAAACGGCCCCGATCCGAAATGGATCTATGTAGCCAACAATAACTCGGTCGTGCGCTTTGCCTATCACAGTGGTGATAAGGTGGCCGCAAATGCCCCCGAGGTGATTGTGCCGACGATTTCCGGCAGTAGTGGGGGGCATATCACGCGCGATATCGTGTTTTCGGCGGATGATAAAACTCTGTTGGTCTCCGTGGGTTCCAGCTCAAATCTAGCCGAAACTATGCCGCAAAAATCGCCCGCAGAGATTTCTGACTGGGAAAAAGCCCATGGTGTTGGTGCCTCCTGGGGGAAGGATACTGATCGGGCAGACATCCTGGCGTTCGACCCGAACGGCGGTGGGCGCAAGGCTTTCGCCACGGGGATACGCAATTGTGTGTCCATGGCCCTACAGCCGGTGACGAGCGAGCTTTGGTGCGTGACCAATGAGCGTGACATGCTGGGCGATGACCTGCCACCCGACTATGCAACCCGGGTGCGGCCGGGGGAGTTCTTTGGCTGGCCCTGGTATTATATCGGCGCGCATCAGGATCCGCGGAAAGCGGGGGAAAGACCCGATCTGGCAGACAAAATCACTGTGCCGAATGTGCTGATACAGCCCCATTCTGCGCCGCTGGGTCTGACGTTCTATACCAGGACAAATGGCGCGGCGGCGTTTGCGGCCAAATATCGAGGTGACGCCTTTGTCGCCCTGCACGGCTCATGGAATCGCGCGCAACGCACTGGATATAAGGTGATCAGGGTGACACTGAACCATGGTGTTCCGACCGGGGCCTATGAGGACTTTCTGGTCGGGTTTGTCGTCGATGACGGCCGCGTGTGGGGCCGGCCCGTCGGTGTTGCTGTGGCGAAGGACGGGGCTTTGCTTGTCACCGACGATGCCTCCAACACCGTTTGGCGAATCGCACCGAAAGCCCCGTGAGTAGGCATAAAATGCGTTCTAAGGTCCTCTTTGGTCTTGCAGTCACTCTGGCGGCATCGACGACGGGTGCTCAGGCGGCCGGAGATCCTGAGCTTGGTGCCAGCCTGTTTGAGGATCGCTGCTCGATTTGTCACCTCCCGGCCGGTGGTGGCCAGGGTCCCAGCCTTAAGCATGTGGTCGGACGCAAAGCGGCCTCGCTACTCGGGATGAGCTATTCACCAGCTCTGCGAGCCTCGCAACTGGTTTGGACCGCTGCCAACCTAGACCGGTTTCTGACCGATCCCGGCAAGATGGTTCCCGGTACGGCCATGGCGATTCGTTTACCCATTAGCACCCAGCGCGCGGACCTGATCGCCTATCTAGCAACGCTGAAATAGTTAAGCCTAAGGTCCAGGCTGCG
>JAYTXQ010000055.1:0-8317 GCA_043742825.1 Caulobacteraceae bacterium | reverse complement strand
TGGCGCAGGCACCGGATCTGCTCCTCGCAACCCGGCGCGCGACCCAGGATCTGATGGGTGTGTCGTTCCACGTGGGCAGTCAGTGCATGCGCCCGTCGGCCTATCAGGCCGCTATGGCTCAGGCCTCGCGTGCCCTGGTTCGCGCCGGAGTTTTCGCCGATGTGGTAGATGTCGGCGGTGGCTTTCCATCGGTCTACCCTGGCATGGTGCCCCCAGACCTGGCGGAATATCTCGCGGCGATTGACCGTGGGTTCAATGAGATGATGGTGCACGAAACCACGGAGTTGTGGTGTGAACCGGGCCGCGCTCTGGTAGCCGAAGGCTCATCCCTGCTCACGCGTGTGGAGCTGCGCAAAGGCGATGCCTTGTATCTGAATGACGGGGCCTATGGTTCATTGTTTGATGCCGCTCACGCCAAATGGCCGTTCCCGGCCCTGCGGCTGCGGGCCGATGGAGAAGATAGCGCCAGTACGACTTTGCGGCCTTTCAAACTCTATGGCCCCACCTGCGACTCGGTGGACGTCATGCCCGGCCCCTTCTGGTTGCCCGAGGACATAGATGAGGGAGATTATCTGGAGATCGGCATGCTCGGGGCCTACGGCGTCGCCATGACGACCAGGTTCAATGGCTTTGGTGAGGTGGAGACGGTTCTGGTCGAAGACGCACCAATGGCCTCGCTGTACGGCCTTGCGCCCAGGTCCATCCCGACGCCGCGCAGTGACGGCGAAACTGTCATTCGCCTGCCACGTGCCAAGGGTAAAAAACGCCGACGGCGCTAGATTTCAGGGACCTGACACTTCATGACCAACCCCGTGGGCAACACTAAGGCCCAATTGCTCAGTCACGTCGTCGAGCACGTCGATATCTCCGCTTATGACGCGCGACCCGTGATTGATGCCATGCGCAAGATGAGCTTCACCTCGCGCGATACCGCCCGCGCTGCCGATATTTTAAACATGGCCATTGAGGACAAGACCTGCTCGGTGTGGATTACCCTGGCGGGGTCTACGAGCGCCGGGGGGTGCATGCATGTTTATCGCGACATGGTTGCCTGCGGCATGGCCGACGTCATCGTGGCTACGGGCGCGTCGATCATCGATATGGATTTCTTTGAAGCCCTGGGGTTCAAACACTATCAGGCTAAAGGCGGCGTGGATGATCGTGACCTTCGCGCGCTATATATCGACCGCATCTACGACACCTATATCGACGAAGAAGAACTACAGGCCTGTGATCACGCGATTAAAGACATCACCGACAGCCTGGAGCCCCGCCCCTATTCATCGCGGGAGTTTATCCACGAGATCGGTCGCTGGCTTGCGGCAGGCAATGCAAAAAAGCCCGGCAGTCTTATCCAGACCGCCTACGAAGAAGGCTGTCCGATCTTTTGCCCGGCCTTCACCGATAGCTCGGCTGGCTTTGGTCTGGTCAAGCATCAGGTAGAGCGGATCAAGGCGGGGCAGCCGTATCTGACTATTGATGCTGTGGCCGACTTTCGGGAATTGACCGATGTGAAGATCGCTGCGGGCACAACCGGCCTGTTCATGGTCGGGGGCGGGGTGCCGAAAAATTTCGCGCAGGACACTGTAGTTTGTGCGGAAATCCTGGGCGTCGAAGCCGAAATGCACAAGTACGCCGTCCAGATCACTGTCGCGGATGTTCGAGACGGGGCTTGTTCTTCATCTACCCTCAAAGAAGCGGCTTCCTGGGGCAAGGTCGAGGTCACCCACGAACAGATGGTTTTTGCCGAAGCGACCACCGTTGTCCCTTTGATCGCTTCGGATGTGTATCACCGCGGGGGCTGGCGCAGCCGCGAGAAACGTCGCTGGGCGAAGCTGTTCGCCACTGGCCAAACGGGCTAAAGCGTTCAACCCAAAAGTGGAGCGACCAATGACCCGCCGCCTGACCCTGATCGCAGTTTCGACACTGGCTTTGCTGGCCCAGGGCGTATCGGCCCAGGGCGTATCGGCCCAGGTGCCGGCCCCGCGCCTGGCCGGCTATCTGGGGCCAGACCGGGTTCCTGATATGGTCAAACTCCTGGCCGGTGCACCCGAAGACGGCTCGCCAACAGATCTCGCTGATCGGGCAATTTTTCGCAGCACCCGAGCTTTAAAGGGCTCACCGCGTTGGCTACTGGCCAAAAATGATGCGGATGCGTCAATCGAAGCGATGATGAAAGATTTCAGCTGTGCCGTAGGTGCCAACATTGCACCTGCCAATTCCCCGCGACTGCAAGGCTTATTGGCCAAGGTCGGGTTGGATCTGCGGGCTGCAGTGGATCCGCCCAAAGCCTTTTATAATCGGAAACGCCCGTTTCAGGTCGAAGAGGGTGACGTCTGTATAGATGACACTAAGGCCCTTGCCGGTAGCCCGGACTATCCATCGGGGCACGCGACGTGGGGCTGGACGGTCGGCATGATCCTGGCCCAACTGGATCCCGGCAGAGCCACCGGCATACTGCTGCGCGCCAAGGCATTTGGTGAGAGCCGCGTCGTCTGCGGCGTACACAATAACAGTGCCGTTATCGCCGGCCGGCTTGATGCGGCAGGACTGTTCGCGGTGTTGCAATCTGATGCAGGTTTTCGCGCCGATATGGACGCGGCTCGGGCAGAGAGTGCGCCCTTGATCGCTGCCGGGGGCCTGGACCCTGAGCGCTGCGAGACCGAGGCGGCGGTCACTGCAACGACCCCCTGGTAGTCGAAACCGGTGCAGGCCAGGGACTACGGGGGAGTCGAGGTCTGGCGCGGCGGCGTCAACACCTGGGAATGTGACGCCATGGGCCACATGAACGTTCGCTTCTATGGTGCACGGGTTTTGGAGGGCCTGGTCGGGTTGGCGGCGGCTATGGGCCTGGAAGACGCCTTCAAGAGTCACGCCCTGGCCACCCTTATTATTTCGGACCAACATATTCGTTTCATGCGCGAGGCTTTGGCCGGAGCGCCCTTGCACATTGTCGGCGGGGTGCTGGAGATGGGTGAATGTGACGCGCGCCTGATGCTGCTGATGCTGCATTCCGACAGCGGAGAGATCGCCGCTGGCTTCCAGACCGTTGTGGTCCATACGACTCCCCGAGAGGTTCGACCCTTTCCATGGTCGGCGCGGACGCGGGCCTTAGGGGCTAGACTGAGGATGGAGGTTCCACCGCAGGCGGCACCGCGCAGCATCGGGCTTGACTCGCCAATTGGCCGGCCCAGCTTCGAAGCGGCCGAGGCCCTGGGTCTGATGCAGCTTGGATCAGGAGCCTTCGGGTCGCAGGATTGCGATATTTTTGGTCGCATGCGGACCGACCAGTTTATCGCCAGGGTCTCCGATAACATTCCGCGACTAGCGGCCTCGTTCCGGACGATTATCGCCGAGGCAGCAGTAGACCGACCGGGCCGCGTCGGCGGCGCTGTTCTCGAGTACCGACTACTGCATCATGCTTGGCCCTGCGCCGGTGATCGCTTTGTCATTCGCTCGGGGCTAGCGGGTGTTGACGAGCGGACCCAGCGTCTGGTGCATTGGCTGCTCGACCCGGCGACCGGCGAGGCCTGGGGCAGTGCCGAGGCGGTTGCCGTCTCCCTCGACCTGGACGCCCGCAAGATCATTGAGATCAGCCCACCCGCGCGGGCGGAACTGTTGAAGCGCGTGACCCCGGGGCTGCGCCTCTAGAGCTTGATGATGTTTCGTGGAAACATCTGAATCAAGCTCTACACTTTTGGTTCAGAGCAGGATTCAGCTTTTTGATGAGCCCATCAAAAACCATCGTGCTCTAGCGTGGGATCAGTTCGCTGTGCCCTGAGCCATGATCGCCAGTGTCCATTCGTCGGGCAGCAGCTTGGTGAAGGCGGCGATGGCTTTGTTGGGGGTGCCAGGCACGCAGATGGGCCGGTTGGCCTCTCCTGCCTCATAGCCGGCAGCGGCGACCTCGTCGGCACCCTGCCATAACCAGCGGGGCACCTTTCCGGTCATGGCGTGGGTCTGGTTGACCTCCTGGAATTCCGAATAGGTAAAGCCCGGACAGAGCGCTGTCACATGCACGCCGTTATTGCGATTTTCCACATGCAGACTTTGCGACAACCGGACCATGAAGGCTTTGGTGGCCCCGTACATGCCAGTTTGCGGCGATCCCGGCACGAGGCCAGCGAGCGAGGCAACATTGACGACGCGGCCAAAACGGCGCTCGCGCATTCCAGGCAGCACTTTGTAGGTCAGGTTACATACCGCAATCAGCATCACCTGCAGGAATACCTGCTCGTCGCCCCAGCTGGCCGAGCCAAAAGCGCCTATCGTGCCATAACCCGCGTTATTGATCAGGGCGTCAACGTGGCGTCCCTGATCGGCGATCTGATCTAGAATTGCATCCGGGGCGGCCGGTTCGGCCAGGTCGGCGGGAATGACCAGAACCTCAACGCCATGGCGTAGGCGGATGTCCTCGGCCAGGCTGGCCAGACGATCGCCTCGCCGGGCCGTGATCGCCAGGTCATAGCCATGCGCAGCATAGATTTTAGCAAAAGCTGCGCCGATGCCCGCTGATGCGCCCGTGATCAATGCCAGTCGATTGCTCATGCCCCAACTCCATCTGCCCCTGGAGGAGAAATGTGTGCCGACTGCCGCATCTTTCGCACCCCTGAACTCAATCCAAGAGGCTGAGCTTAGTGGCACGAGCGGTGTCGCGAAACCCCGTGAAGAAAATTCCCATGACCGGATGATTGAACCTATCGGCAATTGGGTGTACCGCCCCCGCTTTCGCGCTGAGATCAGCGTGAGGCGGATCGCGGAGCAGAGCGCTATCAACCCTGGTTGGAACACTATGGCTGTGAATAGCGGTCTGAAATGATCCTGCTCTAGGCTTCCCGGAGACCACCTTTTGCCTGCGGATCAAACCCAAATCTCCCCGCAAAACCCACAGCTTGCGGCGTCGGTGGAGGCCGACTCAGAGCGGCGGCCCGGCCGTCGTCGGGGCTTCGCCGCCTTGTCCTTAGGTGCGGTGGGTGTGGTTTTCGGCGATATCGGCACCAGTCCCCTATATGCCCTGCGCGAGACCCTTGCCCATGCGCGGCCGGTGGGAGCCTGGCATATCGCGGTGCTGGGGGTGGTTTCCCTAATCCTTTGGGCCCTGACCCTGATCGTGACACTCAAATATGTCATGGTTTTGATGCGGGCTGACAACCGGGGCGAAGGAGGTCCCGTAGCGCTGATGGCACTGGCACAGCGGGCCCTGGGCCGGCCGTCGAAGAGCTTGTTTCTCCTGGGCGTGGTCGGCGTCTCAATGTTTTATGCCGATGGGGTCGTGACGCCAGCCTTCTCGGTGCTTTCCGCGGTTGAGGGCCTTAAGGACGCGCCCCACCTGGGCCACATGCTCGCGCCCTATATCCTGCCCTTGGCCGGCGGCATTCTGATTGCCCTGTTCATGGTCCAGGCCAGGGGCACGCGCAGTGTGGCCGCGCTGTTTGGGCCGGTGACGGCTCTGTGGTTTGTCACCCTGGCAGCCCTGGGCGTGATCCAAATCCTGAACGACCCATCGGTCCTGCGGGCCTTGAGCCCCTATTATGCTATCCGGTTCCTGAATGAGAATGGGTTTGTCGGCTTTGTCATTCTGGGCGGCGTCTTCCTCGCCGTGACCGGGGCGGAGGCGCTCTATGCGGATATGGGCCATTTTGGCAGAGCCCCGATCCGTACGGCCTGGTTCTGCCTCGTCTTTCCCTGCTTGGCCCTGAACTACCTCGGTCAGGGAGCGCTTGTCCTGCATCATCCAGCGGCACGGCGAAATCCGTTCTTTGAGATGGTACCGCACTTTGCTTATTGGCCGGTTCTACTCCTGGCGACAGCCGCAGCGGTTATCGCCAGCCAAGCGGTTATCACAGGGGCCTTTTCCCTGACTCGGCAGGCGGTCTTGCTCAATATACTGCCTCGCCTCGAAATCCGCCGTACCAGCGAGACCCAGGCGGGGCAAATCTATGTGCCTTCGGTCAATGGCTTGATGATGCTCGGGGTGTTCGTCCTTCTGGTGGTGTTCCAAAGCTCGCACCGTCTGGCAGCGGCTTATGGTGCGGCGGTGACCGCAACCATGTTTATCAGCACCCTGTTGGCGTTTGTGGTCGCGCGATACCACTGGAAGTGGTCCCGTCGGCGCGTATTGCTGGTGCTGATCCCGATCCTCGCACTGGACGCCGTATTTCTCTCATCTAACCTGTTAAAAATTCGCGATGGTGCCTGGCTACCACTGGTCTTTGGCGGGGGATTGGTAATCGTTATGTGGACGTGGTCCCGCGGCGTGCGCATCCTGGTCGAAAAGGTGCGCAGCGAGAGTGTTGCCCTCGTGGACCTTGTCGCAGCGCTCGCGGCCCGGCCACCAAGACGTCAGCCCGGCACCGCCATGTTTCTGACGGCCAATCCAGACATCGTCCCTGTCGCACTAGCGCATAACCTCAAACACAATAAGGTGCTGCATGAGCGCAATGTGATCTTGACCGTGCGTATCACTGAGACGCCAAGGGTGGTTGAGGCGGACCGGGTCAGCATCGAGCCGATAAATGCTGATTTCAAACGCGTGATCCTGGCCTATGGCTTTATGGAAAGTCCCAATGTGCCCAAGACCCTGGCCCAATGCAAAAAGCTCGGGCTCAAATTCGACATCATGGCCACCAGTTTCTTTATCGGCCGCCGCGCCATCGTGCCGGACCAACGCTCAGCCATGCCGCTGTGGCAGGATAATCTGTTCATTTTTCTGATGAAAAATGCCGCCAATCCCACCGAGTTCTTCCACATTCCGCCGGGCCGCGTAGTCGAACTGGGCACCCAGATCACCGTGTGAACGAAGGCCGTAGCGCACGGCCAACGCGCAAAGGGGCTGACGGGTTAACGGGTGAAGCCGATTGGTCCTACGAGTCCGAAATTGTCTAGTGCCGGGTGCCGTTGACGGCCCTTCATGTCCTTGGTGCCTCGATGGTGTGTTTTTCTTTCTCTTGCGAGTTTAGCCACAAACGCCTTTAAGGCGCGCCGTTGTGCTTTAGATCAGGGATATCCGTCATGGACGCCGAGCGGCCGGTGAAAAAAGTTGTGCTCGCCTATTCGGGGGGCCTCGACACCTCAATCATCCTCAAATGGCTTGAGCAGACCTACGCCTGCGAGGTGGTGACGTTTACCGCTGATCTTGGCCAGGGCGAGGAGTTGGGCCCGGCCCGTGACAAGGCTTTGTTGCTGGGGGTTAAGCCAGAAAATATCTACATTGAGGACCTGCGCGAAGAATTTGTCCGCGACTATGTCTTCCCGATGTTCCGCGCCAATGCGGTTTACGAGGGTCAATACCTTCTGGGGACCTCGATCGCCCGGCCGTTGATCGCCAAGACCCAGATCGATATCGCCCGCCGTGTCGGGGCTGACGCGGTTTCTCACGGCTCGACGGGCAAGGGCAATGATCAGGTGCGCTATGAAGTGGCCTATTATGCTCTCGAACCCGACATCCACGTCATCGCACCCTGGCGGGAATGGGATTTCAAAAGCCGCGAAGCCTTACTCGCCTTTGCCGAAACGCATCAGATTCCCATCGCTAAGGATAAGCGCGGCGAGGCCCCCTTTAGTGTCGATGCCAATCTGTTGCACTCCTCGTCCGAGGGCAAAGTGCTCGAGGACCCGAATGTCGAGGCACCAGAATTTGTTCATATGCGGACGATTTCGCCGGAGGATGCGCCCGACAAGGCCACGGTCATCACTATGGATTTTGAGCGCGGCGATCCGGTGGCCATCGACGGCGTGACGATGTCGCCGGCGACATTGCTTACCCGGCTAAACGAACTTGGGCACGACAACGGCATCGGGCGCCTAGACCTAGTGGAGAACCGCTATGTCGGCATGAAGTCGCGCGGCATCTATGAGACCCCAGGCGGCACGATCTTGCTGGCCGCCCATCGCGGCATCGAATCGATCACGCTGGATCGGGGCGCGATGCACCTCAAAGACGAGCTGATGCCCAAATATGCCGAACTGGTTTACAACGGCTTCTGGTTTTCGCCTGAGCGCGAGATGCTGCAGGCCGCCGTCGACTATTCCCAGACGCGCGTGACCGGCCAGGTCCGCGTCAAGCTCTATAAAGGCAATGTCAGCATCATCGGTCGCTCAAGCCCACAGTCCCTGTATGATCAGGATCTGGTTACCTTTGAGGAAGGTGAAAGCGCCTACGATCACCGCGACGCCGCCGGCTTCATCAAACTCAATGCCTTGCGGCTGCGAGTGAAGGCGCGGCGGGATAAGCGCGGGAGTTAAGATAAAGACGGGCATCGCCGCTTAGGCGAGTCCGTTGACTATTCTGGCCAGAATAGGGTAGAAATCTAGCCAG